>JBKPTR010000001.1:0-9930 GCA_046735615.1 Actinomycetota bacterium
ATGAATGCAGATGGGTCTCGCAGTGAGTTGTCATTGTGGGACTCGGCCGCGAAATGGACCACGAGATCGTGGCCCCGCACCAGCTCGTGGACCAGACTGGCATCACAAATGTCGCCTCGGACGAATCTGAAGCGATCCTTGCGCAAGCCTTTCAGCGATTCCCGGTTTCCAGCGTAGGTCAACTTGTCCAACACCGTGACCGAAGAATCTGTGTGATCGAGTACATACCGGACGAAGTTCGAGCCGATGAAACCCGCCCCGCCGGTCACCAGAAAGTTCGTCATGCGAGTCATCCTATGGAGGCCAGACAGCTTGTGGCAGGCGGCTTAAAGTGCGAGCAACTGCCCGTGCTCGGCTCTGCGAGACTAGGCGCCATGCGAGGCATCATCCTGGCTGGCGGCTCGGGGACTCGACTGCATCCAGTGACCCTGGGAGTGAGCAAGCAGCTGGTTCCGGTCTATGACAAGCCGATGATCTACTATCCCTTGTCGACGTTGATCTTTGCCGGGATCCGCGACGTGTTGGTGATCAGTACGCCGCATGACGCCTCAGCCTTCTGGCGGCTGCTCGGCGATGGCTCGCAATTCGGTATCTCGATCAGTTACGCCCAGCAGCCCTCGCCGGATGGATTGGCCCAAGCCTTCGTCATTGGTGCTGACTTCATCGGTTCCGACAAGGTGGCTCTCGTACTGGGCGACAACATCTTCTACGGGCCAGGCCTAGGGACGCAGTTGCATCGCTTCACTGACGTTGAGGGCGGGGCGGTCTTCGCGTACTGGGTGGCAGATCCAGGGACGTACGGCGTGGTGGAGTTCGACGCCGATGGGCGCGCAATCTCACTGGAGGAGAAGCCAGCTCATCCCAAGTCGAACTATGCCGTTCCGGGCCTCTACTTCTACGACAATGACGTCGTCGGCATCGCGACCCAGCTCCCACGGTCGGCTCGCGGTGAGTACGAGATCACTGACGTCAATCGGCATTACCTCGCAGCCGGAAAACTCCAGGTTGGGGTCCTGCCACGCGGCACGGCTTGGTTGGACACCGGGACCTTTGACTCGATGAACGACGCGAGCAATTTCGTACGCACCATTGAGGCTCGCCAGGGCTTGAAGATCGGAGCACCTGAGGAAGCCGCCTGGCGGCAAGGCTTTCTGAGCGACGAGGAGCTAGAGCGGCGAGCTAATTCTCTGCTGAAGTCTGGTTACGGGACCTACCTCGCCGACATTTTGCAGCGGCAGCGGCAAAGCGTGCTCAACGTAAGGTCCTGATCGTCAACTGTGTCGTACCTGCATTAGCTTGAGCTCTGCGGCTCGGTCAGCTCGAGTACAGCCGTGTCGATGTCGCTGCCGCCGAACTCCGTCGGCTCCATGTAGAGCCGTCCGGCAGCGACGAGGCCATCGCGCACGGTCATGATGGTGACACCGCGCATTGAGAAGCGTGACCCGTCACGATGAGTGCCACGCCAATCCCATTCGCCCCACTCGAAATCGCCGTCGACCGACCATGCCAGGAGCTCTGCGGTGAAGTCCGGTACACCGTCGAACATGGTTGACCAGTTTGAGAAGACCTGTTGGCTGCCACCGAAACCACGGTTGGGATGAGCGGGCTGGGAGCTCTGATAGTCCGGTGCAAACAGAGCCGCTAACCGACGGGTGTCGTGGGAATTCAATGCTTCCCGGAGCTGCTCCAAGATCAAAGTCATACGCCAGACGCTATACCTCTAGAGCCGACTCACCGGCGGCCGCGGCGCGCCCGCAGATAGTCGGCGACCACGTACTCCCCGAGCCGGCTGATATCGGGGGTAAAGACCCGACCACCGGCACGGCGAGCGATGGCGTCGACAAAGCGGGCCAAGCCCTCGTCATCGCCCAGCATGAACGTATTGATCGTCGCGCCGTAACGGGTGAGCTCATCCACTTCGGCGATCGTTGCGCGCAGGGTTTCCGATGTCGTCGGCCAGTGAAAGTAGGCCTCTCCCCCACCGGTGAGATGAGCAGTTGGCTCGCCGTCAGTGATCACGAGCACGACCGGCTCTGCCTCCGGATGCCGACGCAGATGGCGCGCGGCGAGCATGAGCGCGTGCTGCAGGTTCGTTCCTTGCATCCACCCCGGCTCAACTTCTGCGAGCTGGACGGGAGTCATTCGGCGGGCAAGCCTGTCGAAGCCAATGACCTGGAGCGCATCTTGTCGAAATCGGGTTTCAATGAGGTGGTTGAGCGCCAGCGCGGTCTGCTTCATCGGGCCCCAGCGTCCGTCGTGCACCATCGAGAAGGAGAGATCGACACACAGCGCGACCGCCGCACTAATGCGCCGCTCGGTCTCGGTGACCTCGAAATCACTGACATCCAGAGCAACACCGGTGGCGGTCAGCCCCGAGCGATGCAAAGCGTTGGACACCGTGCGCGGAGCATCAATCGGCAGCTCATCGCCGAAGGCCCAGGGCCGGGTCAGGCCAGTCGGCTCATCGGCAGCGCCGGTCTGGTGATCGTCATGATCGCCACGGCCAGATGCGTCGAGCTGCGCGAACACACGTCGCAGCGCAGTCTGACCGAGTCGCCGAACGGCGCGCGGGGTCAGCCGCAGGCCATCGTCGCCACGGGTCAGGTAGCCCTGCTCCTCCAGCTCTCGCTCAAGATCACGGAGAGCTTGAATGTCGCTAAGGGCTTCACGACCAAGATGTTTGGCCAGCAGCTCGACGTCCACTTCATCCAGCGTCGAGACTCTGTCGGCCTGGGACAGCTGCGCCTCGAGCGCCTCCAGATCGGCCAAGTCGGCAACCGCCTCGACCGCGGCGCTGTAGCCGAGTGGCTCACCGCCGGGACGCATGCTCGCGGCCTGGTCGCGATCCAGACCGGGACGCAACGCCCGTAGGTTGTCGGCTAGCTGAGCCATTTCCGAGGCGAGATCGGCATCAGCGAGTACGTGGCTAAGCAATTGCCCAAGCTGCTCCCGCTGCTCTGGGCTGAGCGACGCCATCAACCTCATGCCTGCGGCCTCACGGCGCGCCAGCGCATCGATCAGTTCCTCGATCGTCTCCGGTCGTTCTGGGAAGAACTCCCCATGGCGCTCCATGAAGTCTGCGAACTGGTCGGTCGTATCCTCCTGCCGGGCATGGGCGGCAAGCAGCGCGTTGAGATCGGCCAGCATGTCTTTGACGCGCTGCATCACCTCCGGATCCGGGGATTCCAGAGCTTGCTTCATGCCCGCGAACTGGGCGTCCAGAACCTCACGCTGCAGCATGCTCTTGATCGCCTCGAAGATGGCACGGGCTTCCTCGGATCGCCACGAGTACTGGTCGAGGGCACGGACTTGACCGGCCACATCGTCGGGCAGTGTTTCCAGCTCCAGCTCGGCGAGCCGCGCATCCTCTGTGTCGCTGCCGGCCAAGGTCTCCCGCTCGGCCGCCAGCGCTTGATCGAGTGCGGCCCTGACCTGATCCAGGGTCGCGCCGAGATCGCCCCGTCGTCGTGCCTGCGCGCGCAGCCTTCTGATCTTGTCGGCCAATCGGTCCAGACCGCCGCGACCATCCAGCCCTCGACGCATCAGATCCCGCAAGGAGTCGCGTACGGTTCCTGCGGAGAGCACATCCTGACCGATCTTGTCGACAGCCTCGCGCACGTCGAACGGGGGCCTCAGCGGGTCTGGCCCGCCGCGCCATGGTCCGTAGCGGAAACGGTGGTGGGCCCGGCCGGGCACCTCACTGCGGTGCTGATCGCGCCCGTCGTTATCGGAAGCCATGATCACCTCCCGTCAGGCTGCTCCGTAGACAGTCCGGCCACCGACGGTCTCTTTCTCGAGCCGGCGGGTCAGATGCAATCCCTCGAGGGTGAACTCAGCCGCAGCAGCCACCTGGCCGCGGCCCGCCGCGTCGTCGTAGCCAAGCCGGGACAGCACCTTGTACAGACCAGGCACCGCGCCCAGCTGCGCCAGCAGATCGGAAGCGGCAACCAGGTCACCAGTCTCCACGAGCCCACCCTGGGCGAAGACATTAGTGAAACCGGACAGGTCCAGACCTGACAGCCGATCGCGGAATGTCGCCGCGACCGCGAGCCGAAGCAAGTGATTCAGCACCGCTTGTTCCCGGCCTTCCTCGCCCATCTCGAACTCAATCTTGCCGAGCAGCGTGGGCAGCACCACACCAAGATCGCAGATTCGCGCTACCGCCATTTCATGATCTCGTGTACGAGCCGCCCGCCGCAGCGCTGAGGCCGCTACCCCTTCCGCGGCTGCGATCGCGAAACGTGCCGACACACCAGACCGCTGATCCACGGAGCTGGACTCGCGGAGGTTGGCAACCAGTCGCGCCAATACCTCAAGAAGATGATCAGCGACTTCCGCCACCAGCTTGGCTTCCTGACGGATCAAAGTCACCTCATCGGACAGATCAGTGAGGTAGTGGGTACGAAGCTCGGCGCCGAATCGATCCTTCAGCGGCGTAATGATTCGGCCGCGATTGGTGTAGTCCTCGGGATTGGCTGTCGCGATCAAGAAGATATCGAGAGGCAGTCGCAGCGAGTAGCCACGAACCTGGATATCCCGCTCCTCCAAGACGTTGAACAACGCGACCTGGATGCGCTCGGCGAGGTCGGGCAGCTCGTTGAGACCGAACACACCCCGATTGGTGCGAGGCACCAGGCCGTAATGCACGGTCTCGGGATCGCCGAGCGTACGGCCCTGAGCGACCTTCACTGGATCGACGTCGCCGATCAGGTCACCTACCGAGGTATCTGGCGTCGCCAGCTTCTCGGTGTACCGTTCGTCGCGGTGCCGCCACTCGACTGGCAGCTCGTCTCCCAGCTCCGCAGCTAATGAGCGACAGCGGACACACACCGGCGCGTACGGATCATCATGGATCTCACACCCGGCCACCTGCGGACTCCACTCGTCGAGCAGCCCGGCCAGCGTCCGCATCAGCCGCGTCTTGCCCTGTCCACGTTCACCGAGTATCACCAGGTCATGGCCGGCGAGTACCGCGCCTTCCAGTTCGGGCAGCACCGTCGCATCGAAGCCGACGATGCCAGGAAAGGCGGTCGTTCCAGAGCGCAGCCGTTCCAGCAGGTTGTCGCGAAGCTCGGTCTTGATACGGCGGCTCACATATCCAGAGACCCGAAGCTCACCGCGCGTGGCAGGCCGCGGGTGAAAAGGCTCACGCATGGACCGACAGTACGACCCGACCCAAGCGAGGAGGATTTCCAGGCTTGGCCG
Organism: Actinomycetota bacterium; assembly: GCA_046735615.1. Taxonomy (GTDB): domain Bacteria; phylum Actinomycetota; class Actinomycetes; order Propionibacteriales; family Propionibacteriaceae; genus Microlunatus. Next base: position 5,206 of record JBKPTR010000001.1, read on the forward strand.
GTGCGTCGAGCGCCTCCCGCAATTCCTCGTGAGGCAGAGTAAGTTAACTGGAACGAACGCCGCACGAGGAGCCACCGCGACGGATGCGCACCGCACGACTGGTCGGACTCAGCCCGGATGGGAAGTCCTTGATCGTGGCTACCGAGAGCGGCGAGCAGTTCATGATCGAGGCGGATGAGAGGCTCCGTGCAGCACTGCGCGGTGACCTGCCGCGACTCGGACAACTGGAGATCGAAATGCAAACCTCACTCACCCCCCGGGATATCCAGGCGCGGATCCGGGCAGGCGAGACCATAGAGGATGTGGCCCGGGTGGCAGGCATTCCCATGGATCGGGTCGAGCGCTTCGCTGCACCCGTCCTGGCCGAACGCGAGCACGTCGCGTCGATGGCCATGGCATCGTCGGTACGTCGCCGTGGAGAGCCCTCGGGTCACCGCAGCCTGCGCATCACGGTCACTGAGCGGTTGCTGGGTCGGGGAGTCGACATCGACGCCATCACCTGGGACTCCTATCGCCTGGATGATGGCCGCTGGGCCGTGACCGCTGATTACCGATCGGGAGACTCTGGCCGGCACGCCTCCTTCTTCTACGATCTTCGTGGACGGTTCTCCGTCGCGGCCAACGACGAGGCCCGTTGGCTGCTCGGCGACCAGCCCTCCGCCCGAGGTCCGCAGCGCGGCCGCCCGCGATTGATCGAATCGACCGAGGAGGACACTGAGCCAACGCTGGTGAGCGACAAGCTCGCTTTTGCGAATGCGGCACATGAGTCCCGGAACGAGGATGATGAGCCGACGGTTGCCATGTCCCGGACGTTGCGGCCAGTCACCGACCCGCGCAACCCCAGCGATGCACGCGATGACGTGACTGATGAGTCGCCGATAGGGACGCTCTACGAGATGCTGGGTGGCGACGGCTACAGCGAGGACTCACCACGGGTATACGAAGGCCTAAGCGACGCAACGGCGGTGCCTGAGACTGGAACCCGTGGCGACGGCGGCTGGGAGCCGGCCATCGTGATCAATTATCCGGTCGAGCCGAGCATGCACGACGAAGCCGTCATTGCTTCTCCGGAATCCCAGGAGCGCTCTTTCAGCTCCATCAGCGACACCGCCGAGCACGAATTGCCCGGTACCGACGAGCCCGGACCGCCGGACCAGCCAGCAAACCTGGCCGATCGGACTGACGAGGCCCATGAGTTCGAGATTGAGTCGGTAGTTCATGTGGACGAACCAACCGAGCGCAAGAGCACGAAGCGGAAGCGCGCGTCCGTACCGAGCTGGGACGAAATCATGTTCGGCGGACCCAAGCGTCAAAGCTGACTCCTGTGACGGTGCTGCCGCAGCTAACTCAGGAGGGGTCAGTTCCGGTGGCGACCGGACGGTTCGAGTCGCGGATCCAGTCGCTCCATGATCCTGGGTAGATAGCAGCTGTCAGTCCAGCGGACTCCAGTGCCAGAAGACTGTGCGCAGCGGTGATCCCGGACCCGCAGTACAGCACCGCGCCTTCGCTACCACCGGCTGCGGCATACAGCCTGGCGATCTCAGCTGGCGGCAAGATGCGCCCGTCGGGGCGCAGATTCGCCGTTGCTGGAAGGTTGATAGCGCCGGGAATATGGCCGGCCACTGGATCGATTGGCTCGCTTTCACCCGAATACCGCTCGGCCGCGCGCACGTCGACGAGGGTGGGAGCATCGGGCGTTCCCAATCGCGCTGAGATCTCCGCCGCACTTAGCTGTCGGCGGTGGCCGGGGTGTGCAACGAAGTCACCACGTGGAGGCGGGCTTCCTGGACCTGAGGCTGTGGGCAGTCCAGCAGCGCTCCAGGCGGCTAGACCACCGTTCAGGACTCTGACATCCCGGTGCCCGGCATCAGTCAGCAGCCACCACAGCCGCGAGGCAGCCTGCGAAGTTGCTGCATCGTACGCGACAACCAGCGAATCTTCGCACACGCCGATATCCCGCATTGCCCGCTCGAAAACCGCAACCGTTGGTAGTGGATGCCGGCCGCCGACACCTGGCGGTCCGGCGAGCTGCGTCTCTAGATCCACCCAGACTGCACCAGGAATGTGGCTCGCCTCGAAGTCCGGCTTACCGGGCGGTCCACCCAGAGTCCAGCGCACGTCAGCGACTACTGGTGGCTGGGATGAACCGAGCAGTTCGGCCAGCTCCGCGGCAGAGATCAGCACCGATTCAGAGCTCGTCATCGTCTGACTCCTCGCCGAGTGGCAGCGGATCGGAGAGGGTGGCACGCGCCACGGCTCTCGTCACCCGGCGCCGATGATGTCGGCGACACAAGACCTCGTACGCGACGGCGGGCGGTATCTCTTGACGCTCACCATCCCGAACTGGCACGGTGTCGGCCACGACGACCTGGTCTCCCACTAGCACCATCTCCCCATTGACGGTGCGGGCATTGTGTGTTGCGCGCTCGCCGCACCAGCACAGCGCCCGAACTTGAAGAACCTCGATCTTGTCGCACAGCTCAACGAGCCGCTGGGACCCGGCGAACAGCCGCGTCTGAAAGTCAGTGAGAAGGCCGACGGCAAAGACGTCGATCTGCAGCTCGTCAACGATCCGCGCAAGCTGATCCACCTGTTGCGCGGAGTAGAACTGCGTCTCGTCGCACACCAAATAGTCGATCCTCTGGCCGCTGGTGAGCTGGGCCACCACATAGTTCCAGAAGTCCAATTCCCACGTGACCTCGATCGCTGGCTTAGCTAGGCCGAGACGTGATGAGATCGTCGACTCACCAGCCCGATCATGGCTGCTGAAGAGCCGACCCTTTCGTCCGGCGGCTGCCTGGGTGTAGTCGAGCTGCAAGGCAAGGGTCGACTTGCCGCAGTCCATCGGTCCGGTGAAATAGCAGAACTCAGCCACGCGGGAATCTTGCCATCCCTACCGACTTCTGCGAGTTGCGAGCGGCGGCATTGGGCGGAGCAGCTCCCAAGGACTCAGCCTCAGACCACCAAGAGTGGCACGAGCATCTCAGCTGGCGTGAGTGATCCATGCATACCGATGAGCGTGAATTCCCGCGGAAAGGCACTCGTCATGACCGCCCAGTCGCCACGTAGAGCTACCAGCACGTGCCCCCAACGCTCCCGAAGTTGATCATCGATCGCCGCGAACCAGCCTTCATCGATCGCTTCATCCCGGGTTCGCACCCAGGCGAGCTCACCGAATCGCGCTCGCCAACGATCTGCGACTCGCCGAGGCGGTTCTTGATCAACATAGAGATGGCGGAATCGGGCCTCTCCGGCAAGTGCCGACACGCCAGCCATCAAGGCCGGATCATCCTCGGCGATTATTCGCTGATCCGATGGGATGTCGACCATGCCGTGGTCACCGGTAATGATCACTGTCACCTGCGGCGGCAAGGCGGCACGCAGCCGCTCGCACATGGCATCGATTCGCGCCAGCTGCTGTACCCAGTCAGCCGAGTTACAGCCGTGCACGTGCCCATAATGATCAAGCTCGCGCTCGTACGCGTAGACCACGGTGCGATCGCCGCGCAGTGCTGCATCAACGATCAACGCTATCCGCAGATCCTCAGCGCTTTCATCTGAGAACGGGACGAACGCAGCGCCACGGAGCGCTGCCTCGGTAAGCCCGGTGCCCTGGAACCGCGCCAAGGCAACCGAGCTAACGGCAACGCCGGCTTTGCTCGCTCGTTCGAAGAACGTTGGCTTGGACTGATAGACCGTAGGAACAAGATCGGATTCCCAAGTCAGTCCATTCAAGATCTCCCCGGTCGAGGGCACGCGCGAGGTGTAGCCGACAAGCCCGTGCTGACCAGGTGGCTGACCGGTCCCCAGACTGCCCAGGCTGGTCACGGTCGTACTTGGTACCGCTGATGTGATCGGCTGAGCACCTCCGAGCAAGGAACCGAGAAAGGGCGCCGCGAATAACGCCCGGCGTAGCAGGTTCCAACCGAGCCCGTCGATCAGCACAACCACGTAACGGGTCGTCTCTGGCAACCGAAAGGCATCCTGCACGCAATCTGGTACGCCTAAGTGCGCACCGATGCTCGGCATCAGCTCGCCGAGCGTCGTGGACCGATAGGCCGGAACGACCATCTCGGGCAGTGAGCGACTGGACGGCACCTCTTCCGAAGATCTCCCCACCGCGGATGAGGTCATACTGCGGCCGCTCGCTGCAGCGAGCTGGCGAACCGCACCAGGCGCGCGACCCGATCCGGGCCATCGGCAGCGGCGCTCATCCGCACCGTCAGGTCGTCCCCGACCAGCGTCCCCGTGTATCCATGATCGGCCTCACACTGCGGATCACTGCATGTTGCCAGCTCGAGGTCGATTCGGCGTACCGCTCCCCAGCCCACCGACAACCAGGTCTCGAAGACATCCTCCGAGCCGACCTGGTACGCCTCTGGCTGGGTAACGACGCGGGTCACGGCAACCGTGTTGATCTTGCTCAGCGCGACTGACTCAGTGGAAGATGCCGCGTAGATCCCCGTTGCGGGAGGCTCGGCAGGCTGATCGTCGGTATGTCCGATCACGAGCCGGGTGCGGGTCAGCGCAAGCACCGTGACATGGCGGTGGATCTCATCGCGGTTGAACGTCGGCTCGTGGTGTACCACGAAATCCAGCAGCTCCTCGTCCGCGAGGGCGATCATGATTGCGTCCTCGACAAGTTCCGGAAAGTACCCGCACGCGTCGATCTCGGCGCGTAGATCTTTCCTCGTGGAGCCAATCCTCATGTCGATCATCCTGCCA
>JBKPTR010000002.1:0-10102 GCA_046735615.1 Actinomycetota bacterium
CCGCTCCGGGAAGATCATGCAGAGGGTCATCGCCGGAATATCCAACTTCGCCGACGTGGGCGACACCACCACGCTGGCGAATCTCGAGATCGTCGACGGAATCCGCCACCACGTCCAAAGCGAGAAGGCGACCTGCGGGGAGGTGCCACGCGAGCTGTCCCGGGCAAAAGATCGAGGAGATCAAGGCATTCGGTCAAGCCGACTGGCCTTTGACGACCGCCTCGAGCAGGTCGAGGTACCGCATCAAGTTCCAGTCGCCGAAGAACCGGTTACGGACCCGTTCCTGCGCCCCGACCCATCGCGTCGCTAGCTCGTCGTTCAGCACCGCCCCCAAGCGCGGAACCGAACTCGTCGAGCCAAGACGCCCGAGCCGCCCGCCGATGTGTCGCTCCAGACGTCCATGGCGTCTTTCTAGAGGTCGTTGCCTGCGTAGGACTGGTTGAAGCTCTTGTTGGCGAGGGGGAAGTCCGGGACGATTGTGTCGGTGAGCGCGACGGGCAGGGCGGGCCAGTTGAAGAAGGAAGGGTCGACAACCTTCGCGCGGCTCAGCCGTCCGGTATCATCCAGTTCGACTCGGTGGGCGATCGTCCCCCGCCAACCCTCGACCAGCCCAAGGCCGCTACCCACGCCGCTGGGCGTGCGAGCAGCTCCGGTGCCTGCGCCGCCGCGGAGCCGCTGGACCAGGGATGCGATCAGCGATGCGGACACGGCGAGTTCTCTGGCCCGTACGAGGTAGCGGCTGGCGACGTCGCCGCCGGTCTCCAGCACAACCTCGAAGGGTTCGCCGAGGTCGACGTACGGATGGTCTCTGCGGGCATCTATGTCGACCCCGGAGGCGCGGGCCACGTAGCCCAGCGTGCCGAGGCTGAGGGCTGCTTCGCGGCTGAGTACCGCGGTGCCGGTGAAGCGGTCGCGCACCGTGGAGTTGCCGAGGGTGATGGCCCTCAGCTCCTCGACCTCCCGAGCGACCGTGGCGACGACGTCGAGGTCAGGGAGCGCAGTCAGCCGCGCACCTCCGATGGTGAGTGCGCCGCGCAGCAGCCGATGGCCGGTCGTGGCTTTGTTGAGCCGGAGCATGGTCTCCCGCAGACGCTGGGCGTGGGTGTTGATGATGCCGAACCCGACGTCGTTGGCGAGGGCGCCAAGGTCGGCGACATGGTTGTGAATCCGTTCCAGCTCCAGTAGCAGGGCGCGAATAATCCGGTCTTCCTCGGCCACGTCGATGCCGGCTGCCTGTTCGACGGCGATGGCGAAGGCGAGGGTGTGACCGACCGCGGTGTCGCCGCTAATTCGTTCGGTGAGCTCGATGCAGTCGGCTGGGCGGCGGCCTTCGAACAGCTTCTCGATGCCTCGGTAGACGAACCAGAGCCGGGCCTTCATCCGCAGGATGGTTTCGCCCACGACGGAGAACCGGAAGTGCCCGGGTTCGATCAGGCCGGCGTGGACCGGCCCGACCGGTATCTCGTAGACACCGTCACCCTCGACCTCCAGGAAGGGGAACGAACCGACATCTTTGTCGAAGGTGGGCTCGGGGTCTGCGTCTTGTCGCATCGGGTGCCAGCCTCGCGGCCAGTGGCCGTGCCGGATGAGCCGGTACGGCAGGGGATGACCCACGGGTGTGATCCCGTACAGGTCGCGGATCTCGCGTTCGAACCGGCCCACGGCATAGTCCTGCGATGCGAGGCTGGGGATCTCGGGACGATCCCGTGGGGTGCGCAGGACGACCTCGCACCTTCGGTCGTCGCCAGCTCGAACGAGGACGTAGACGATGCGGAACTGGTCTGGATCCTCGTGGCCGGCCATCATCGCCACGCGATACCCGTCCTGGAGCATCTCAGCTACCCGTGCAGACACGTCGAGTGGCGTTGCATCCACGACCTCGGTCCGTGGGCGCTCGCTCATGGCGTACCACCCAGCACGTTTGCCGCCTCGGCGAGCAGGGTCGCAACCGGTCCGCCGACGAATCCGACAACAGCGGTAACGCCGAGCGCGACGACCAGAGGCATCCGAGGGCCGTGGGCAGACCGGTCGGGCGTGAGGGGGGTTTCGTCCGGGCGGGGCGGAGGTCCAGCCGCGTTGGGAGATCCTTCCCGCGACGGGCCGAACATCAGCGTGGACGTATGCCGCGCCAATCCGGCGAACAGCATGAGCACGAGTGCCACCGCGACCACCATCACCCAACCCATGCCGGCTTGGAACCCTGCCACCACGATCGCTACCTCGGAGAAGAAAAGGCTGAACGGGGGAAGCCCAAGCAGCGCGGTCATTCCGAGCAGGACCGGCACGGCGAGACCGGGGCGCCTGGCCAGCATCGGACGAATCTCGGCCAGCTGGGTCGTGCCCTCGACGACAAGGATTCGTCCGGACACGACGAAAGTGGTGGACTTTGCGAGCCCATGGCCGAGCACGTGCAGTAGCGCTGCCGCGAGGGCGAGGGTTCCGCCGATCGCCGCGGCCAGCGCGAGCAGTCCCATGTGTTCGATGCTGGAGTAGGCAAGCATGCGTTTGAGGTCGCGCTGACGCAAGATGAGCGCCGCCGCCACGGCCAGCGACAGCAATCCCGCCGTCACCAACAGCCTCCGCATCAGCTCAGGACCGATCACCGGGTCGATGATCGCCTGCACGCGCAGGATCGCGTAGAACGCCACCGACAGCAGCACACCAGACATCAGCCCTGAAACCGGAGCGGGCGCTTGACTGTGCGCGTCGGGCAGCCAGCTGTGCATGGGAGCGAGGCCGGCCTTGGTGGCGAAGCCCAGCACCGTCAGCGCGCCCGCCACGGTCACCAGCGATGGGTCCATCGCTGGGCTCGTCGCGTCGAGCACCGACCACGACAGAGTTGGGGTGCCGGCAGACAAGGTTGCGGAGTAGAGCAACGCGATCCCGAGGAATGCGATGGCAACACCGACTGAGCCGAGAACGACGTACTTCCAGGCGGCCTCCAGCGACTGCCGGCTGCGCTGGTGGCCGACCAGGAACGCGGTGGCAATAGTGGTCGCCTCGACGGCCACCCACAGCACGCCCAGATTGTCGGCGAGCACAGCCAGCGACATGGCTGCCAGGAACAGCGGGACCAGCGCGGCATACAGCCAATCCGGTCGCTGTATTCCACGAGCCGAGAGCCCGCCCCATGCCGCGGTAAGACCCACCGACCCGACGACGGTGAGCATGAACGCCGAAAGCGCGTCGACCCGCAGTACGCCGTCCAGCGCGGTCGGCGTTGACCCGTCCAGGACGACGCCCACCAAGGCGATGCCACTACCGAGAACAACGAGCGCCGCAAGCAGCGGGGCGAACCGGCACAGGGTCGCACGTCGCAGCAGTGCCACCAGTAGTGCAAACGAGGGACACGCCAGGAGCGGAAGGAGCGTAAGGAGGGCCATCAGTCTCGCAACTCCGCGAGGTCGTCGAGATCGATGTCGCCGAACTCGCTGCGGATCCTGCTGGTGAGCACCTGCAGAATCAGGACCACCAGGAGCACGTCGAGTGAGACACCGAGCTCGACCATCAGCGGCACTCCACCCGACATCAGGAACGCTATCGTCGCGATGCCGTTGTCCAGCATCAGGAAACCGACGAGCTGCGAAACGGCATGCCGACGTGTGGCCACTGCGAGAAAGCCGAACAGCACCAAGCCGACACCGACCGGGACCGCGGCCGTCGTCGCACCCGAGCCGGAGGCCTGCAGCGGCTGACTGACAAGGTAGGCGAGCATGGTGAGCAACGACAGCGAGATCAGCGCCGCCGTCGTATTGATGACCGGGGTCTCCTCGCGCACCCGCTCACCTCGCACCACCGCGCGGGCGAGGACCCCCGGCAGCAGCACGCCCTTGAGCACGAGCACAAGTACAGCGACCCAGATGAGCTCTGACGACCGCTCATCGATGCCGATGACGCATACCAGCGCCGCTAGCGACATCCCCTGCAGCGCCAGCAGGCGGACATCGGCTACCAGCGAGCGGCGCCAAACGATCAGCACTGCGGTGAGGAGCAGAAGTCCGGCGCAGAGAGCGACGAGCTGCGCGAAGACGGCAACAGGCATGGCTACCCGCCCTGGACCACGAGGTAGGACGCCGTGACTGCTAGAAACGCGAGGACGAACGACCCGGCCAGCAGCTCAGGAACGCGGAACAGCCGGAGCTTCGCCATGAACACCTCTGCGGCCGCGACAGCGGAGCCCAATACCAACAGCTTCACGACCAGCGCGATCACGCCGATGACCAAGGACACGACCGAGACCTCGGTGGCCACTCCCCAAGGGATAAGCAGGCTGCCGAGCAGTCCTAGCAGGGCCGCGAGGCGGAGCCAGGAGCCGAGCTCGAGCCACCCGAGATCACGTCCTGAGCTTTCCAGCACCATGGCCTCGTGCACCATCGTCAGCTCGAGATGGGTCGATGGGTTGTCCACGGGCAGCCGCCCGGTCTCGGCGACGACCGCGATCGCGAGGGCCACCAGGGCCAGCAGACTCACCGGTGAGGCGACGCTGACCGGGTCGTGGATTCGCGCCTGCACGATGCGGGAGAGCTCCGACGACCCGACCGGAATGGACAGCGCGTACACCGAAACCAGAACGGTCGGCTCGACCAGCGCGGCAATCGTCATATGACGGCTCGAGCCCATCCCGCCGAATGCCGTCCCGGAATCCAGGCCCACCAACGCCAGCGCGACGGTTCCGACCAGCAGGATTGACACCACGACGAACAGGTCGCTCGGGACCGATGTGAACGACACCGCACCCACAAGAGGAATGAGCGCACAGACCACGAGGCTGGAGGCCAGCAGCACCAGAGGGCCGTCAACCGATGCACGACCCGTACCCTGCGCACTCAGCGTCTCCTTGGACAACAGTTTGCGCAGGTCACGCCATGGTTGGAGGACACCGGCACCGACCCGGCCCTCGATGCGCGCGCGGGTCTGGCGCATCAGCCCGACCAGCAGCGGCGCGATCGCCACCATGACGGCCACCTGGATCGCGGCCACCAGGACTGCGGCGGTATTCACAAGGACACCACCACCAGGACCGCCAGCAGCGCGATGAACGAATAGCCCAGATACCGCTGGATGCTGCCGTTCTGCAGCCGACGCGCCAAAATCCCCAGCCGGTCGGCCGCTCTGATCACCGGCCGATAGACGCGGACCTCGACGACATCGTCGACGTGCTGGCGGTATTGAACCCGTTCGACCAGGTAGCGGGATTCACTCGCATGGGTGACTTCAAGATCGCGCTCCGGGCGCAAGGCGTCGTCGAAGACTCGAGACAACGGTTCGGCATACGACGTTGCCGTGTACTGCATCCGAGGGCCCAGGCGGACGCCGCCACAGCCCCAGGCGATGTCGACGGATCGGCGTGGTCGTCGACGCGCTGTCACCCACGACACCACACCGACCGGGATTGCCACGAGCACCGCCAAAGTCGCAAGGCCGAGTGGGTTGAGCAGTGCATCGACGCCCGACAGATCAACCCCAACGACTTGGATCGAGCCGATTCCATCCAGCCCTGCCGCTGCGGCAGCGGCCGCTGCCATCACTCCTGGAGCCAGACCGAGTAGGACAACGAGCACCGCCCCCGCCAGCATGGCGATGCGCATGCTCAGCCCGACCTCCTGGGCAGCGTCGGCCTTTGGACCGCGAGGCCGCGCCAAGAAGGCCATGCCGTAGCCCTTGACGAAGGTCAGCAGCGCCAGACCGGCCGTCAGCGCCACGACCGTGACCGCCACCGGCATCACGACGGCCACCAGCCGGTCCGGCTGGGCCCCCTGGATGAGTGAGCGCAGCAACGCCCACTCGGCGACAAACCCACAGGTCACGGGCAGTGCTGCCGCTCCGAGGGCACCCACCCCGAAGGCCGCGGTCGTGCTCGGCATCCGCGAGACCAGACCGCCGAGACGGTCCAAGTCTGGTTCACCGGTGCCATGCAGCACCGAGCCTGCCGCAAGGAAGAGCGTCGTCTTGAACGCCGCGTGACTCGCCACCAGAAGCAGCGAAGCACCGATTGCGACGTCGGCCGGACCAACGACCCCATAAGACCGAAGCAGAATCCCCGTCCCGATGGCGAGATAGATCAGGCCGACGTTTTCCGTCGTCGAGTATGCAAGCAGCCGCTTGAGGTCGGTGGCCACCGACGCCTGCAAGATCCCGTAGACCGCCGACACCGCACCCAATCCGATCAGCAGCAGGCCCCACCAGTGCGGGCCGTCCGGCACGAGCTGAACAACCACTAGCAGCACGCCATAGGCACCCATCTTGACCATCGCGGCACTCATTGCCGCGGAGACATGGCTCGGCGCCGCCGGATGAGCCCGCGGAAGCCACACGTGCATTGGCACGATGCCTGCCTTGGTTGCAAAGCCAAGAACCAGCAGCACGAACGCCAATGACGCGGCCGTTGACTGCGGATCAATGGAACCCATCGCGGCAAAGCCGGTCCCGCGACCTGTGGCAAGAACAGCGAACCCGAGCAGGATGAGGCAGAAGCTCAGCTGCGTCATAGCGGCATACCACAGCGCGGCCGAGCGGACCTCAGTCCGGCTCGCATGCTCGGTGAGCACGAGGGCAGTGGACGACAACGCCATCAGCTCCCACGCCAGCAGGAATGAGACTGCATCGCCAGACGCGGGGACCAGCTGCATAGCGAACACGAACACCGCCAACGCGGCCCAGGACGTTCGCGACGCGGCCGGGCCGTGCACATAGCCAATCGCGTACACCGCGCTAACCGCACTCACCAAGCCCGCGACCATCATGAAGAAACCGCCAAGCTGGCTCGGTGCCAGCACGACCGGGTCGAAGGGCAGGGCCATCGGCAAGACGACGCGACCATGTCCGCCGGCCAACACCACCGCGCCCGTGGCGGCGCCGGCGGCGCCCACCGCAGCCACACAAACGCCCGCCACCAGGGCGCGTCGGCGAGGCGTCACAAACAAACCGGCCAGAATCGCCGTTGCGGTCAAAACGAGCTGGGCGACGAACCCGAGCTCGACGTCACTCACCGTCCGGTCACCCTGCGCAGTGCCTCCACGATGACCGCGGGCTCCGGCGGGCACCCGGGCACCTCGAGGTCCACGTCAACCGCGTCATGCGCCGCCCCGGCAACCCCGATCCCGCCGGCCAATGCCCCACAGTTGCATGCACAATCACCCACCGCAAGCACGACCCGCGGCCTCGGCGTGGCATCGACCGTACGACGCAACGGCTCGAACATGTTGCGTGTCACCACGCCGGTCACCAGCACGGCGTCGGCATGCCGCGGCGAAGCCACCAGACGCGCACCGTAGCGTTCGGCGTCGTACACCGGCCCGAACGCTGCCGCCACCTCAATCTCACACCCGTTGCAGGACCCCGCGTCTACATGACGGATCTGGACGCTGCCTGCCAGCGCTTCGGGACGACCAGGCAGCGGCTCGGGCAAAGTGGGCGCGGCCTCGGCCACACCCCCTGCTCCACGAATCAACCGCACCAGCCGCAGCCAGCTCATCCGAGCCTCCCGGCGGTCGGCCTCAACTGCGCCATGAGGTCCTCCTGCGCCGACAGCAGCTTCAACAAGATCATCCGAGCCGCCAGCAGCAGGTCACGAACCTCCGGCACACTGATCGAATAGACCACCGATCCGGCCTCGCGATGCTGAACCACCAGACCCGCACGCCGAAGAACCGCGAGCTGCTGCGACAAGTTGCTAGGAGCAATCTCCATCCGCTCCAGCAACTCATGAACAGCGTGATCCCGCTCCGACAGCAACTCGAGAACCCGGATCCTGCCCGGATGGCCGATCGTACGGAAAAAGTCAGCCTTCGCCTGATAAAGAGGCATCCCCATCAAAATCGGCTCCACAACACAAACGCATGTATACAGATGAACATTTCTTCATGTCAATCCGTTAGCGGGCCGGTCACTGCAACGACTGGCCCAAACCAGCGCACCTGCTGACCCCCAGCAAAGCCTGGCACTCACCGAAGGACTCGGTCCTAGGCACGCAACTCAACCGGTCGGAATCCGAAGGTCACCAACGATCCACCCAACGCCACCCACATTTCTCGGGCCTGCCATCGGGAGCGCTCGACGTGCGCGCCCGTTTCCGCAACCGACAGCGGGTTGGCTTCTCCCCCGCAAAAGTAGGCCGGCCTGCCAGGGCTGAGCAGCCCACCACCTACCTACGACCGACCGTCGCCGGGAAGTCACGTGAGCATGCGCGAGGGCCACCTGGGCCACCGGGATCCGTTCCGCCATGGACAGTGCGGTCGTGGCGGCGATCAGCAGAGTTGAGCCACCGAATTACCGCGACAGCCTGAGGAGCGTGAACACGACGGAGCTGATCAGGAACGGGCTATCAATGAGGCAAACGCAGCAACGCACGAGCCGCTCGACAGCGCATGGGGGACTCCTGGTCCGACTGAGACTGTCATTTATCTAGCTGATCGGGCAGCTGGTCGACCCGCCGACCGCGGACCTGGATGTGCTTCAGACGGGCGCTTGGATCCTCCCAGACCAGCGTCGGTGCCTGGCGAGGTGGAGCGTTCCTCGATGCCGGCAAGCCACCCGTGTACTTCGGCTTCGGCAGCATCTGTGCGCCCGAAGGTCTGAGCAAGACGATGATCGAGTAGACCCGAGCGCTCGGCTGCCGCGCAATCGTCTCCCGGGGATAGACCGAGCTGTCCCTGCTGGACGACCAACCCGACGGCATATCCATCGGCGAGGTCAACCAGCAGGCGCTCTTCCCGCGCGGCACCACCACCGCGGCCACCCGAGCGGGGATACCCCAAGTGATCATCCCTTAGCACCACGACCGGCACGTCGGATGCATGATCGGACGGACGCGACGTCGCAGTTCTACCTCCATCGCGTCACCCCTCGAACTTGACCCGAGCCGCATTGACAATGGCTACCGCGATGAAAACCACGGGCCTGCGTCTCACCTGAGCATTAATCACCTCGAAGCCGCGGGTCTGGACGCGGTGCGGTACCTGAACGTCCACGAGGCCGTCAGGTCGCTCTCACTCGCGGTGCATCCGCGCGCACTTCGCACGGTCCAGGCGAGCGGTTGTCGGTGTTCCACCTTGTGAGAGCCGTATTGCAGAATGGTGGAGCTAAGGGTGTCGTGGTTCAACACATCGTTCATATCTGAGTCGAGACATCGTTCATAGCGGACCTGTCTCGACGCCTCGCATTCCGGCCGGCTCGTCGCCGGTCTGGCGATCACGACGCTGCCCATGATCGGGAGGCTCAGACGGCGGGGTTCCTCCATCCAAGGCCAACCCTGCCGGCGCGCAGGCGCGGTCAACCTACCTGCCGAACCGAGCCTGCCGGAGCAAGCTTGACCGCGATGAGCACCGGCACACCATCCAAACCGGAGGAACCCCGCCACCAACCACCAAAGCAAATCCGTCCACACGGGGAACGCGACCCTTCGACCATGAGCCAGTCCGAACAGCGGGTCATCGCCTTATCGGTGGTACCACGCAATATGAACGATGTCTCGACTCAGATATGAACGATGTCTCGACTCATCACAATGGTGGAGCTAAGGGTGACTGGTTGCACGACATAGTTGGCACCTGTCTCGGGACATAGTTGACACCTCTCATCTGGAGGTGCGCCGTGGCTCGGGCTCAGTTGATCATCACTGCTGTGGTTGCTGAAGGCCGATCGAAATCCGAGGTGGCTCGTGACTACGGGGTCTCCCGGTATTGGGTGCAGCAGTTGGTGCAGCGGTATCAACGCGAAGGTCCTTCGGCCTTTCTGCCCCGGTCCCGGCGGCCGCATCACAGCCCGCACGCCGTCGACGCCGACACCGAGGAGATGATCATTCGGCTGCGCAAGGAGCTGTCTAAGCAGGGTCTGGACGCGGGCGCGGAAACCATCGGGGCGCACCTGGCACGCCGGACCCCGATCGGCGGCGGCCAGCTCGCGGTGCCGGCGGTCTCGACCATCTGGCGGATCTTGTCTCGGCGGGGTTTTGTCAATCCGCAGCCGCAGAAACGGCCGCGGTCGAGCTGGCGCACGTTTTGCGCCGATCAGCCCAACGAACGTTGGCAGGCCGACATCACGCACTGGCAGCTGGCCGACGGCATCGAGGTGGGCATTTTGAACATCATCGATGACCACTCCC
>JBKPTR010000003.1:0-4064 GCA_046735615.1 Actinomycetota bacterium
ATTGCGCCGCCGGATCCTCCGACTCTGGTTGTTGGCCCACGGCATCGGTGACCTCACGCTGCGGCATATCAATGCCGTGGAGTCGCTGGTGATCGGCTGGCATGGTCAGAAATCCATCCAGGTTCCTGGAGCAACCGTCACCCGTAATGCTGGGCGGCTTCGGGTGGGTTGATCCGCCTGGAGCAACGGGCTGCCCGGTCCGCGGCCGCGCGCATCCTGTGGCAGGCTGAGCCCGTGGACGACAGCCAGCTCAAGGGTGATTTGACGCGCGTCGTCGTTACCGAGGAGGAACTAGCCACTCGGATGGCCGAGCTCGCCGCCGAAATTGACCGGGACTACGCAGGGAAAGAACTGCTCCTCGTCGGCGTACTCAATGGAGCGGTCATGGTGATGGCCGATCTCTCCCGCGCCCTGACCATTCACTGCCGGATGGACTGGATGGCGGTGTCATCCTATGGCTCAGGCAGCAAGTCTTCTGGCGTGGTACGGATTCTCAAGGATCTGAGTACCGACGTGACCGGACTAGACGTGCTGCTGGTCGAGGACATCATCGATACCGGCCTGACGCTGTCGTACCTAGTCAGCAACTTGGCCTCCCGTGGACCGGCCAGCTTGAGGGTCCTGACGGTCTTCAGAAAGCCTGAGGCGGCGCGGAATCCGGTCGATATCGCCTATGTCGGATTCGACATTCCTAACGAGTTCGTGGTCGGCTACGGCCTGGATTACGACGGGCTCTACCGCAACCTGACCTCGGTTGGGGCGCTCTCACCCCACGTTTACAGCTGAGCTCCATGTGGCCCCGAGCCGGCCTCCTCTGTGCCCTGAGCCGGCCTCCTCTGTGCCCTGAGCCGGCCGCCCATGTGCCCTGAGCTTGTCGAAGGGCACGACGCTGCGCTTCGACAGGCTCAGCGCGCATGACGTCGAAGGGCACCGATGCCGCGCTTCAACCAGCTCAGCGGGCATGACAACGTGGTCGAGACGTGCCAGCCAGCTTGGACGCAAACGATAGCCTTGGCAGGAGGATCTCCCAGATCCGCACACCCCTAATAGGCAGGTTATGAACCTAAGACGGATATTCCGCTCGCCCCTGGCGTGGATCGTCCTTGCCGTCATCGCGATCGGGCTGCTGATCGACTTCAGCCAGCGCGTAACCAGCGGCTACAAGGAAGCGCCGACCTCTCAGGTGGTCTCGATCATCAACGGCAATGAGCCGCTGAGCGAAGTCATCTTGATCGATAAGGAACAAGAAATCCGCGTCACTGTGAAGGACGCGAACAAAACTGGTTACAAGGCAACCTGGGTCGGCAATCAAAGTGATCAGCTGATAGACCGGCTTAATCAACGGGTCGCGGAGAAGACGCTGGATCAGTGGAAGGGCGAAAACGCCACTCCTGGCTTCTTTAGCTCGCTGCTTGGCACGCTGATTCCGTTCATCATCATCGGCGTGCTGTTCTTCTTCCTGCTGAACTCTGTCCAGGGCGGCGGCAGCCGGGTCATGCAATTTGGCAAGTCGAAAGCCAAGATTGCCAACAAGGACACCCCGAAGACCACATTCCGCGACGTAGCCGGCTGCGAAGAGGCGATCGAGGAGCTGCAGGAGATCAAGGAATTCCTCGCAGAGCCAGGGAAGTTCCAGGCTGTCGGGGCCAAGATCCCGAAGGGCGTGTTGCTGTACGGACCGCCCGGTACGGGCAAGACGCTGCTGGCCCGGGCGGTCGCCGGCGAGGCCGGGGTGCCCTTCTACTCCATCTCAGGCTCTGACTTCGTCGAGATGTTTGTCGGTGTCGGCGCCTCACGTGTTCGCGACCTGTTCGAGCAGGCAAAGGAGAACGCGCCCGCGATCGTCTTCATCGATGAGATCGATGCTGTCGGCCGTCATCGTGGCGCCGGCATGGGCGGTGGCCACGACGAGCGCGAGCAAACCCTCAACCAGCTGCTGGTCGAGATGGACGGCTTCGACGTCCGCGGCGGCGTGATCTTGATCGCCGCCACCAACCGGCCTGATGTGCTCGATCCGGCGTTGCTGCGTCCTGGGCGGTTCGACCGCCAGATCTCGGTCGAGGCGCCCGACTTGAGGGGTCGCTTCAACATCTTGAAGGTGCACGCCGAGGGCAAGCCGATGGCTCCGGACGTTGATCTTGAAGGCGTGGCGCGCCGCACACCTGGATTCACCGGCGCCGATCTGGCCAACGTCTTGAACGAGGCAGCTCTGCTCACCGCGCGGCAGAACGCGCGGATGATCACCGACGAGTACCTCGACGAGGCGATCGACCGCGTTGTCGCCGGCCCGCAGAAGCGCAGCCGGCTGATGAACGACAAGGAAAAGCTGGTGACTGCCTACCACGAGGGCGGCCACGCGCTGGTTGCAGCGGCGCTGCCTGGCACCGACCCGGTCCAGAAGGTCACCATCCTGCCGCGGGGCCGGGCTCTTGGCTACACCATGGTGCTGCCGGAGCAGGACAAATACGCCAACACTCGTGCGGAGCTGCTCGACCAGCTGGCGTACATGATGGGCGGCCGGGCAGCTGAGGAACTGGTCTTCCATGACCCGACCACCGGAGCCAGCAACGACATCGAGAAGGCAACAGCCCTGGCGCGCGCCATGGTCACCCAGTACGGGATGACCGAGCGACTGGGAGCGATCAAGCTCGGATCCGGAGATGCGGAACCCTTCTTGGGCCGCGACATCGGCCACGGCCGCGACTTCTCCGAGGAGGTCGCCGCGATCGTTGACGAGGAGGTCTCCAAACTGATCAGCAACGCCCACCAGGAGGCGTTTGACATCCTCAACGAGAACCGGGACGTCCTCGATGATCTGGTGCGCGCGTTGTTCGAGAACGAGACCTTGGATCGGCAGGAAGTGGCTGCGGTCTTCCAGCCGCTGCGGCTTTGGCCGAAGCGACCCGCGTGGACCGGTTCGGATGAACGCATTCCCTCGACCATCCCGCCGGTAACCCCACCGCCGCCGTCGATCAATGGTCAGATCGGGAACGGCCAAGCTGGCAGCGGTCAGGCACCGGAAGGGCATCAGATTCCAGCTGGTGGGGCTCCGCAGCCTCCGGAGCATTCGCCAGTTCCGTCGCAGTTGCCAGCCACTGGTGAATCCGATCCGCAGCCGCAAAGAGGCCCAGACTTTCGGTGACCGAGCTCGACGAGACCGCCGCCATCAGTCGTGACGGCGGCGACGGCATGAGGGGCATTGACCCGATCCACTTCCCGCAGCGAGTCGGAGAATTCGATCATGAGCGGATCGTCGCTGCCGTGCGCGAGATCCTGATCGGAATCGGCGAGGATCCAGACCGGCAGGGCCTCCGTGAAACCCCGGAGCGGGTCGCGCGGGCGTACGCAGAGATGTTCGGCGGCCTGAGGGAGGATCCGGAGAAGGTCCTGGCCACTGTCTTCGATCTCGGTCACGACGAATTGGTCCTGGTCAAGGACATCGAAGTCTGGAGCGTCTGCGAACACCACCTGGTGCCGTTCACCGGGGTCGCTCATGTCGGCTACATCCCCAATCGCGATGGCAGGATCACCGGGCTCAGCAAGCTCGCTCGCCTCGTTGACATTTACGCCAAACGGCCGCAGGTGCAGGAGCGACTGACGACCCAGATCGCCGACGCCATCAACCAAATCCTGGAGCCGCGGGGAGTGATTGTGGTGATCGAATGCGAGCACCTCTGCATGACCATGCGCGGGGTCCGGAAGCCGGGTTCGAAGACGATCACCAGCGCCGTACGCGGCCAGCTGCGCAACGCTGCCACCCGCGCAGAGGCCATGGGACTGATCACCAGCTGAATCTGATTCGCCCGCCGCGGATCACTTGACCGATTTCTTTTTGGCCTTCCAGGTATTGCAACGGCCGAAATCAGCCGAGTCCAAACCGCGGTTGAGCCAGCGAATTTGAGCCGCGCTAGTGCCATGGTCTGGCTTTCGACTGGTCGGTGGATCCTCGTCCCCGGTGTAGGTGTGCCAAATCCTGAGCTGATAACGGTCGTTGCTGCTGAGCTCCAGCGATCGAGCGGCCACGGCAAAGAAGATGCCCTCAAAACACTGTGCCTGAAGCTCCA
>JBKPTR010000004.1:0-6083 GCA_046735615.1 Actinomycetota bacterium
GAAGCCACCGTACTGGTCAGGTATTGCCGACGATCTGCTCGATGATCGCGGTCGTGGAAACCGACGGCGTACGCGGCAGGTACACCACCCGACAGATGTCATTGAGGAAGTCGAACTTGCCTTTCCAGTCGTCGCCCATGACCAGGATGTCGGCCCTGTGCTCCAGCACATAGTCACGTTTCTGCTCGAGGCTTTCCTCGATGAACACCGCATCGACAGCTTTGACATTGGCAACGATCTCGAGCCGTTCCTCCTGACTGAAGACCGGGTTGCGACCCTTCTTGGCGAAGTTGAGCTTGTCCGATGACACCCCCACCACGAGTCGATCACCGAGAGCGGCAGAGCGGTTGAGCACCCGGACGTGGCCGACATGGAATACATCGAATGTGCCGAAGGTGATCACGGTCTTGCCCGCCACGGCCAAACTCCTTCTCTGTGCCAGGCCTGTCCTCGCTAACCCTACGGGCTCAGCTGGGTGGTCGGGTGAAGACGGCTCGCCAGTGATGCGTCCCAGGTGGATCGCGTACCTCCTCGATACTCACCACCTCCAGACCCTCGACCGCGAAGGATTCGATGTCTGCACGGCTGAGCGGCCACGGCGGCCCGTCGACCGGCTCATCGCTGTCGCGTGCGACCGCCAGCGCCAACAACTTGCCTCCGGGTGCGACGAAGCGGCCGACGTGGAGGACCACAGTGGAGCGCAGCCGTATTGGGAGGGACTGCGTCGTGTAGGTCTCCACCACAAGATCGAAATGCTGACGCCACTCAGCCGGCGGATTCAGCAGGTCGGCGATCCGGAAGTCCACCGGACTCGTGGGGAAGCGGTGCCGTGCGGATTCGATCGCAGATTTCGAGATGTCGAAGGCGATTACGCGATATCCATGGGCCGCGAGGAACGCCGCGTCGTCGCCGAGTCCAGAACCCACGACCAAGGTGCGGCACCGTGACGTATCCGGCTGCTGCTCGATCCACTCGACCAGCAGCGGGTGCGGTGCTCGGCGATCCCACGGCACAATGGCCTGCCCCTGGGCGGCGTCAGCGTACAGCCGCTCGAACCATCCAGTCGGATCGCCGTCTCGCAGGGCTTCCCCCGACAGTCGTCGCGCGTCCTCGTCAGGATCCTGTGACGTCATGCCCCTATCCTGGCGGACGGCTAGAGCGACCTAGTGGGCCGTAGCACGAGATGGATTTAGGTAGCGACCGCTGGGGAAGCTGCCGCGTCGAATGTTCTTCTCGGTGAGTTCGCGGAACCAGTCATCTCGCAGACCGCAGTAGCGCCCTGAAGTCGCCGACTGGCGCGAGGTGAGTCAGCTTGTCGGGGTTCACGATCGCGCTGATGCTTGTGATCTGACTGCCGGCGATATCGAGCGCCAGCACGCCGATCAGCCGCTGCTGTCCGTCGAGAAGGAGCGCTCCCGGGTCGCCGTTGACCTCGACGGGACGAAACGACACGCCCGGAAGGCGGGCGACCAGGCGGACCCAGTTGATCAGCGTGCGCGCGACGCGGTTGCGCCCGTGCAGCGACCGCGCGAGCGCCGGAGCCTTGCCGCCGCCGTCGCCGGTCAATTCCACGTCGTGAGCGAGCAGCGCCTCGAGCCCAGCGAGATCGCCTTGCTCGGCGGCCGCGAAGAACCGTCGTGCCAGTTCGTCGCGCTGCTCGCGCGTCGTCTGGAA
Source organism: Actinomycetota bacterium (assembly GCA_046735615.1). Classification (GTDB taxonomy): domain Bacteria; phylum Actinomycetota; class Actinomycetes; order Propionibacteriales; family Propionibacteriaceae; genus Microlunatus. Next base: position 1,675 of record JBKPTR010000004.1, read on the forward strand.
GCGTGGCCGGCGCTCCTGGAAGTGGCGTCTAGCGCGGGCGGCGAGCTGACGCAGGTTGTCCTCGCTCTTGCCGACGATCGTCGCGATCTCCGGATACCCGTAGTCGAACACATCGTGAAGCAGCAGCACGGCTCGTTGCTCAGGCGAAAGGCTCTCCAGCAGCACCAGCATGGCCAGGGACAGCGAGTCGGCTGTCTCAGCGTGCCGGGCCGGATCATGGTGGCCGTCGGTAATGATCGGCTCTGGCAGCCACTCGCCGACGTAGCGCTCGCGGCGTGCGCGGGCGGAGCGCAGCTCGTTGATCGCCAGCCGGGTGGTCACGGTGGCGACGAACGCGCGCGGCGATGCGATCTGCTCGTCGACATCAAGGGCCTCATGCACTCGCAGCAGCGCTTCCTGCACCACGTCCTCGGCCTCGGAGGCGCTGCCGAGCATGCGCGACGAACCGCCGCACCCCCACCGCCTGCCCGGCCGACAACAGGTGATCCGTCCCCTCGGTCCGCAGGCGGTTGGTCAGCGCGAAATCGCGATCCATGTGTCGCAGGTCCAACGCTCCAATTGCGGTCAACTGGTGGACAATCACGTCCGGCTGCGCCCTGCTCACGGCCTCCGCAACCTGCTCGGGATCAAGGGCGTCTGCGACCACCGGCACAGCGCCGAACTCATGGAGCATCGCCTGCTTTGACTCGCGACGCGTCATGCCATGAACCTCATGCCCCGCCTCAACCAGACGTGGCGCCAGCTGCTTTCCAATCGCCCCGTCGCACCTGCCACAAACACTCTCATCATGAACTCCTTGATCGAGAATTACCTCCACCCCACAAGACAAGACAGCAGGCGCGGCTGTGACACCTCCGAGACGATGGGGTGGCCAAGTCGGGGTCAGGTCCGCCGGGAGCGCGGCTGCAAAGCTCCTCGATCAGCCTCCATCGCGGTAACTGTCGGCAGATCGCAATCGAACGACGCGTCCGATGCGATCTGTCGACAGTTATCGGGGCTGAGTGCCGGGACTCAACTAGCTCAGGTCGCCAAGCACCAGTTCGAGCTGGTCCAGACCATGGTCGAGCTGCGCCTCGGTGATCACCAGAGGCGGCGCCAGCCGGATGGTCGAGCCGTGCGTGTCCTTGGCGAGGATCCCTCGCGCGGCCAACGCCTCACAGACATCACGACCGGTGCCGAGGCGCGGATCGACGTCAACGCCGGCCCACAACCCGCGGGAGCGGACTCCGACCACGCCGCGCCCGATCATGCTGTCCAACCGCTCCCGCAACTGGAGGCCCAACCTGGCCGCGCGTTCCTGGTAGTGGCCCGTTTCGAGCAGCCGGACGACGGCGAGCCCGACGGCGCAGGCGAGGGCGTTGCCACCGAAGGTGCTGCCATGCTGGCCGGGTTGCAGAATGCCGAGCACGTCATGATCAGCAACGACGGCGGACACTGGCACTAGGCCACCGCCCAACGCCTTGCCCAGCAGGTAGACATCGGCGGTGACGTTCTCATGCTCCAGGGCGAGGGTGCGGCCCGTACGTCCCAGCCCTGACTGGATCTCGTCGGCGATCAAAAGCACGCCGTGCCGATTGGTCAGCTCGCGCACGCCAGTGAAGTAGCCAGGTGCCGGAATTCGTACGCCCGACTCACCTTGGATGGGCTCCAGCAAGACGGCGACGACATCATCACTGATTGCATTGCGGATGGCATCAAGATCACCGTACGGAACTGACACGAACCCCGGGGTATACGGTCCGTAATGATCATGAGCTAAGGGATCGTCGGAAAAGCTGATGATTGTCGTGGTACGCCCGTGGAAGTTGCCGGTAGCAACGATGATCACGGCACGACCATCTGGCACACCCTTGACCTCGTAGCCCCACTTGCGGGCAACCTTGATCGCGGACTCGACAGCCTCGGCGCCAGTGTTCATCGGCAGCATCATCTCCTTGCCGATCAACGTCGTCAGGCCCTCCGCAAACGGTGCCAGCTGATCGTGGTGGAATGCGCGCGACGTCAGGGTGAGTCGCTCAAGCTGCTCCTTGGCGGCGGCGACCAGCGCTGGGTGGCGATGGCCGAAGTTCGCGGCCGAGTAGGCCGCGAGGAAATCCAGGTACTGCTCACCGTTGGTGCCGGTGAGCACCGCGCCTGATCCGCTCGCTACCACAACATCCAGCGGGTGGTAGTTGTGAGCGACGTGCTCATCCTCGAGCTGGAGCAACTCACTGGCAGGGGTAAGGGTCTGGTCCATGGTGATCACGGTGCTGCTCCTGCCGGGTGATGGGATGGGTTGTCGGGGAAGTGGCTCAGGACATCGTTCAGCGGGTCCGACACTCGTCGCACCGGCGCGGGCCTAATCTCCTGGGTGCAGCACTTCACGCTGCCGCCACCCTTGATCAGCTCGCTGAGGTCTATGGAGATCGGCCAGTAACCAGCCGCAGCAAGGCCCTCGCGCAAATGCCGGGCGCCTGCGGAGATGAAGACATGCAACCCGTCGCTGACCGCATTGAGCCCGAAGGCGTGCGCGTCATGCTGATTCGCGATCAGAGCATCGGGGAACAGCCCACTCAGCAGCAGACGGCTCTGCTTGCTGAACGCGTCCGGATAGTAGGCAATGTGATCCCGTTCGTCGTCGAGGACCGCCAGCGCAACATCGAGATGATAAAAGTGCGGGTCGATCAGCTCGAGGCTGATTACCTCGCGACCGGTCAGCATGGCTAGCTCGCGATGAGCCTCCGGACTTGTCCGGAAGCCTTGACCGGCGAGAACTTTTCTCGACAGCACGGCGAAATCGCCTTCGGCCTCATTGACAGCGGTGGCCGGCCGCACCTCTCCGCCGCCGTACAGGATGCCGTTTTGCCGATGCCACGCCGCGTGGACGGCAGCTTCTGGTTCGCGCTGTGAGTTGGCGAATCTGGCCGGCAGCGTCCGGCCATCCACGACGGTGGCGCCATTCGCGGCATAGACCATGTCGGGCAGCCCTACCAACGGCCTCAAGAGATCGACTCGATGTCCGGTTGAGCGGTAAACATCAACGAGCGCCGACCATTGCCGGACGGCCAGGGCACGGTCCACAGGTCCGCCCGGATTCATCCACGGATTGATCGAATACGCCACGTCAAAATAGGTCGGCTGGCACATCAAATAATGTCGAAGCTTCGCACGTCGAACGGGGTGTCCAACGTGGTTCAGCACCTTGCTTGTCACCCTTGAAGGGTAGGGTTCGACAGGGCGCAAGTGAGATAGTGGATCAACGAAAGTCAGGAGACTGTATTGCGTCTTGACGAGATAGATCACAAGATCCTTGCGCGGCTGACAGACCACGGTCGGGAGAGCTTCGCCATGCTTGGGCACCACGTCGGGCTGTCCACAGCGGCGACCAAACGACGGGTCGATCGGCTGCGTTTCAGCGGCGTTATCCGGCGCTTCACGGCCGACATTGAACCTGCTGCACTCGGCTGGACGATCGAGGCCTTCGTCGAGGTTTACTGCGACGGGCGGGTGCCGCCGGACCGGATGCGCGAGATGGTCAGCACCATTCCAGAGGTTGCCGAAGCGTACACGGTGACGGGTGAGGCCGACGGAATCCTCCGGGTACGAGCCGCCGACACCGGTCACTTCGAGAAAGTGCTCGGCATCATTCGCAACCACCCAGGCGTTTCGCGTACTCGATCATCGCTGGTTCTCTCCCGACTCTGAATGCAGTTAGCCGAAGATCCTTCCGGGTTTGAACCGTCTATCCTTCCCACTTCAACGAGATCCTGGACGATGCCCGCTGTGCTGAACCATGCGTTAGGTTCTTCAGATGTGAGGCTGAAGCATTGACCGACACCGGTCCTCCGCCGGTGCGCCGGATCCGGATCACCGACTTCTTCACCGCAAAGCGCCAACACGAACGCTGGGCGATGCTTACCAGTTATGACCAATACACCGCCGGGCTGTTCGATCAGGCCGGTGTCTGGGCGCTGCTCGTCGGTGACTCCGCCGCCAACAATGTCTACGGCTACGAGACCACCCTGCCGGTCACGGTCGATGAGCTGCTGCCGCTGGTGCGTGCCGTGGTGAAGTCCACTAAGCGCGCGTTCGTGATCGCTGATCTGCCTTTCGGCTCGTACGAGGATGGACCTTCGCAGGCCTTGGAGACCGCGATCCGCTTCATGAAGGAGGGCGGCTGTCACGCCGTGAAGTTCGAAGGTGGGGTGCGCGTGGCTGAACAAATCCGCAAGATTACTGATGCGGGAATCCCGGTCATGGGCCATATCGGCTTTACCCCTCAGAGCGAACACCAGCTCGGCGGATACCGGGTGCAGGGCCGGGGCGATGACGCTCGACGCCTTCTGGAAGATGCGCACGCCGTCGCGGAGGCGGGGGCGTTCGGTGTGGTTCTGGAGATGGTGCCCGGTGAGCTGGCACGACAGGTCACC
>JBKPTR010000005.1:0-15302 GCA_046735615.1 Actinomycetota bacterium
GCCGGCTAGGCCAAAGAGCCGAAGTTCCTTTGCGGGCTGCGGATCAACAGCGAGCCGGTAGGCATAATCGGCATGGCGCTGCGCGGACCGCACCTCTGGGGTGTTGCGGTCCTTCCAGACACCGCTCTCGCGGAGCAGCCAATGCGTCGATCCCCAGGCCCCCACCAGCACCAGCGGCGCCCACCAGCCGAACCCCAAAAGGATGACTGCCGAGGCGACCCCGCTTAGGGCACTGACCAGACTTGTGGCGATGAAGTCGACATTGAGATACATGGGCGGCCCAGTCATGCCTCGGTCGAACTCGCGCGCGGTCGTGAGATCCTCGGCCAGGTCTGGGTCCTCCAAGTGACCGATGCCCGGCGGCTCCACGCAGCCGCGAATCAGCGCCTCGTTGAGCCACGCGGATACTTTGTTGCCGAGGTTCATACTGACCGCAGTCTGGATCGGGCTCATGATCAACATCAGTACGAACACGAGACCGGTAAGAAGAAGTGGACCGCCGACAGGCTGACCCTGCTCGATCACGCTGACCATGACGCCGGTGGCGACGGCGAAGATTGCTGGCATCGTCCCAGTGAGGATCAGCCAAGCCCACCAGACCGCGGCCAGCACTGGATCGGCTTTCGGCAGCACAGCAAAGAACTGCCACTCCGGCCTGGCGCGCAGTCGCTTCAGCACGAATACGACTCTGCCACCCGCTACCGACATCGGCGTCGGGGGCGCTGCCATGAAAAGCGCTACGGCAGCGAGGTGGTTGGCCCATAGGATCGGATGTCGCTGCACTCATTGGAAAGGAAGCAACACGTGATGCGCACCCACGGCGCCGGCACTCTCCGTGCCGCGCAGGCCGGAACCACAGTGACTTTGGCCGGCTGGGTGGCTCGCCGCCGCGATCATGGTGGGGTCGCCTTCCTTGATCTTCGGGATGCGTCCGGTGTGGTTCAGGTGGTGGTACGCGACGAGATGCTGGCCGCGTCAGGCGCTCACGATCTGCGTAACGAGTACTGCATCCTGATCAGCGGTGTGGTCGAACTGCGACCCGAGGGCAACGCCAATCCGGAACTGCCCACCGGAGAGGTAGAGGTGGTGGCAGCGAAGCTCCGGGTACTGAGCCCGTCCGCGCCACTGCCCTTCCAGATCGACGAACGCGTCAATGTCGGCGAGGAGGTCAGGCTCAAGTACCGCTACCTCGACCTGCGACGCCCGGCGCAGGCCGCCGCGCTCCGGTTGCGCAGCGAGGTCAATCGGGTGGCTCGTACGCTGCTCGCCGAGCGTGGTTTTGTCGAAATCGAGACGCCGACCTTGACGCGTTCCACCCCCGAAGGGGCGCGCGACTTCCTCGTTCCGGCGCGGCTCAAGCCGGGCTGCTGGTATGCGCTGCCGCAGAGCCCGCAACTTTTCAAGCAGCTGCTCATGGTGGCCGGCATGGAGCGCTACTACCAGATCGCCCGGTGCTACCGCGACGAGGACTTCCGGGCCGATCGGCAGCCTGAGTTCACCCAGCTCGACATCGAGATGAGCTTCGTCGACCAAGACGACGTGATCGAACTCACCGAGGCATTGATCACTGCGATCTGGCGTCTGGTCGGCGTCGAAGTCGCGACACCGCTGCCACGGTTGTCGTATGCGGACGCGATGAACCGCTTCGGCACCGACAAGCCCGACCTGCGATTTGGGCAAGAACTGGTCGAGGTGACGGACTACTTCGCTGAGACGCCATTTCGGGTGTTTCAGGCCGAGTATGTCGGTGCGGTGGTGATGCCAGGTGGTGCCGGCCAGCCGCGCAAGCAGCTGGACGCCTGGCAGGAGTTCGCCCGGCAGCGAGGCCACCGCGGCCTGGCGTATGTCTTGGTCGGTGAAGATGGCGAGCTCGGCGGACCGGTAGCCAAGAACCTCTCGGAGCCGGAACGCAGCGGGCTTGCCGCCGAGGTCGGTGCCGCACCAGGGGACTGCATATTCTTTGCGGCCGGGCCACGCGCCCTGGCACAGTCGCTGCTCGGCGCCACCCGGCTCGAGATCGGCCGTCGCATTGGGCTGATCGACGAGAACGCCTGGGCGTTTTGCTGGGTAGTCGATGCTCCACTGTTCGAGCCGGCGAATGTCGCCATGGCCGCTGGTGATGTCACAGTCGGAGCTGGCGCCTGGACCGCCGTACACCATGCCTTTACGGCCCCACAGGACCTGGAGACCTTCGACAGCGATCCTGGCTCAGCGCTCGCGTACGCCTACGACATCATCTGCAACGGCAACGAGATCGGCGGCGGCTCGATCCGTATCCACCGCCGGGACATCCAGGAGCGGGTGTTCGCGGTCATGGGTTTGCCTAAGGAGGAGGCGCAGCAGAGGTTCGGCTTCCTGCTGGATGCGTTCAACTACGGCCCGCCGCCACACGGCGGAATTGCCTTCGGGTGGGATCGGATCTGCGCCCTCTTGTCAGATACCGATTCGATCCGAGACGTTATCGCCTTCCCCAAGTCCGGCGGAGGCGTCGACCCGCTGACCGACGCTCCGGCGCCCATCACGCCCGAACAGCGCAAGGAGGCCGGAATCGATGTCCAGCCGGACGTTTGAGATCGGTTCCTATTCCCCAAGCACTTATTTGATGTCAATTCGGACGCCCAGGAGTAAATTTCAGGCCACCTCTTAGTCACTCAAATGAAGGAGGGCAGGCAATGGCTGCTCCATGGTTGACCACCGAGGACGTCAACTGGAATCTTGAGCGCGCGGTCTTCAATATCCTGGTCGACCAGCAGCCGGCCGGTATTGCGGTGCCGCGTAGCGCCGATGATGTGAGCGAAGTTGTCCGTTCCGCAGCTGCCGACGGCAAGCGGGTCGCCGCCCAGCGCACAGGACACAATGCATTGCCGCTTGGCTCGCTCGCGAGCACTGTGCTGTTGCGCACGGCCGGCCTCGGCGGCGTCCAGATCGATGGCGATGCGGGCAGTGCACGAGTCGGGGCTGGCGCCCTCTGGGGTGATGTGGTGCCTCGGGCGTCCGAGTTGGGCCTCGCCGCCCTGCACGGCTCGGCTCCAAATGTCGGCATTGCCGGCTACACACTTGGCGGTGGTGTCGGTTTCTACCATCGCAAACACGGCCTCGCCTGTAACCGGGTGACTGCGGTGGAGCTGGTCACCGCCGGTGGTGAGCAGATCCGCGTCGATGCGAAGAATGCGCCTGATCTGTTTTGGGCGGTGCGCGGAGGCGGCGGAAGCTTCGGTGTCGTCACCGCGCTCGAGTTCGACCTGCTGCCTGTGCCCGAGATCTTTGCGGGCGCTCTACTGTTCCCTGCTGAACAGGCGAGCGAGGTTCTGCACGGCTGGCTCGACTGGACCGCTGGAATGCCAGAGGAGATGACGTCGGTCGGTCGGCTGATGAACTTCCCGCCGGTTCCCGAGGTGCCCGAGCCCTTCCGCGGCAAATCGTTCGCCGTGCTCGAGGCGATCTACTGTGGCGACCCGGCAGACGGTGAGGAGCTGGTGGCGCCGCTGCGCGAGCTGGGCAACGTCGGCATGGACACGGTCCAGGCTCAGCCGCCGGCTGGTATCGCCGAGCTGCACATGGACCCGCCTACGCCGGTTCCCTATACCAGCGAGTCGCTGCTGACCAGGGAGCTGCCGGCGTCGGCAATCGACTCGCTGGTCGAGGCGGTAGGCCCAGGCTCGGGCTCACAACTTGCCTCGGTCGAACTACGCCACGGCGGCGGGGCTTTGTCACGGGCACCGCAAGACGCCGGAGCCCTCGCCACTCTGCCGGGCTCCTTCCTCGCCTTCGCGGTCGGCTTCGTCCCGGTACCGGACGCCATGGCGCCGAACCGCGCCTGGCTCGGCGCCTTTAAGGCTGCCCTCGAGCCCTACGACGCCGGTCGATACTTCAACTACGTTGAGGAGAGCTTCGACATTACCCAAATATTCGCGCCGGAGGTCCTCCAGCGCCTTCGCGAGGTTAAGCAGCGCTACGACCCCGAAAACCTCTTCCACTCCAACCACCCGGTCACTGGCTAAGAAGTGTGGGCTGAGCATGTCGAAGCCCAGGCAGTCGCCCTTCGACAAGCTCAGGCCTCATCATGAGTCGGCGACGGCTTGCAGCTCTCGAGTCATGTCCTCTGCCAGAGCAGGGCGGCCATGGAACTGTGCGGCTGTGTTCTGGAACAGCACAATCCTCCATTGGCCCTTGTACTGTTCAGCCACGACGGTCTGGTGAGAGTTGGTCTCGGGGTTGATTGCGGTCTGGCCCGCCGGCACCAATCCGGCAATGGCTCTCAAGATCATGGCCTGAGGCCCGACCGACCGCACGGAGCGCACCTTGACGGCGTAGCGTCCGGTTTCATGGTCGGCGAAGATGTTCGACATTTCGGTGCCGATCGTCTCCCGACCTGAGCTCACACTCCCATCGAATCCAATGATCATGCCGTCTTCGGCGAACGGCTCAGCCATCGCGTATCCATCATGATCGTTCCAGCCTGTGATTAGCCTGTCGTACAACGCCCTGACCTCGTTCTCACTCATAGTCCGCATCATGCTCTTCATGTAGGGACGCTGTCCGTAGGATCGTTGGGGATGAGCGAGGATCTCTTTGGCGGAACCGTCGGCGGTCCAATGGCGACACCCAGTGGCAGCCTGGCCGACACCGACCGCGCCGGCCTGCCACTCGCGGTACGGATGCGACCGCGCACGCTGGAGGAGATCGTCGGTCAAGATCACTTGATGGCGGCCGGTTCCCCGCTTCGCAGACTTGCCGCCGGCGAGCCCATGTCGGTCTTCCTTTGGGGTCCACCGGGCACCGGCAAGACGACCATAGCCGCGGTTGTCTCGCGCCAGAGCGACTCGAGGTTCGTGGAGCTCTCCGCGGTGACAGCCGGGGTGAAGGAGGTTCGGGCGGTCCTCGACCAGGCTCGGCGGGACCTGCGGACCGCGCGGCAGACCGTGCTGTTCATCGACGAGGTGCATCGCTTCTCCAAGACCCAGCAGGACGTACTGCTGCCAGCAGTGGAGAACAGGCTGGTGACGCTGATCGCCGCGACCACCGAGAATCCGAGCTTTTCGGTGATCTCGCCGCTGCTCTCGCGATCGCTCCTGCTGACTCTCAAGCCGCTCACCGACGACGACATCTCGACTTTGCTAGATCGGGCGCTCAGCGAAGACCGGGGATTGGCCGGTGAATACCAGCTCGATCCTGAGGCTCGCGAGATGATCGTGCGCCTTGCCGGAGCTGACGCGCGACGGGCACTGACTTTTTTGGAGGAGTCGGCTGCGGGTGCGGCCGCCGTCGATCAGACCATGATCACCACCGACATGGTGGAGCGTGCCGTGGACAAGGCCGCGGTTCGCTATGACCGCGCCGGTGATCAGCATTACGACGTGATCAGCGCGTTCATCAAGTCGATCCGAGGTTCCGATGTTCAAGCGGCGCTGCACTATCTCGCCCGTATGATCGCCGCAGGAGAGGATCCGCGGTTCATCGCCCGGCGGCTGGTGATCTTGGCCTCGGAGGACATCGGTCTGGCCGATCCAGCGGCGCTGCAAACAGCGGTCGCCGCAGCGCAGGCGGTGGAGTTCATTGGGATGCCTGAGGGGCGGATCAATCTGGCGCAAGCCGTCATCGCGCTTTCCCTGGCCCCCAAGTCCAATGCAGTGATCAAGGCGGTGGACGCCGCACTCGCCGACGTCAACGCCGGCAGGATTGGCCTGGTGCCGCGGCATCTGCGGGATGCTCACTACCAGGGCGCCAAGCGGCTGGGCCATGGGCAGAACTACGCCTATGCCCACGACGAGCCGCACGCGATCGCGGCTCAGCAGTATCTCCCGGACGAGCTGGCCGATGCCCGTTACTACGTTCCGACCGAGTTCGGCGCCGAGGCGGCCATGGTGACCAGGCTGGCGCGCATCGAGGAACTACTGGGTCGCTCTGAGGACTGAACGGTGATGCCTCCTTCATTCGCGCTGAGCTTGTCGAAGTGCGAGATCGTGCCCTTCGACAGACTCAGGGCACATTTGCCTGCGCGGAATCCCAGCATCGCCTAGGTAGCGGGCAGGGTAAGGTCGCATAGTCACGCCGCTTGGCGCGCTTTCGACTGTCCACAACGAGAAGGAAATCCCATGTCCGTAGGGGAGATCGCAGGCCTGATCGCCGCTGTTGCCTTCGTTGCATTGGTGGCATTCACGGCCGTGCCGCTGCTCAAGCTCGGGCGCGTTTTGGAGGAGGTCCGGCTGGCGGTACGTGACATCGGCCATGAGTCGGTGCCCATTCTGACTGAGTTGCGCGGCACTGTACGCGCCACCAACGATGAACTGGTCAAACTCAGCATCGTGACCGAGGACGCTGCCAAAGTCAGCCGTAACGCAACAGTCGTCAGCGAGAACGCCGCACAGATGACCCAGCTCTTCTCAGCCACCCTCGGCGGACCTCTGGTCAAGACGGCAGCGTTCAGCTACGGCATCCGGAAGGCGATCAGGGGCAACGGCTCCCGCAAGGCGAAGCGGAGCGCGTGATGTTCCGGCGCTTGTTCTGGTTCGTCATCGGTGCGGGCGTCGCGGTCTTTGCGTACACGAAGATCCGCCAGTACGTGAAGAAGGCGTCCCCAGACGCGATCGGTCAACGCGTTGCCGGTACCGCGAGTGGCATCACTGAGTCCGCCCGTGGGTTCGTTGACCGGATACGAGCCGGAATGGCCGAGCGCGAAACCGAACTCCGCGAGACGCTGAACCTGCCTGACAGCCAACCTCCCCGCTAGCCCGTTCTCGATTTCACCACTCAAGGAACACCGTCATGAAAACCGCCGAGATTCGGCGCCGCTTCCTGGATTTCTTCGCAGAGCGTGATCACGAAGTCGTGCCGTCGGCGCCGCTGCTGTACAACGATCCGACGCTACTGTTCGTCAACGCCGGCATGGTCCCTTTCAAGCGGTACTTCACCGGGGCCGAGACGCCACCCTTCGACCGCGCGGCGAGTGTCCAGAAATGCGTCCGAACGCTCGACATCGACGAGGTCGGCAAGACCACTCGCCATGCCACGTTCTTCCAAATGAACGGAAATTTCTCCTTCGGGGACTACTTCAAAGCGGAGGCCATTCGGTACGCCTGGGAGCTGGTTACCGGTTCGCAAGCAGGTGGCGGATACGGGTTCGATCCTGACAGGATCTGGGTGACCGTCTTGGGCACCGACGACGAGGCCGCGGCGCTCTGGGAGAACATTGCGGACCTGCAACCGGAGCGGATTCAGCGGCGTGGCGTGCTCGACAACTACTGGCACATGGGCGTGCCGGGACCGGGTGGGCCGTGCAGCGAGGTCTATATCGACCGCGGCCCCGAATACGGCCCGGATGGCGGGCCGATCGTGGATGAGGATCGCTTCCTGGAGATCTGGAACTTGGTCTTCATGCAGGAAGAGTTGTCTGCGGTCCGGAAGAAGGACGACTTCGACGTCGCCCGCGACCTGCCACGCAAGAACATTGACACCGGGATGGGTCTGGAGCGCGTCGCTACCCTGCTGCAAGGGGTGGACAACCTCTACGAGATCGATCAGGTCTACCCGGTAATCGATCACGCCGCTCAGCTCGCGGGCAAGCGCTACGGCGGCCGGCATGAGGATGACGTACGGCTGCGGGTGGTCGGCGACCACATCCGGTCTGGACTGATGTTGATCACCGACGGAGTCACTCCAGGCAATGAGGCCAGGGGTTATGTGCTCCGCCGGTTGCTTCGTCGGGTGGTACGCGCCATGCGGCTGCTCGGAGTCACCGAGCCCGTCCTGCCCGAACTACTGCCGATCAGCCGGGATCTGATGGCCGAGTCGTACCCAGAAGTCGCCTCCGACTGGGCACGCATCTCCCAGATTGCGTACGCCGAAGAGGATGCGTTCCGGCGCACCCTCGCCACCGGTACCCAGATCTTTGACCTCGCGGTTGCCGACGCCAAGCGGGAGCATCAGTCGGTCCTCGGTAGCGACCGCGCATTCCAGCTGCACGACACGTACGGCTTTCCGATCGATCTCACCCTGGAGATGGCGGCTGAGCATGGGCTGCGCGTCGACGAGGCCGGATTCCGACGGTTGATGCAGGAGCAGAAGGACCGTGCCAAGGCCGACGCCAAGTCCAAGAAGGCCGGCGCTCAGGCCGTGGAGATCTACCGGGAGTTGCGAGCCTTCGGACCGACTCCATTCACTGGGTACACCGAGCTCGCGACGGAGTCGAAGGTTCGCGGCATCGTCGTGGACGGGGTGCTTGCCGAGGCTGCCGAGGAGGGCGACCTCGTCGAGGTCGTGCTGGAGCAGACGCCGTTCTACGCCGAATCCGGCGGCCAAGATTCCGACGCCGGCCGGATCATCGGCGACGGCGTCGAACTCGAGGTCGTTGATGTTCAGCGTCCGGTGAAAGGCCTGATCGTCCACCGCGTTCGGGTCAAGCAGGGCGAGCTGCTCAGCGGCGTCCAGGTGCTGGCAGCGGTCGATGGCGAATGGCGGATTGGTGCCTGCCAGGCGCATTCAGGCACCCACGTCATGCACGCCGCGCTGCGACAGGTGCTTGGGCCGACGGCGCTGCAGAGCGGCTCGTACAACAAGCCCGGCTATCTCCGCCTCGACTTCGCGTGGCAGAGCGGGCTCAGCAAGCAGGTGCGTGCCGATGTTGAAGAGGCGGCCAACCAGGGCATCCGCAAGGACCTGAACGTCTCAGCGACGATCATGCCGCTGACGAAGGCCCGCGAGATCGGTGCACTGGCGCTGTTCGGCGAGACCTATGACGAGCAGGCGGTACGGGTCGTCGAGATGGGAGGTCCCTGGTCGCGCGAGCTGTGTGGCGGTACCCATGTCCAACACACCTCCCAGATCGGACTTGTCACGATCACCGGCGAATCGAGTGTCGGATCAGGCGTGCGGCGAGTCGAGGCGTTCGTCGGCATTGAGGCGTTCCGCTACCTCGCGATGGAACGGTCGCTGGTGCTGGAACTCAGTGAGGCGCTCAAGGTGCAGCCCGACCAGCTCCCGGACCGGGTCAACAAGCTCGTCGCGCAGCTCAAAGAGGCCGAGAAGCGGATCGCGGATCTGAAGAGCCAGACCGTGTTGGCCGATGTGGGCAGCATCGTTGCCAAGAGCCACGACATGTGGGGCGTTGGTTACATCGCCCACCGCGCGGACGGCGTTACAGGCAACGATCTGCGCACCCTCGCTCTGGAGATTCGCAACCGCATCCAGGACTCGCCCGCAGTGGTAGCCGTAGTCGGCGGAACCGTCGACAAGCCCAGCATTGTCATCGTGACCACCGAGGGCGCCCGTGATCGTGGTCTGGACGCCGGTCAACTGGTACGCGTAGCCGCTGAGACCTTGGGCGGTCGCGGTGGTGGCAAGCCCGACATCGGCCAGGGCGGCGGTACTGACAGCAGTCGCGCCGAAGACGCCCTGAAATCCGTGGAGTATGCCATCGGGCACGCGCTGCAGTCCTCCTAAAGGCGCGTTTCCTCAGACCTGCGGCGAGTGAAGTGCCCTCGACGCATGCGCTACCGTCGATTCCTGCTGCTCGGCCGGGGTTCGCCGCCTCAGCAATCTGGTCGGGGAGTCCGAGACTCTCGTGGGGCTCCGTCGTACCAAGCAGTGACAGTCCCGTGCCTGACTCGCCCGTCGGACCCAGGACATGTGGCTGATCCGCCCGTCTAACCGCTCGGGCGAGGGCACGACGTTCTGGCTGCTCGGCAGCCTGCTGCCGAGCGTCGCAATCACGGCCCTCACCGTGATCGGCGGGACCACGTTGATCACCGGATACGGCGGTGGGCTCTACTGGCTAGCGCCAGCCGTAGTCGTCTCCTTCGCGGCCGGCCTGTCTGGTGCGTGGGTGCTGCTGGTCGAGATCCTCCGTTGAGCTCAGGTGCGATGCCGTACCTCACGCACAGGGCACGAATGTGAGCTGAGTATGCGAAGTGCAGATTCCTCTGTGTCCTTGTGCGGAGAACGATGGCGCCACTTGCATGGATAGGCGAGCGAAAGGGGTGATGGGTGTCGCGAAACTAAGATGCTTGAAACCGGCGTTCAGCCTTACCTTCACTAACAGCGCAAGTCGGAAGGGAGGACAACGTATGCGCCGCGGCGTACGGCTGGCATTCGACTGGGGCGATGCCCGGATCGGAGTTGCGGCCAGCGATCCGGACGGGGTGCTGGCGTATCCGGCGACGACGGTGCGGGCCGGCGCAGGTGAGATTGATCAGCTCGCGGCTGTCGTCGCTGAGTACGAGCCGATCGAGGTGCTCGTGGGGTTTCCGCGGAGCCTGAGTGGAAGCGAGGGTCCGGCCGCGGCGCAGGCTCGAGAGCGGGCCGTGCGGCTGGCAGCGTCCGTACGCGTGCCGGTCCGGTTGGTTGACGAGCGGCTGACGACGGTAACTGCGTCGCAGCGTCTCCGCGAGGGCGGCAAGAGGGCCAAGGAGCAGCGGGAGTTGATCGATGCCGCCGCAGCGGTCGCCATTCTTGAGCAGGCATTGGCATTCGAGCAATCCCAGGGAAAGCCGCCGGGGGAGCTAGTATCAGCACCTGGTGGCCCGGTTACCGACGGGCCGGACCTGCCTGGCGGCTCACGGTAGGACAGACCTCTGCAGACCTGAGGGAGATCAGCAAGCGTGTCATCGATGCTCGACCCGGAGGTCAAGCCGAGTCAGGCGCAAGAGATCGCGCGCACGGCCAAAGGTTGTCTCGCGACCTTCGTTGCCGCGGCAGTGCTGATCCTCGGCGGCTACTTCGTGTGGGACAAGGCCAGCACGTTCCTGTCCAGCTTCGGTGAGGTTCCCGATTATCCGGGGCCTGGCAACACGAAGATCCTCGTCGACGTTCCTGGCGGCGCTTCGCTGGATGTGATCGGCGGGATCCTCGTCGAGAAGGACGTAGTCAAGTCGACGAAGGCCTGGGACCGAGCTGTGCGTTCAGAGGAGCGGGCGACCAGCGTTCAGGCTGGGCGATACCTCATGAAGACCCAGATGCAGGCCATCGATGCGCTCCGGCTCTTGATCAATCCGGGTAGTTCGAAGATCAGATTGCAGTTCACCATTCCAGAGGGACTTCGGCTCTCATCCCAGGTGAATGCCCTGGTGAAGGGCACCAAGATCAAGAAATCGGCGTACGAAAAGGCGTTGGACAAGCCCAACGCCCTCAAATTGCCCAAGTACGCCAAGAAGAAGCCGGAAGGCTTCCTCTTCCCCGACACTTATGAGCTGACCGCCGACTCTACGGCAACCTCGACGCTCAAGCAGATGGTCGCTCAGTACAAGTCCGTGACGCGCGAGATCGAATTCGAGGCCGCAGCCAAGAAGCTCAAGATGTCGCCGTACGAAGTGCTCATCGTGGCGAGCATCGTCGAGCGCGAGGTGAACCGGGAGGAGTACCGGGCGAAGGTTGCGCGGGTCATCTACAACCGGCTCGCGAAGAAGCAGAAGCTGGACCTTGACTCCACAGTCGCTTACGCAGAGAAGCTGAAGACCACCACCACGACAAAGAGGGACCGAGCGAGCAAGTCGAAGTACAACACCTACCGCTACAAGGGTCTGCCCCCTGGGCCGATCTCTGCCCCCGGCAAGGCCGCACTGGAGGCGGCGGCTAACCCTGAGAAGGGCAAATGGCTCTATTTCGTCACGGTCGATCTCGATACCGGTGAAACCAAGTTCACTGATACGCCGGAGGCTCACGAGAAGAACGTGGCGGAGTTCCAAGCTTGGTGCCAGGCGCACACCGGCCGCTGTGGCAGCTGAGCTCGGTTCGCAGGGTGACGTTCGTCGTTGCGCGGTTCTCGGCTCACCCATCGAACATTCGCTCTCTCCGGCCCTGCACCGCGCTGCATACGCCCATCTCGGCCTGAGTTGGTCCTACGACCGGGTCGAGGTCGATGAGCACCGGCTGGCCGCGTTCGTCTGCGGGCTGGACGCATCGTGGCGGGGCCTGAGCTTGACGATGCCGCTCAAGGTTGCGGTCCTTGGGCTCGGCCAGGTGGATGAGCTGGCCCGGCTGGCCGGCGCAGGCAACACCCTCCTCCTGGAGGGTGGCGAGCGGTGGGTCTACAACACCGACGTGGGCGGCTTGATCTGGGCAGTCCGTCAGGTGGCTGCATGGCCGGTGCCGCGGGTGACCATCCTGGGCACCGGGGCAACCGCACGGGCGGCGCTGCTCGCCGTCACTCAACTCGGCGCAAAGCTGGTCACCGTGGTGGCGCGTACGCCGGCCCGAGCCGAAGCGCTCCGCACACTGAGTGAGCAGTTGGGGGTACAGCTGGAAATCAGACCGTGGTCAAAGCAGGTTCCACCGTCCGATCTTGTCGTTTCGTCCGTCGTACCCGGTGCAGCCGATGGCATAGCGCAGGCCGTGGCGAGTAGCGCTCCGCTGGTCGTCGACATCATCTACGACCCGTGGCCCACTGTGCTTGCGGTTGCCGCCAAGCATGCCGGCTGCACGGTGGTCAGCGGCCTTGATCTGCTGGTCGGGCAGGCGCTGCTGCAAATCGAGCTCATGACCGGCCGTTCCGTGGCATCCGACGTCCTCTACGCCGCCCTGGAATCAGAACGGGCCGACCGACAGCACGTGGAAGACTGCTGATCATGCTCCGATGGCTCACAGCCGGCGAGTCGCACGGTCCGGCACTGGTGGCAATTCTCGAAGGGTTACCAGCTCATGTGCTCGTCTCCAGCGGCGACATCGCGGATGCGCTGGCGCGCCGGCGGCTCGGGTTCGGGCGTGGCGCGCGGATGAAGTTCGAGGCGGACGCTGTCACGATTCTGGGTGGAATCCGTCATGGCAAGACCCAAGGTGGCCCGATCGCGATTCAGGTCGACAACACTGAATGGCCTAAGTGGCAATCTGTGATGGCGGCGGACCCGGTTCCAGCGTCGGAGCTGGAGGGACAGGCGCGCAACGCGGCCTTGACCCGACCGCGTCCCGGCCACGCTGACCTGGTGGGAATGCAGAAGTACGACTTCGAGGAGTCGCGGCCGGTGCTGGAACGTGCCAGTGCCCGGGAGACTGCGGCCCGGGTGGCGCTGGGCCGGGTGGCATCTGCCTTCTTGCAACAGGCGCTCGGTGTCACGCTGTTGAGCCATGTCGTTGAACTCGGCACCGCCCAGGCGCCTGCTGGAGTGATCCCGACTGCGGCGAACCTGGCCGCCATCGATGGCGACCCAGTTCGCTGCTTCGACCCGACCGCGAGCGCCGCAATGGTTGCTGAGGTGGAACAGGCACAGAAGGATGGCGACACGCTCGGCGGTGTGGTGGAGGTCGTCGTCTGGGGCCTGCCGCCCGGACTCGGTTCGTACGTTCACTGGGATCGCCGCCTGGACGCGCAGCTCGCCGGTGCGTTGATGGGCATCCAGGCGATCAAAGGTGTCGAGGTGGGCGACGGATTCGAGTTGGCTCGCAGCCGAGGGAGCACTGCCCACGACGAGATCGTTCCAGGTGAGCACGGGATTGCCCGCGCATCGCATCGGTCCGGTGGGACCGAGGGCGGCATGAGTACCGGTGAGGTGCTGCGGGTCCGTGCGGCGATGAAACCAATTTCGACGGTGCCGCGAGCCCTACGGACGGTCGACGTTGCCACTGGAGAGGCAGCCGTGGCACATCACCAGCGCTCGGATGTTTGCGCCGTACCGGCGGCGGGTGTCGTTGCCGAGGCGATGGTGGCCCTGGTGCTGGCCAACGCAGCACTGGAGAAGTTCGGCGGCGACTCGGTTGGTGAAACCCGGCGCAACTACGAGAGCTATCTCAAGCAGCTGGCCGACCGCGGACTTCAGGTGCGACCCCAGCCATGAGCACCCAGCCTGAAATGCGCCCTGAGCCCCACAGTGTGCGCCCCGAGGCTGTCGAAGGGCCCATTGTCCTAGTCGGTGCTCCGGGCTCGGGCAAGAGCACCGTCGGAGCGCTGCTCGCCGAACGTCTGGGCGTGACCTTCCGCGACGCCGACGCGGTCATTGTCGAGCGCGCCGGAAAGTCGATTGCCGAGATCTTCACCGATGATGGCGAGGCGGCATTCCGTGCTCTGGAGGAACAGATCACAGCGGAGCTGCTGGCCCTGCCGGGCGTCTTGTCACTCGGCGGCGGTGCGGTGTTGTCGGCGACCACCCGCGCAGCACTGCGTGAGCATCGAGTGGTCTGGCTGAGGGTCGGCCTGACGCAATCGGTGAAGCGGGTCGGTCTCGACACCGCCCGTCCGTTGCTGCTCGGCAACGTCCGCGGCCAGCTGCTGAAGCTGCTCAACGAGCGGGCCCCGCTTTACGCCGAGGTAGCAACCGACGTAGTCGACACCGACGACACGACCCCGGCCCAGGTCGTCGAGACGATCATGAACGCGCATGTTGCCCATCGCTGAGCCGGCCCGAATCGCCGTCGCGGCGGAGCGGCCGTACCAGGTGCTCGTGGGCAACGGGCTGCTGGCCGAGGTGCCCGCATTGTTGGGCGCCGGCGTGCAACGGGTCGCGCTGCTCCATCCTCCGACCATGATCAAGGCCGCAGAGCAGCTGTCCCACTTGTTGACGGCCGCGGGCTTGGAGCCGGTTCGAATTGATGTACCAGACGCCGAGGCGGCGAAAAGTGTCGCGGTCGCCGAGCGTTGCTGGTCGATTCTGGGCAACGCCGGTTTCACGCGCTCCGATGGCGTCGTCGGCCTCGGGGGCGGTGCCACCACCGATCTGGCGGGGTTCGTGGCAGCTACCTGGCTTCGGGGCGTGCGAGTGGTCATGGTCCCAACCAGCTTGCTCGGCATGGTTGACGCCGCTGTGGGAGGCAAGACCGGCATCAACACCCCGGAAGGGAAAAACCTCGTCGGTTGCTTCTACGAGCCGGCCGGCGTGATCTGTGATCTTGATCTGCTGGCAACGTTGCCGTCCCCACACCTGGTTGCCGGTCTGGCCGAGGTGATCAAGTGCGGGTTCATCGCCGATCCCGAGATCTTGACCATGATCGAATCCGATCCGACCTCAGCGGTACGCGCCGATTCGCCTGCGCTCCGCGATCTCGTGCAGCGCGCGGTTTCAGTCAAGGCACGGGTTGTTGCTGCCGACTTGCGCGAGACGACGTCGACGGGGTCGATTGTCGGGCGTGAGCTACTGAACTACGGCCACACCATCGGTCATGCAATCGAGCGTCGGGAACGCTTCGGCTGGCGCCACGGCGACGCCGTCAGCGTCGGCATGGTCTTCGCCGCAGAGTTGGCAAGGCTCGCCGGTCGGCTTGATCAGGCAACCGCCGCTCGGCATCGCGCTGTGCTCTCCAGCGTGGGACTGCCAACAAGCTACCCGGCCGACGCATTCGATGACCTGTTGCACACCATGGCGCTCGACAAGAAGACCCGCGGC
>JBKPTR010000006.1:0-15509 GCA_046735615.1 Actinomycetota bacterium
GCTTGGCCGTCATTTGGCCGTCAAACGTTGCAAACTGGCGTCAGATGCTGCAAGGTGCTGCGGGGTGCTTTTGCCTAGTCAGGGCCGGTTTGATCGTTTTCCACGCCTGGCAGAGACCCCCGGACTCAGTACGGTGTCAACTGCAGGCATTCTCCCAATGTGCCACGCGCATCATCGGGTGGCGATGGGGGAGAGCACCCGGCTACCCCCGAGTTGGCGGAATTGAGAGAGCGGCATGGATCACCAACGGCGACTGACAGCCTCCTCGTTCCCAGGGGATACTGGCGCAGCGTCTTCTGAGACCCGTCGTCGGATTGCCGTCGCGGCCGCAGAGGCGACTCCGCTGGCCTACTTGCGGGCTGTCGCCGCCCTCTGTGGTGACCGGCTGCTCGTGCCTGTGGTAGCCACCGCAACTCGTCTGGGTGAGACGGTCGCTGGTCTCCCGTCAGACAAGGAAGCGGAGATGTCCGTGGTGACACTTCAGGCGCAAGACGGGCGTCGCGCCTTGCTGGCCTTCACTGGTCTCGATGCACTTCGGGGCTGGCGGGCAGATGCTCGGCCCGTACCGGTGACAGTCGACCAGGCAGCGCAAACCGCCCGGAACGAAGATCTGGCCGCCGTACTCATCGACGTATCCGGGCCGCATGCGCTCGTGATTGAAGGCGAAGTTCTCCAAGAACTTGCAGCCGGCCATCGCCTGGTGGAGCTGTCCGATGGTGAGTTCGGCTGGGTCACCGGTGTGTTGCCAGGGGAATAGCCCATCCAGGCAGGGCGTTTCCACCAATGTCAAGACGATGCCTTATGTGGCCAATCGGGCCCGCGGTGATATCTTGACTGCGACCGATTCAGTCGTGCACTGAATCCGCAAGTGGAGACCTGATCTCCCACCCGCACAGCGTCAACCACGGACAGTTGTCGGGTCGGTCTGCGAGGATGGCGGTGCCCGCTGTTCTCGCGGGTTCGGGGTCTTCGCGTAAGCGGAGACCCTTCGTCATTTGGGTCGCCGTTGTGGATTCGGTGCCGCCTGGTTGGTCAACTCACTACAACCAACTGGAGGACATATCAGCACCGAACCGCGAATCAACGATCGAATTCGCGTCCCGGAGGTCCGGCTCGTCGGACCGGCCGGGGAGCAGGTCGGCATCGTACGCATCGAGGACGCCTTGCGCTTGGCCCGGGAAGCCGAGCTGGATCTGGTGGAAGTTGCACCAATGGCGCGACCGCCAGTCGTCAAGCTCATGGACTACGGCAAGTTCAAGTACGAGAACGCCCAGAAGGCGCGCGAGAGCCGACGCCACCAAACCAACACAGTGATCAAGGAAATGAAGCTGCGGCCGAAGATCGACAGCCACGACTACGAGACGAAGAAGGGCCACGTCGTACGCTTCCTGAAAGCCGGTGACAAGGTCAAGATCACGATCATGTTCCGGGGACGGGAGCAGTCGAGGCCTGAGCTGGGGTACAACCTGTTGAAGAAGTTGGCCGCAGACGTCGATGAGTACGGCTACGTCGAGTCCTCGCCAAAGCAGGACGGCCGGAACATGTTGATGGTGCTCGGTCCACTCAAGAAGAAGACCGAGGCTCGTGCCGAGATCAAGGCCGAACGTGATCGCCGCGCCGCTGAGCGCCTGGCCGACGCAGAGGCGGAGCGGAGCGAGCAGGCGGATCGTCGGGCAAAGGCTGCCGCCCAGCCGACGGCGAAGAAGCGTCGTGGACCGGCCGACAACCTCGATCCCGATATAGACCTGAGCTAGATCATCCGCCAGCGCCGCAGTAGAGCACTACACACAGAAGAAATGGATCCACATGCCGAAGATGAAGTCGCACTCCGGAGCCAAGAAGCGCTTCCGGTTCACCGGGACGGGCAAGCTCATGCATCGCAAGGCCGGCAAGATGCACCTGAACGAACACAAGTCCAGCCGTCGCACCCGACGCCTCGATGGTGACGCCGTGCTCGCGCCTGGCGACGCCGCCAAGGCCAAGAAACTGCTGGGCAAGAGCGCCTGAGCCTATTTCCCCAAGACATAAGGAGTAATGCGATGGCACGCGTCAAGCGGTCCGTCAATGCACACAAGAAGCGTCGCGAAATTCTCGCGCAGGCATCCGGCTACCGGGGGCAGCGTTCTCGCGTGTATCGCAAGGCGAAGGAGCAGGTCACTCATTCGCTGGTGTACGCCTACCGTGATCGCCGCGCGCGTAAGGGCGATTTCCGCAAGCTGTGGATCCAACGGATCAACGCCGCTGCTCGCGCGGAAGGGATGACGTACAACCGCTTCATCTCAGGTCTCAAGGCCGCTGGGATCGAAGTCGACCGGAAGATCCTGGCTGATCTTGCCGTGACCGACTCCGCAGCATTCGCTGCTCTGGTGGAAGTGGCCAAAGCAAACGCGCCGGCCAACGACGCCACGGCCGCTTGAGGTCGCACTGTCTGAGGACGGCAGCGCTCTTCATCAGCCGATAGATCTTCCTCCAGCGTCCCAGGGGATGCTGCGAGAGGCTCGCCGACTTTTACGACGTAAGGACCGTCAGCTGGCTCGACGCTTCCTCGCGGAGGGTCGGCAGGCAACCTCTGAAGCCCTGCGCCAGCCGAGAACGGTCATCGAGCTGATCGTGGCCGACGACTGCGTCGGTCGCCACTCAGATCTGTTGGACATTGCATTCAACGCATGCGCACGGATTGCGGTTGCGCCGGCGCGGGCCGTTGCCGAGCTGACCGCCGCGGTGACACCCCAGGGCGTGATCGCTGTTTGTCAGATGATCGACGTGCCTCTCGGTAAGGCGCTGGCTGGTATCCCCCGGCTGGTGGTGCTCTGTGATCAGGTCCGTGATCCGGGCAACGTTGGCACGGTGATCAGATGTGCTGACGCGTTTGGCGCCGATGCGGTCTTGATCAGCCGTGACTCCGTGGATGTCTATAACGCGAAGGCAGTACGCGCGAGCACCGGCAGCCTCTTTCATCTCCCACTCGCGATTGCCGTCGATCTAGCTGATGCGGTCAGCTTGGCTCGCAAGGCTGGTCTCCAGGTCTTCGGCGCCGACGCCGGCGCACCTTCCACGGTTGATCACTTGGCACGATCGGGTGCACTAGGCCAACCCACACTGTGGGTCTTGGGCAATGAGGCATGGGGACTGCCTGCTCAGCACGCGAGCCTGCTGGATCAGCTGGTCGCGTTGCCGATCTACGGCCACGCTGAAAGCCTCAACCTCTCAACGGCCGCGGCGGTCTTGCTCTACGCCTCCGCCACCGCCCAACGCTCGTAGCGACGCGTTCGCAATCTAAACGCCGTGGCAGCGTTCGACCATCATTCCTAGACTGTCCCAGGCGCACTGTGCGTCACAGTCCACCCGCGAGGGGAGCTATGTCCGGGCCGAACACCAGCTATGACCCCGTTCAGGTCACGCCGCTCAACGCCGAGAGCGTTGACGCCATGGTCGCGGAGGCCCTGGCAGCGTTTGTGGCCGCCGCCTCGATGGCTGAGCTCAAGCAGGCCCGGCTGGCACATGCCGCCGAGCGATCGCCCATCGCCCTCGCCAATCGGGAAATCGGTGCTTTGCCACCTCAGGCTCGCAAGGAGGCTGGCGCCCGCGTGGGCCGGGCGCGGGGAACGATCAACGAGGCGCTGAAGGCACGCGAGGAACAGATCAGAGCGGATGAGCTCGCCCGGATTCTGCTTGAGGAGCAGGTCGACGTGACCTTGCCCGTGCAGACCCAGCCGATTGGCGCAGTTCACCCCATCACAGCATTGATGGCCCTGATGGAGGATGTCTTCGTCGCGATGGGCTGGGAGGTTGCCGAGGGCCCCG
Source organism: Actinomycetota bacterium (assembly GCA_046735615.1). Classification (GTDB taxonomy): domain Bacteria; phylum Actinomycetota; class Actinomycetes; order Propionibacteriales; family Propionibacteriaceae; genus Microlunatus. The sequence continues at coordinate 3,805 of JBKPTR010000006.1, forward strand.
AGCTCGAGGCTGAGTGGCTCAACTTCGATGCACTCAATTTCATCCCTGACCATCCGGCGCGCACCATGCAGGACACGTTGTTCGTCGAGCCGGAGGACGGCGGGATCGTGCTGCGGACCCACACGTCCCCGGTACAGGTGCGCGCACTGCTCACTCGGGAGTTGCCGGTTTATGTCGTCTGCCCAGGCAGGGTCTACCGGTCGGATGAGTACGACGCCACGCACCTTCCTGTCTTCCACCAGATCGAGGGATTGGCGGTCGACAAGAGCATTACACTCGGTCACTTGCGCGGCACCCTTGATCATTTCGCGCGAGCCATGTTCGGTGAGACACGTACCCGCATGCGACCCAACTACTTCCCCTTCACCGAGCCATCGGCCGAGGTCGACCTGGAATGCTTCGTCTGCCATGGCGCCTCGGTCGGTGATCCCGACAATCCGTGTCGCACCTGCAAGAGTGAAGGCTGGATCGAGTGGGGCGGTTGCGGCGTCGTCAATCCGCGCGTACTCCAGGCATGTGGCGTCGACACCGATGTCTACTCGGGCTTCGCCTTCGGGATGGGCGTTGACCGCACCCTGATGTTCCGCAACAACGCCGAAGACATGCGCGACATGATCGAAGGCGATGTCCGGTTCAGCCGTGCCCTGGTTGGGACTGCCCGATGAGTAGGTCAAGGGGGACGACCCCCTTGAACCCCCGAGGCGTGCGCAATGACACATGGGAGCACGCCAAAGTTAGAGCAAGGGGGACGACCCCCTTGGACCCCCGAGTGGTGCGCAATGACACATTGGAGCACGCCAAAATTAGAGCAAGGGGGACGACCCCCTTGGACCCCCGAGGCGTGCGCGATGACACATTGGAGCACGCCTCATGAGAGCGCCGCTGAGCTGGCTGCGCGAGTACGCTGCCCTGCCTGATGATCTTGACGGCCGCACCCTCGCCGAAGCACTGATCAGGGCCGGCCTGGAAGTCGAGACCGTTGATCAGGTTGGCGCCGAGATCACCGGTCCACTCGTGATCGGCAAGGTCTTGGCGTACGAGGTTGAGGTCCATTCCAACGGTAAGTCGATTCGCTGGTGCCAGGTCGACGTAGGTTCGCACAACGATGATTCCGGTTCGCGCAGCGTTGTCTGCGGAGCCCACAACTTCGAGGTCGGCGACTTCGTCGTCGTCGCACTTCCCGGCACAGTGCTGCCCGGCGGCTTCGGCATCTCGGCGCGGAAGACTTATGGCCACATCTCAGACGGCATGATCTGCTCGGCGAAGGAGTTGGGTCTCGGCGATGACCACACCGGGATCCTCGTGCTCGACGAGCCCGATCTGAAGCCGGGCAGCGACGCTGCGCCGGTGCTCCGCCTGCGCGAGGAAGTGCTCGACATCGCTGTCACCCCGGATCGCGGCTACTGCCTCTCCATCCGTGGTATTGCCCGTGAGTCGGCTCAGGCTCTTGAGGTGGCATTCACGGATCCGGTGGACCGCGTGGTGCCAGCCGAAACGGTGAACGGTTATCCGGTTGAGTTGCAGTCGCAGGCGTGTCCACTCTTCGTTGCGCTCACAGTCACCGGGATCGATCCTGGTCGGCCGAGTCCACGCTGGCTCTCCCGCCGCGTCCAGCTGGCGGGTATGCGCTCGATCTCGCTGGCAGTCGACATCACGAACTACGTGATGTTGGAGACCGGTCAGCCGATCCATGCGTACGACGCGGATCTGCTGGATGGCGCCATTGTCGTGCGCAAGGCGGCCGAAGGAGAGAAGCTGACGACCCTGGACGACGTGGTGCGCCCGCTGCACACGGATGATCTCTTGATCACCGATGCAGCTGGACCTATCGGCCTTGCGGGTGTGATGGGCGGAGCGACCACCGAGCTTTCGCTGAGCACCCGCAACGTGCTCATCGAGGCTGCTCATTTCGATGCAATGACCATCGCGCGGACGTCGCGTCGCCACAAGCTTGCATCGGAGGCCTCCCGGCGGTTTGAGCGCGGCGTCGATCCCGAGGCCAGCTATGCGGCCGCTCATCGAGTCGCGGAGCTCCTCGTGGCGCATGCGGGTGGCACGATGCCGCCGGAGGAGACCGTACGCGGCGCGGCACCACCGCGACCTAGCACCACGATCGGCGACACTCTGCCGGCGCAGATTCTCGGCATCGAAATTGATCACTCATCGGTCGTGCGGTTGCTGGAGGCTATCGGGGCTACCGTCACCGATCGCGGAGTTCGGCTGGATATCACTCCACCGAGCTGGCGACCAGACCTGAACGATCCGTACGACTACGTCGAAGAGGTTGGCCGGCTGATCGGGTTCGACACGATCGAACCAGTCGTACCCAGCGCGCCGGTCGGTCGTGGGCTGACCAGAAGCCAGCGCGCCCGGCGTGCGATCAACCTCGCGCTGGCCGCTCGCGGATTCGTCGAGGTATTGAGCTTCCCGTTCGCATCTGCCACTGACCTGGATCTGATGGGCTTGCCGGCAGACGACCGGCGGCGCCGGTTGAACAAGATCGTCAACCCGCTGTCGGAGGCCAGTCCCTACCTGCGTACCTCGATGCTGCCCGGGCTGTTCGCGGCAGTGGCCCGAAATCGCAGTCGCGGCAACGACGACCTGGCTCTCTTCGAGGCGGGATCGGTGTTCTTCGCCAATGATCCGCTGCTTGTCGCGCCTCGGCCGCCTGTGACGCAGCGGCCGTCCGCAGAGGAGCTTGCCGCCTTGGATCGCGCGCTTGGCCAGCAACCGCGACACCTCGCAGCGGTGCTTACAGGTCAGTGGGTTCCGGAGGGCTGGGATGGACGAGGGATCCCCGCCGGCTGGCAGCAGGCAATCGCCTTCGTGGAGGCGGCGGCCTCCGCGATCGGACTCCGATTGGACCGCCATGCGGCAGAGTACCCACCGTGGCATCCGGGGCGGTGCGCCGAGTTCATGCTGCCGACGGGCGAGGGGATTGGGTACGCCGGCGAGTTGCACCCAGAGGCCTGTGCAGCTTTTGGTCTGCCGGCCCGGGCCGCCGCGGCAGAGATCGATCTTGATGCGCTGATTGCCGCGGCGCCGGCCGCCGGCGATGTCCCGACGATCTCCGGTTTCCCAGTGGCCAAGGAGGATGTTGCTCTGATCGTCGACGACGACATGCCTGCGGCGGCCGTGGAACGTGCGCTGCGGGCAGGAGCCGGACCGTTGCTGGAGTCCATCTGGTTGTTCGATCTCTACACCGGCCCACAGGTCGGCGAGGGCAAGAAGTCGCTGGCGTACGCTCTGCGGTTCCGGGCTCCGGATCGCACACTTACCGATGCGGAGGCCGCTGAGGCGCGGGACGCTGCTGTGGCCGAAGCGGCGGAGCGTACGGGAGCCGTCCAGCGCACGGTGTAGGGCAGCTTGATTGCTGCACTCGCTCCACCTGGCGTCCTTTTGGCTCGCTCCGCTCGCTGCGATGTTCGCTGGAGAGCCGCCGTCTTCGTCGAACCCGACGAACGGCTGTCTTGCGAATCTTCTCTACCCTGACGCGTTTCGTCGGCTTCTCCTGCAGATCGGCGGCGCGAACATCGCTCCGCGCGGATCGCGTTTGGAGGCCGCTGTCTTCCTCACTCGCTCGCAGCCAGCAGTAGTGTGCGGAGTGCCGGACCTGTCAGCGCTGGCCGCTCGTTTGCTCGTGCAGACAGCGACGCGCGATCACTGGCGATGAGTTCCGCGTCCCAGGGAGGTCTACCTCCGATGAGGTCCAAGTCCTTGACGGAAGAGGAGTTTTTCGTGGCTGAAAGTCCGACCATCGAAACGAGGATGGATCAGCCCTATGCGGCGATCCCTGTCAGTGTCCGTATGGAGGAGCTGGGTTCGGTCGTACCGCCGTTGACAGGCCGAGTCTTTGACTGGCTGGCCGCTCACGGCATGGTTCCAACCGGCCCGCCCTTCTGGAGGTACGTCGTCGTTGACATGGAAAACAAGCTGGAGCTCGAGACCGGCGTGCCGGTTGCGAGCCGGGTCGAGGGTGACGGCGAAATGCGCACCGGCGTGCTCCCCGCTGGCCGCTACGTCACAGTGGTGCACAAGGGTCATCCAGACACTCTCCTCACTGCGACGCGTGACCTGTTGCAATGGGCGTCGGCGCGCGGACTGGAGTGGGACGCTGACGGCAACAGGTGGGGTTGCCGGCTCGAGGAATACCTCAGCGATCCCGCGGAGGTTTCGGATATGAGCGAGTGGCAGACCAGGCTGGCGTTCCGGCTTCGCGATGAGGCCTAGCGCCGCCTCATTGAAGGCTGCTGTCCTCAGCCGGTTGCCTGGCGCGCATCGGCCCAAAGATCAACTCCGGACTCAACCGCATACTGATCAATTTCTCCTAGCTCCTGCGCGCCGAAGTCTAGGCGATTGACCGCAGCAACGTTGTCCTCAAGCTGCTCGACGGTGCTGGCTCCGATCAGCGTCGATGTCACGCGGCCGTCACGCAGTACCCAGGCCAGCGCCATCTGGGCCAGCGTCTGGCCACGCTGCTTCGCGATCTCGTTCAGTGCCCCGATGCGTGTGATCTTCTCCTCGGTGATGGTGCTTCGATCAAGCGACTTTCCTTGTGCGGCGCGAGAGTCCGCCGGCACGCCGCTCAGATAGCGATCAGTGAGGAGACCCTGGGCGAGCGCGGTGTAGGCGATGCAGCCGACGCCTTCACGTTCAAGCACATCAAGCAGCTCAGGCTCAACCCAGCGGTTGAACATCGAGTACGACGGCTGATGGATGAGGAGCGGAGTGCCAAGCTCACGCAAGATAGCGGCTGCCCGGGCCGTGTGCGTGGGGGAGTATGACGAGACGCCGACATAGAGTGCCTTGCCGGCCCGAACTGCCGCGTCGAGCGCGGCCATGGTCTCCTCCAGCGGAGTCTCAGGATCAGGCCGATGGTGGTAAAAGATGTCCACATAGTCCAGCCCGAGGCGTTTCAGGGACTGATCAAGGCTGGCAGTGAGGTACTTGCGGGAACCCAGGTTGCCGTAAGGGCCGGGCCACATCTCCCAACCAGCTTTGGTCGAGATGATCAGTTCATCGCGATATGGCCCGAAGTCCTCGCGCAAGATGCGGCCAGCGTTGATCTCGGCGGAACCGAACGGCGGACCATAGTTGTTCGCCAGGTCGAAATGCGTGATACCTAGGTCGAACGCGCGCCGTGCCACTGCGCGCTGGACATCCAGGGGCTTGTCGTCGCCGAAGTTGTGCCAGAAGCCCAACGACACAGCTGGAAGCAGCAGACCGCTCGCGCCGCATCGACGATAGGGCTGGACGTCATATCGGTTCAGGTCAGCTAGGTAAGACACGTCGGAACGTTATCGTGCCTCAAGCTTTGAGACTCCGATATGCATGAAGTTGTCAACAATGGCATACTCATGCGGGTGACAGTACGGGCTGCGGTGGCAGGTGCCACTGGTTATGCAGGCGGAGAGCTCCTCCGCCTGCTGCTTGCCCATCCCCAAGTGGAGATCGGGGCCGTAACGGCAAGCGCCAATGCCGGAACGCTTCTCGGCCAGCACCACCCACAACTGACCCCATTGGGATCTCGGCTGGTGGCGGAAACATCCGCGGAGATACTTGCTGATCACGATGTGGTCTTTCTCGCTCTTCCGCATGGCGCCTCTGGCGAAGTGGCGGCGCAACTGAATCCCGACATCCTGGTGATCGATTGCGGGGCCGATTTTCGACTGACCGAGGCTGAGGCGTGGCAGCGGTTCTACCAGTCGGCTCACGCCGGCACGTGGCCGTACGGCTTGCCTGAGCTGCCCGGCCAGCGGGACAAGCTGGCGGGCGCCCGAGCCATCGCCGTCCCCGGTTGCTATCCGACCAGCGCCACCTTGGCGCTGCTCCCGGCGATTACGCAGGGCCTGACAGCCGCCCAGGATGTCGTGATCGTCGCAGCCAGCGGTCCCTCAGGTGCCGGCCGCTCGCTCAAGCCGCATTTGCTGGGCGCCGAGCTGATGGGTTCAGCAAGTGCCTACGCAGTGGGCGGAGTGCATCGTCATACCCCTGAGCTGCTGCAGAACTTCTCAGCCTGTGGCGCTTCCGAGCCGTCGGTGTCATTCACACCTGTGTTGGTTCCTATGTCTCGTGGGATCCTCGCGACGTGCACTGCACCGCTGGCCCAGCCCGGAACTTCTTACGAGCGGACGTACGCGGCCTACGCCGAGGCATACGCTGACGAACCCTTCGTCCATCTGCTTCCAGAGGGCCAATGGCCGCAGACCAAGTCGGTGCTGGGATCCAATGCGGTTCACGTGCAGGTCGCCGTTGATCATGACGCGGGCCGGCTGGTTGCTGTCGCCGTTTTGGACAACCTGACTAAGGGCACTGCCGGTGGTGCCGTGCAATGCATGAATCTGGCACTGGGTCTGCCGGAGACGACCGGTCTCTCCACGGTGGGAATTGCGCCGTGAGTGTCACCAATGCCGCGGGCTTCTTGGCGTCCGGGTTCGCAGCGGGTTTGAAAAGCGGTGGTCGAAAGGACTTGGCGCTGGTGCTCAACACCGGTCCGGAGTATGCAGCAGCCGGTGTCTTTACCAGCAATCGGGTCAAGGCGGCGCCTGTGGTCTGGTCTCAGCAGGTGCTGAACGATCGCCAGCTGCAAGCGGTGATCTTGAACTCGGGAGGAGCCAACGCCTGCACTGGGCCGGATGGCTTCGCCGACACGCATCGCACAGCCGAGCTGGTTGCGGATGCCCTTCGACAAACTCAGGGCGCAGATATCGGTGCGATTGACGTGGCCGTGTGCTCAACAGGCTTGATCGGAGTACGGCTGCCGATGGACAGGTTGAAGGCTGGAATCAACGACATGGTTCCACTGCTCAGCCACCACGGTGGGCAGGCGGCTGCCGAGGCGATCATGACAACAGACTCGGTACCAAAACAGACGAGGCTCGCAGATGAGGGCTGGTCGATCGGCGGCATGGCCAAGGGCGCCGGCATGCTGGCACCCGGCCTAGCCACCATGCTGGTGGTGCTCACTACCGACGCTGTCGTCGATCAAGATCTGCTTCATGATCAGCTGCTGAGTGCATGCAGTCGCAGCTTTGATCGGATAGACAGCGACGGCTGCATGTCGACAAATGACACGGTGATCTTGATGAGCAGCGGAGCTTCGGGGGTGCGGCCCACGCCGGCGGATTTCGAGGCCGCGCTCGGCGAGACCTGTCATGATCTTGCTTTACAGTTGTTAGCCGACGCCGAAGGCGCCGCGCACACTATCGCCATCGAGGTTCGCCACGCTGCGTCGGAGGTGGACGCGGTGCAGGTCGGTCGGGCAATCGCTCGCAGCAACCTCTTCAAATGTGCGGTCTTCGGGCAGGATCCCAACTGGGGTCGAGTCCTGGCTGCCATTGGAACCACCGCCGCTGACTTCGAGCCGGACTGCATCGACGTTGCCTTCAACGGCGTGCAGGTCTGCCGAAACGGCTCCATCGGCGACCCTCGCGAACTCGTCGACCTGAGCGGGCACGATGTGCACGTCGAGGTCGATCTGCGCAATGGCCGCCATTCCGCCACCATCTGGACCAACGATCTCACCTACGACTACGTCAAAGAGAACGCGGAGTACGCGACATGAACTCCCAATCGCAGTCGCAGCAGTCTGAAGCCCGGCAGCTGTCGCTGGTCGAAAAGGCCTCGATACTGACCGAGACGCTTCCGTGGCTGGAGACCTATGCAGGCAAGATCGTCGTGATCAAGTACGGCGGAAACGCGATGGTCGACGATGATCTCAAGCGAGCATTTGCCCAGGACATCGTGTTCATGAAACGATGCGGCGTCCATCCTGTTGTGGTCCACGGTGGCGGGCCTCAGATCTCGTCGATGCTTTCCAGGCTCGGGATCGCCTCGGAATTTCGCGGCGGTCTGCGGGTCACGAGCCCCGAGGCCATGGACGTAGTACGGATGGTGCTGGTCGGTCAGGTCGGAAGGGATCTGGTCGGACTGATCAATACCCACAGCACCGTGGCTGTCGGGATGTCCGGCGAGGACGGTGGACTGTTCATCGCCGAGCGACGGCGCACCGTGGTCGATGGCGATGAAGTCGATCTTGGCCTGGTCGGCGATGTGGTCTCGGTGCGTACCGAGGCCGTCGAAGGTCTGATCGACTCAGGCAGCGTCCCGGTCGTCGCCAGCATTGCGCCCGACATCAACGGCGTCGTGCACAACGTCAATGCCGACACCGCAGCAGCGGCGCTGGCAATCGCCCTCAAAGCGGAGCGGCTGGTCGTGCTGACAGACGTGGAAGGGCTCTACCGTGACTGGCCGAACAGCAGCGAGGTGATCACCGATTTGTCCGCAACCGAGCTCCGCAAGCTGATGCCCCATCTGGAGGCGGGCATGGCGCCGAAAATGGAAGCCTGCCTACGGGCTGTCGAGGGCGGCCTGACGCGAGCCACCGTGGTTGACGGTCGGGTTCCGCATGCGCTGCTGTTGGAGATCTTTACGAATGTCGGCATCGGGACGATGGTCACCCAGGATGGGCTGATCCGGCTTGGCAGTCGCGTGTTCTCTCGTGACGAGGGCATTCCTCCACACGAGTACGCGAACGGGGACTTTGGGCCCAGTGTCATGTCTAAGGGGGACGACCCCCTTGGACCCCCGCAGCGCGCGCGAGGACACACGGGAGCGCGCGAGCCTGGCGTCCCGCCGCAAGGAGTGTCGTCGTGACCGCGGACCCGATGACGATCAGCCGTGAACTGTCGGGCTTGGGATCCTCGGCCGCCGTGCTCGAGGCGTACTCCGAGTCTGTGATGAACACCTTTGGTACGCCGAAACGCGTGTTCGTTCGCGGCGAGGCCTGCTATCTCTGGGACGCCGACGGCCGGCGGTACCTGGACCTGCTCTCCGGTCTGGCGGTCAATGCGCTCGGCCATGCGCATCCGACCGTGCTGTCCGCGGTAACCGGCCAGATTGCCACTCTGGGGCATGTCTCGAACTTCTTCGCCACTCCCGGGCAAGTTGCGCTCGCCGAACGGCTGACCAGCATGACGAGTGCCGATGAGGCCCGGGTCTTTTTCACCAACTCGGGAACCGAAGCCAACGAGGCGGCATTCAAGATCACCAGGATGGCCGGGCGCAGCAAGATCATCTCGACCGAAGGTGCTTTTCATGGACGCTCTTTGGGTGCGCTCGCGCTGACTCACAACGAGAAGTACCGCATACCGTTCGAGCCTCTGCCCGGCGAGGTGATCTTCGTACCGTACGGCGACGCAGCGGCTCTGGCTTCCGTGGTCGAAGAGACGGTTGCGGCAGTCGTGCTGGAGGCGATCCAGGGCGAGAACGGCGTTGTGGTCCCGCCCGAGGGTTACCTCGCGAAGGCTCGTGAAATCTGCGATCAGCATGGCGCCCTGCTGTGGATGGATGAGGTCCAGACCGGGATGGGCCGCTGCGGCAGCTGGCTCGTCCATGTGGACGAGGGCATCACAGCCGACATCGTTACCGTAGCCAAGGGCTTGGGCAACGGGTTTCCCGTCGGAGCCTGCATTGCAACCGGGCCCGCCTCGCGGCTGCTCGGCCCAGGCAGCCACGGCAGCACTTTCGGGGGCAATCCGGTTGCCGCCATCGCGGGACTGGCAGTGATTGCCGTCATCGAGCGCGATGGCCTCCTTGATCACGCGAAGGCGCTCGGCGATCATCTCACCGCTGCGATCCAAGGCCTGGATCATCGGCTGATCACCGGAGTACGCGGCCGAGGCCTGCTGCAGGCTGTGCTCTTGGCCAAGCCCATCGCGGCATCGGTAGTAGACGCCGCGCTGGCAGCCGGCTTCGTGATCAACGCCCCGAAACCCGATGTCCTGCGGCTGGCCCCGCCATTGATCATCAGCGCCGTCGAGCTCGACAGCTTCATCGGTGCGCTGCCGTCCCTTCTGGACCGCGTTGCGGAGGTGCCGTTGTGAGACACTTTCTGGTCGACGACGATCTCACCGCAGCGGAGCAGCTCGTGATCTTGGATCTTGCTGACACGCTCAAGGCTGAGCCGTATCGGCTGCGTCCTTTTGCCGGGCCGCGAACGGTTGCGGTCCTCTTCGACAAGGCGTCGACCCGGACCAGGATCTCCTTCGAGACTGGGATAGCTGAGCTCGGTGGCCATCCCATGATCATGGAAGCGAGCCTCTCGCAGCTCGGTCGCGGCGAGTCGATCAGCGACACTGCGCGGGTGCTTGGCCGCCATGTGGCAGCGATCGTGTGGCGTACCTCAGGCCAGGAGCGCTTGCAGGAACTGGCGGATCACGCTGGCGTTCCGGTGATCAACGGGCTGACGGATCAGTATCACCCGTGTCAGGTGCTTGCCGATCTGCAGACAATCCGAGAGCGCAAGCAACAGTTGGCCGGACTGACGTTGGCTTACGTCGGCGACGGCGGCAACAACATGGCGCATTCCTACCTGCTCGGCGGCAGCGTGGCTGGAATGCATGTCCGCATCGGTGCGCCACGAGGGTTCCAGCCCGATCCCGAGGTCTTCGCCCGAGCGCAGGAGTTGGCGACCCGATCCGGGGGCAGCGTACAGGTGCATGAGGAGGCCAAGGAAGCGGTGGCCGACGCCGATGTGGTTGCCACGGACACCTGGATCTCAATGGGTCAGGAGAACTCTCGAAGTGATCGCGAGGGGATCTTCGTGCCCTTCGCGCTGACCACGGCTCTCCTGGCCATCGCCGACAAGGAGGCGATTGTGCTGCACTGCCTGCCGGCCTATCGCGGCAAGGAGATCGACGGCGCGGTGATCGACGGGCCGCAGTCGGTGGTCTGGGACGAGGCCGAGAACCGCAGGCACGCGCAGAAGGCGCTGCTGGCCTTCCTCGACGAGCAAGCAAAGGTGGAGCGCTGATGTCGACATACGCCCGCGCACCCCTGACGAAAACTGCCCGGCACGCCAAGATCATCACCCTGCTGGAGCAACGCGAAGTGCGCTCGCAGAGCGAGCTGGCGGAGCTGTTGGCCGACGACGGCGTTCAGGTAACCCAGGGCACCCTATCCCGCGATCTTGTAGAGATCGGCGCACTGCGAGTTCGCAGCTCAGGCGGACACCTGGTCTATGCAGTCCCGGGCGAGGGCGGCGACCGGACGCCGCATGTCGGCGAGTTCGCCAGCTTCGAGGGCAGGCTGGCCCGGTTGTGCGCAGAGATCTTGGTATCAGCCGAGGCATCCGCCAACCTCGTCGTGCTCCGCACGCCGCCCGGCGCGGCGCAGTATTTCGCCTCGGCGGTCGACCGAGTCGGCTGGGAGTCGATCCTGGGCACCATCGCAGGCGACGACACGATCCTGCTGATCAGCCGAAGCCCCAGCGGTGGCGACACCATCGCAGAGCAGTTTTTGATCATGAGCCGCACCGGTAAGCCGGTCGGCGGCTCGGCACCCACCCATCCCAACCACAGTGAAAAGGATGAACTCAGATGAGCGATCGGATTGTCTTGGCCTACTCGGGTGGCCTCGACACCAGTGTCTGCATCGGCTGGCTGGCCGAAGAGACGGGCCGAGAGGTCGTGGCGGTTGCCATCGACGTCGGCCAGGGCGGGGAGGACATGGAGGTCATTCGCCAGCGCGCCTTGGATTGTGGAGCCGTCGAGGCCGTTGTCGTGGATGCCAAGGATGAGTTCGCCGAAGACTTCTGCCGCCCCGCGCTGCGCGCCAACGCGCTGTACATGGATCGCTATCCACTGATCAGCGCCCTCTCCCGGCCGCTGATCGCGCGACATCTTGTCGAAGCGGCGAGATTCCAC
>JBKPTR010000007.1:0-19971 GCA_046735615.1 Actinomycetota bacterium
GTAGAGGTTGGGATCCACTTTGATCGCGCTGGCATGCAGGCCCGCCTTGTGAGCGAACGACGACAAACCAACATAAGGCTGACGAGCGCTTGGTGGCACGTTCGTCACCTCTGCGATTGCATGCGCGAGACGGGTTGCCTCTCGCAGCGAGCCGGCCGGAAGCAGCGGCCAGCCGTACTTCAGTTCGAGGTTGGCGACTATCGAGAGCAGCTCGGCATTGCCGGTGCGCTCCCCGTAGCCATTGACGGTTCCCTGGACGTGCATGACTCCCGCGTCCACCGCCGCGAGTGTGTTGGCGACGGCACAGCCCGTGTCGTTGTGGGTGTGGATGCCGAGCGGGACGCCGAGCTCACTCGCGGCCGTCACGGTCTCACCGATCCACGGTGGCAGCATGCCGCCGTTCGTGTCGCAGAGCACGGCAACCTCGGCGCCCGCTTCGGCGGCGGTGCGCACCACCTCCAACGCGTACGCCGGATTCTCGCGGTATCCGTCAAAGAAGTGCTCGCAATCGACGAAGACCCGCTGCCCCTCAGATCGTAGGTGCCGCACCGTGTCGCTGATCATTGTCAGGTTTTCAGCCAGGGTGGTGTGCAGCGCTTGCTCGACATGCCGGTCGTGACTCTTGGCCACGATGCATGCCACCGGGGCACGCGCCTCTCGGAGCGCTGCCGTCAACGGATCGTCGGCGGCCTTCATCCCCACTCGCCGGGTAAAGCCGAAGGACACCAGCTGGGCGTTCCTCAAGGTGAGCGCTCCGTCCACCATCGCAGCGAAGAACGCGGTATCGGTCGGATTGGCGCCCGGCCAACCGCCTTCGATGAATCCGACGCCCAACTCGTCGAGTAACGCGGCAATTCCCAGCTTGTCGGCCACCGACAGATTGAGACCCTCCTGCTGCGAACCGTCGCGAAGGGTGGTGTCGAAGACGTGGAACTCGGCCGGCTTGGGCCTTGGCTGGGGAGACATTCGGATCCTCAGGTCGATGGTCGGAGTGCGCTGGCATGAAAAAACCTCCCGTGTCCGAACAGGAGGTTGCGCGCGCTGATGGAGGCTCAGCGCGCTAACAAATAATCACCGCCAGAAACTGCATGCCCCACAGTGTTCCCTAGATCTCGCAAAATTGCCAGCGGATCCGCCGGGTTGCCAGCGCAATGATCGTCAGAGCGGCATCTGACGCTGACTTGTCAGAACCCAGTCGACCTGTACTCACCTGAGTTCTGACAAGTCAGCGTTTAGAGGATGCGGCGGAGCCAGCCGTACTTGTCCTCTGCGCGGCCGTACTGGATGTCCAACAGCCGCTGCCGGAGCGCCAGGGTCGTCTCCCCACTTTCGCCGGAGCCAACTTGGTAGCTTCCGGCCTCATCCTGCAGCGTGCCGATGGGAGTGGCGATCGCGGCTGTGCCGCAGGCGAAGAGCTCGGTCACCTTGCCCGACCCGATGCCGTGCAACAGTTCGGCGATCTCGATCCGACGCTCAACGGGGGTCAGCCCGAACTCTGATGCCAAAGTCAAGATCGAGTCGCGCGTGACACCCTCGAGGATGGATCCGGTGAGTTCGGGAGTGATCAGTTCATTGTCGGTCGTGATCAGGTAGACATTCATACCCCCAAGCTCTTCCAACCAGCGATGTTCGGCAGCATCTGCAAACATCACCTGATCACATCCGTGGTCGATCGCCTGCTGCTGCGGGAGCAGGCTGGCAGCGTAGTTGCCAGCACATTTAGCCGCGCCGGTGCCGCCAGGTGCGGCACGCGAATAGGTGGTGGCCATCCAGATGTTTATTGGTTTCACACCGGAGGTGAAATATGCGCCGGCTGGGCTGGCGATGCAGCAATAAGTGACACGCTTCGCCGGGCGAACGCCGAGAAAAGCCTCCGTTGCGAACATGAAGGGCCGCAGATAGAGACTTTGTTCGGGAGCCGTTGGCACCCATGCGACATCGGCTGCGACCAGCTCCTCAATGCTGCAGAGAAAATCTTCGGCTTGCAGCGGAGGAAGGGCGAGCCGGCGAGCCGAGCGCAGAATCCGCTCCGCGTTCTGGTCGGCACGGAAGGTCCAGATACTGCCATCATCATGCCGATACGCCTTGAGGCCCTCGAAGACCTGCTGGGCATAGTGCAAGACAGCGGTTGCGGGGTCCAGTGAGAACGGCCCGTACGGCACGATCGCTGAGTCGTGCCAGCCGTCAGCAGCCGTCCATGTTGCTACTGCCATGTGATCGGTGAAGTACATCCCAAATCCGGGATTGGCCAGAATGGCGCTGCGTTCGCTCTCGCTGCGCGGCTTTGGGTTGGACCGGAGTTCGAAATGAAGGCTCACATCAGTCGCTTTCGGTAGTGGTGTCGGGCGTGGAGTCCGCACCGTGCTCCTGGCGGTCACGCTACCGCCACCTGGCTGAGATCTCGTCGCTGCGGGCCAACCGCGACGGCTACGATGCGCCGGTGACCCAGACAAGTACCACCCGCCGGACCTTCAACCTGGCCGTCATCGGCGGGGATGGGATTGGCCCCGAGGTTGTCACCGAAGGACTCAAGGTGCTCAACGCCGTCGCGGGCCCAGGGTCCTTTGCCCCGACCACGTACGACCTCGGAGCCAGCCGCTGGCAGCGCACTGGCGAAGTCCTTCCAGACTCCGTGCTGGCCGAGCTCGCCGCCGCTGACGTGATCTTGTTCGGCGCGGTAGGCGCCGCACCTGGAGCGACGGACGTGCCAAGCGGACTGCTCGAGCGCGGCCTGCTGCTCAAGCTGCGCTTCGCTTTCGACCACTACGTGAACCTCCGGCCCAGCCGGCTCTATCCCGGAGTACCGACACCACTGTCCCAGCAGGTGATCGCTGGCAACGAGGTCGACTTCGTCGTCGTTCGCGAGGGCACAGAAGGTCTGTACTGCGGCAATGGCGGCCTGGTGCGGGCCGGCACACCACAGGAGATCGCAACGGAGGTGAGCGTCAATACCGCGTACGGGGTCGAGCGAGTCATCCGCGATGCTTTCGAACGCGCTACGACGCGCCGCAACAAGATCACCTTGGTCCACAAGCACAATGTGCTGGTCAATGCTGGCGGCCTGTGGAGCCGTCAGTTCCAGGCGGTGGCGGCGCAATACCCTGGCGTCACCACCGACTATCTCCATGTCGACGCTGCGACGATCTTCCTTGTCACCGATCCGGCGCGCTTCGACGTGATCGTCACCGACAACCTGTTTGGTGACATCCTGACTGACCTGGCGGCTGCGGTCACTGGTGGAATCGGCCTCGCTGCAAGCGGCAATATCAATCCCGACAGACGTTTTCCGTCCATGTTCGAGCCGGTGCACGGGTCGGCGCCCGACATCGCCGGGCAGGGCGTCGCAGATCCGACGGCGACGATTCTCTCCGTCGCTCTGCTGCTGAATCATTGTGGTCTCTCCGAGGAAGCTGCGCGGATCGAGCGCGCGGTCACCGCAGACATCGGCGCACGTACGCCGGGTCGGTCTCGGAGGACAAGCGAGATCGGTGACGCGATCGCTTCGGCTGTCTAGATCTGGTCAGCCGGTTTCGGCAGCCTTGTGGGCCCTTACCTGGAGAATCAGGGGTACGACCGAGTGTTCCTTGCGGGCGCGCCGACGCGGCTGGTCGGCGGGTACCTGATGCTGACGATCTGCTGCGATCGTCCATGCGTCCGGATACATGTCGTACATGAGCTGTCCTGAGCTAGTCGAAGGGGAGCTTTTCCCGTGAGTCGCTGGATTTCGACAAGAAAAATAGTAGGGCCTCCAAGTATCTGATGCCCATCTATTAAGCGGCTATGTTTCACATCGTGGAACGACAGATGAGTATTCGCGCGCCTGGCAGACTGTTGAAGTGAGCGCTCCTCCCGATCTGCCCGAGCTTGTGATCAGGGCGCTTCGCATGTCTTTGGAGCGCGGCTACGTGCAGGCGTCCCGGACCGAGACTGGCCGGCTCCTCGCCGCTCTGGCAGCAACCCGGACTGGAACGATTGCAGAATGTGGTACCGGCTGCGGTGTCGGTGCCGCGTGGCTGCGCAGCGGAGCGCCCAAGCGCACTCGAGTAATCACGGCCGAACTCGACCCGGAGCTGGCGCACGGAGTCATCGACATGTTCGCCGATGACGACATTGACGTCATGCATGCCGACTGGAGCAGCCTTGCCGAGCATGCCCCGTTCTCGTTGATCTTCATGGATGCCACAAGCGCGAAGGGCTGGCCGCGCGAGAAGATCGTCGAGCTGCTCGAGGAAGGCGGCATGATCGTGTTGGACGACTTCACTCCGTGCCCAACCTGGCCTCCAGTTGAGGCTGGTCGGGTCGACTCACTGCGTCTGGACTGGCTCTCTGATGAGCGCTTTACCAGTGTGGACGTGATGGTTGCCGAGGACACTTCAGTGGTGATCGCTGTCAAGAAGTAAAGCTGGAATTTTGCGCGACCCATTGTGATCGAATCGATGCCTTAGTTTCGTATATCTCGGTTACGCAATTGGGCATCCTTTGGCTATGGCCAGGAGAACTTCTCGGCCTCCATATGACCGCCCACACAGCCCGCTGCGTGTGCTCGGCGGCATCATTGCAATGCTCGGGTCGGTGGCGGTCACATTCGCGATTCTTACTCAGTACGCCGGCGCCTGGGGAGTTCCCTACTTCTCGTTCACCACCGATCGTGGCTCGAAGTGCAAGAACGACCTCACGGGCTATACCTGCTCGGCAATGACGCTCGCCGACGTTGAGTACTTCGGCGATGTCGATCTTCCTGATGACAGTTCAGTGGTCGTCGGTAAGTACCGTTCGACCCACGACTATCAAATGGAGGCGGTGGTCCAAGTGCCTGGAGCGTCGGCTGCCCAAGCACTCACCGATCTCAAGCAGGCGTTCGGCAAATGCAGCTCTGAGCTTCCCTCCCCGCTCAGTACAGAGGGCATGCGCGACACCTGCGTCATGGCAAACGACGATGTCTTCAACGAATCGGACGAGCCGAGCAGCCGGCTCTACTTGATCGGCACTGGTGTCCGCACGGACGGCACCCGCATCATCGCAATGGTGATCAAGTCCCGCTAACCGCAGCACTGGCGCGGGGCTAGCCGCCCACTCGGCGGGGGCTTTACCGGAGTTCGACGGCATCGTAACGTCTAGTCGTTTGTCAGGATTCAAGATCTTTTAGCCCGCCGAGCACGCGGCTGGCAACCGCACTCGCTTCTCGGCTGCTGTCTGATGCCAGAATTCGGTCGTGGGGCGGCTGGAGGAGCGGCGCGAACAGGATGGACCCTACGGGCCGAGTCTTTCAATACCTACGCCCCTCACGGCGCTGATCGGCCGCGCAGCTGAGCTTCAAGCGGTCGGCGAGGTGCTGCGCAGAGCCCGGCTGGTGACGCTAACCGGCCCAGCTGGCGTGGAAGACCCGAATGGCCATCGAGCTGGGGCGTGGTCAGGCGCGGCAGCGAGCCGATGTCGTTTGGTTGGTTGATCTTGCCTTGGTGGGCACGCCAGAAGACGTTGCGGCTGCGACGGCGCGTGTGTTCGGCGATCGTGGCGCTGCGCTGGACGTAACGAGTGATGTGCTGCGGCGGTACTTGGCCGACCGGGACGTGTTGTTGCTGCTCGACAACTGTGAGCACGTCTCGACGCGTGCGCGGAGATCGGCACCACGTTGCTGGGCGCCTGACCGAACCTTCGCATTCTGTCAACCAGCAGGGAGCCGCTCGGTATGGCCAGTGAGGCGATGTGGAGATTGGAACCGCTCGCGCCCCAGCATTCGTACCGTCTGTTCTTGGAGCGCGCCCACATGACGACGCGGCCTTCGTCAAGCGGACCGTGCCATGTGATCGGCGATGTATTCGGCGTCGGCGCCAACGCCGGAGAACAGCCCCGACCTGAATGTGTGCATCCAGTGCAGGCCCAAGAAATAGAGCCCTGGGTGTTCAGTTACCCCGCGTTGCTGGACAGGTCGGCCGTTTGAGTCGATCACCGGCACATGCAGCCAGTCATAGTCGTACACGTAGCCGGTCGCCCAGATGATCGCTCCGACCTTCATCCTCGCCAGGTCGATCGATCGCAGCGACTCGATCCCGTTGGGAACGGTGTCGGTCTCGGCGGGGTCGTCGTCGCCTGTGAGCTCCTCGCCGACTTCCCCAGCAGCGAGCTCGCGGGCAAGCGATACGAAATCGGTGTATGCCTTATCGGCCGCGTCCAGAATGGTGTTCGCGGAGTCGTCGAAAACGATGCTTCCCTCGGTTGTGCCGACGGCACGACCAGCCACTCCGACACCGGCGCCAGCCAGATTCCGGACGTTGACGTCATAGCCGCCGTCGACCCCAGTGACGACGGTCGACGGCGGCCATCGGCGGTCTGGGAAACTGTCGATCGTCTGTGCGAAACGGCCCATGCGTTCCAGCCACCAGTACACGTCCTTGCCTCGGAACC
Organism: Actinomycetota bacterium; assembly: GCA_046735615.1. Taxonomy (GTDB): domain Bacteria; phylum Actinomycetota; class Actinomycetes; order Propionibacteriales; family Propionibacteriaceae; genus Microlunatus. The sequence continues at coordinate 6,406 of JBKPTR010000007.1, forward strand.
GGCGCGGCACTCTTCGGTGGCGGCTCACCGAGAGGTAAACCCTCCGGCCGGCGTGGTGGAGCTCGTCGGCGATCTGATATCCCGAAGCGCCGCTGCCAACAACAAGCACCGCACCTGGTGGCAACTCCGCCGGAGATCGGTACTTCGTGGGATCGGTCTGGTAGACCGACGGCGCGATCGCTTGCGCAAACTCTGGGACCCGTGCTCGCTGGAACGGACCAGTGGCGATGACAACCCGATGTGCCTGCATCGAACCGTCGCGAGTGGTCAATAAGTATCCGCCGTGATCATCTTGGTACAGCGCGACGACCTCGGTTCCCTCGCGGACTGGGGCCATCGTCGCTCGGGCGTACGCGTCGATGATTCTGCTGATCTCGGTGTAGTGGGCGAAGCCGTCCGGCTCGTCACCGGAGTACCGGAAGTCGGGAAGCTCAAGCGACCAGTTGGGGAACTGGAAACGCAGCGAATCCCAGCGCTCACCACGCCAACGCTCACCTATCCGGCGGCGTTCGAGAAGGATGTGCTCGCGCCCGTGATGTCCGAGCACATTGCTCATCGCCAGCCCCGCCTGACCCCCGCCGATGATGACGGTGTCGTGCTCCTCTCGCATTGCTGGTGAGCTTGGGACGCGAGCGATCCAGAAACGGACGGTTCAGCGGGCGGCTGTGCCCTCCACGTAGTCGTCGTCGTGGCTCTTGACCCATGACATGAGCTCCCGAAGCTCGCGGCCCACCGCCTCGATCGGGTGCTTCTCCGCCGCCTCCCGGAGCGCCTTGAACTCGGGCGCACCGGCATCCTGGTCGGCGATGAAGCGAGCAGCGAACGAGCCGTCCTGAATGTCCGCGAGCACGCCCTTCATGTTCTCCCTGACATGGGCGTCGATAATGCGTGGCCCCGAAACGTAGTCTCCGTACTCGGCGGTGTCCGAAACGCTCCAACGCATCTTGGCAATCCCGCCTTCGTACATCAGGTCGACAATGAGCTTGAGCTCGTGCAGGCACTCGAAGTACGCCACTTCAGGCTGGTAGCCCGCCTCGGTGAGTGTCTCGAAGCCCGCCGTGACAAGTGCCGAAACACCACCGCAGAGCACAGACTGCTCACCGAACAGGTCGGTCTCGGTCTCCTCGGTGAAGGTCGTCTTGATGCCGCCGGCCCGCAGCCCGCCGATGCCCTTCGCGTACGAGAGCGCGAGCTCCCACGCCTTGCCAGATGCATCCTGCTCGACCGCAACCAGGACCGGGACACCGCGGCCCTCCGAGTACTCCCGACGGACCAGGTGACCTGGCCCCTTGGGTGCCACCAGCGCCACGTCCACCCCCTCAGGAGGCTTGATGTAGCCATAGCGAATGTTGAAGCCGTGGCTGAAGAACAGCGCGTCGCCAGGTACCAGGTTCGGCTCGATCGCCGCGGCGTACACCTTGCGCTGTGCCGGATCCGGCGTCAACACCATGATCAAGTCAGCCTCTTCGCACGCCTCGTACGGAGCTAGCACGCGAAGGCCCTGAGCCTCGGCCTTCTCTCGGCTTTTGCTGCCCTCCGGCAGGCCAACGCGTACGTCGACGCCGGAGTCGCGCAGCGACAACGCGTGAGCGTGGCCTTGGCTACCGAATCCCAGCACGGCGACATTGCGGCCCTGGATCAAGGACAGGTCGGCGTCTCCGTCGTAGAACATCTCTGCAGGCACTTCGTGGTTCTCCCTTGGTGTTGTGGTCGCTGGTGAAGTTAGCGCATAGCGATGCCAGGTCGATGCGCGGCCCCTCCCTCGTTCTGGCCTGGGTGTAGGCGCCCTTCGACGAGCTCAGGGCGCAGGCTAACCGGTGCGGACAGCTTTGAGGCGCTCGCTGCGCTGGTTCCGATCAGTAAGTGAGCGGTTTCCACGGCCCAGAGCAACAAGGCCGGACTGGACGAGCTCACGGATCCCGTATGGCTCGAACAATTGAAGCAGCGCATCTAGCTTGGCCGGGCTGCCGGTGGCCTCAACAGTGATCACCTCAGCAGTCAGGTCGACAGCCTTCGCGCCGAAAAGCCCGATGATCTCGATCAACTGGCCACGGGTTTCGGCCGTGGCCTTCACCTTGACCAGCACTAGCTCCCGACGGATCGCGCTCTCCTCCAACTCGACGATCTTGAGTACTTCGATGAGTTTGTTGAGCTGCTTGATGATCTGTTCTAGGACGACATCCTCGACGTTCACCTGGAGTGTGATGCGCGACATCTCGGGTGACTCGGTTGGCCCGACGGCGAGCGACTCGATATTGAAGCCCCGCCGAGCAATCAGGCTAGCGATCCGCGCCAGGACGCCCGGCTTGTTCTGCACGAGCACGCTCAAGATGTGGGTGTTGGGAGTCGGGGCCGTCATCGGGCGTGCTCCCATGTGTCCTTGTGCACGCCCCCAGGGTTCAAGGGGGTCGTCCCCCTTGCTCTATTCACAGCTCCTCCTGATCCCAAACCGGTGCCATGTCACGAGCGACTTTGATGTCGTCGTTGCTCGTGCCCGCGGCCACCATGGGCCAGACCATGGCGTCCTTGTGTACCACGAAGTCCACCACGACGGGGACATCGTTGATCGAGTTCGCCTTTTCGATCACCGCATCCACGTCGCCCGGCTCCTCCGCGCGCAGGCCGACGCATCCCATGGCCTCGGCCAACTTCGGGAAATCTGGAATCCGGTTGGTGTTCAGATCGGTGTTGGAGTAACGGCCCTGGTAGAACAGCGTCTGCCACTGCCGGACCATACCGAGACTCTGATTGTTGATCACCGCGATCTTGATCGGAATCCCTTCCAGGGCACAGGTGGCCAGCTCCTGGTTCGTCATCTGGAAGCAGCCGTCGCCGTCGATTCCCCACACGATCTTGTCGGGCTGCCCCACCTTGGCACCCATGGCCGCCGGAACGCAGTACCCCATGGTGCCGAGGCCGCCTGAGTTCAGCCAACGGCCTGGCAGCTCCCAGGGCAGATAGTGGGACGCCCACATCTGATGCTGTCCCACGCCTGCCGCGTAATAGGCGTCCGGCCCGGTGATCTCACCAATCCGTTTGATCACATGCTGCGGCGAGAGGCTGCCATCGTGCGGCTCGTCGTACCCGGTCGGATAGCGGCGCTTGAGATCTTGCAAGTAGCGCGCCCACTCGTCGATCTTGGGGCGGCGTTCAGCTGGCCTGAGCAGGCTGATCAGCTCAGAGATCACCTCCTTGCAGTCGCCGACAATGGGCACATCGGCCACCCGGTTCTTGGAAATCTCGGCTGGATCGATGTCAGCGTGGATCACTTTCGCCAGAGGCGCAAAGGTGGAGAGCTGGCCCGTCACCCGGTCGTCGAAGCGGGTGCCGAGTGCGATCAACAGGTCGCTGCGCTGCAAGGCGCCGACTGCGGCGACGGTACCGTGCATGCCCGGCATGCCCATGTTCTGTGGGTGACTGTCAGGGAACACGCCGCGGGCCATCAAGGTGGTGATCACTGGTATCCCGGTCATCTCTGCGAGCTCCTTGAGCTCGGACCAGGCGCGAGCCTTGACGACGCCGCCACCGACGTACAGCACCGGGCGTCGGGATTCGGCGATGAGCCGACCGGCCTCGCGGACCTGTTTGCCGTGCGGCTTGCTCACCGGACGGTAGCCAGGCAGATCCAGCTGTCGCGGCCATTCGAATCGGGTCTTCGCCTGCAACGCATCTTTGGTGATGTCGACCAGTACGGGCCCAGGCCTGCCAGTACCGGCAATGTGGAACGCCGACGCGATCGCCGCGGCGATATCGCCCGGCTTGGTGATCAAGTAGCTGTGCTTGGTGATCGGCATGGTGATACCGCGGATATCGGCTTCCTGGAAAGCGTCGGTGCCGATAGCCGCACTTCCCACCTGTCCGGTGATCGCAACAATGGGAACCGAGTCCATGTGTGCATCCGCGATCGGCGTGACGAGGTTCGTTGCGCCCGGTCCGGAGGTCGCCATGCAGACGCCGACCCTCCCGGTCGCCATGGCGTAGCCTTCGGCCGCATGGCCGGCGCCTTGCTCGTGGCGGACCAGGATGTGCCGGACCTTGTCGGAATCGAAGAGCGGGTCGTAGGCGGGAAGGATCGCACCACCTGGAATCCCGAATACGACGTCTGCCCCGACGCGCTCGAGTGATCGGACGAGCGACTGCGCCCCAGTCAGCTCATCTGCCCTGTCGTTCTCCGACATCTCGGGTCTCCTTGCCCTGACGATCCCGCGCTTGGGATCCGTTGTGGATGTTACGCCTGCACACCGCAGGTCCCGCGCCAACAAAAAACCCCCGCTGCCGGGTGGCAGGCGAGGGAGCGCGTCGGTGATGAGCTGGGCTCAGCCGACACGCTGACGTACGAGGAGGATTGCTCCGGTGTGCACGCGGCAACAATAGCTGCCGCACAGAGCGAGTCAATTCTGGCTTCGGTACGTCTTGCGATCCGGAAGGACGCTCGGATGCCCTACTAAGCGGGGCCTCCGAAGCGACGTAGGGTCGGTGAATGCGCCGTGCCGCTGCCGGGCTCTCCGTCCTGGTTCTCACCGTCGCCTGTTCTCCATCGGCGCCGGGTCCCGAAGCCGGCTCATCACCTTTTGGCTCTGGCACGCCCGCCGCGACAGAGGCCAGTCCGGTTGCTGGATCTCCGAGCAACACCGCAAGCGCCACGTCGAGATCAACAACGCCTCCGAAACCGAACGCGACTCCAAAACCGCCGGCTATGAATGCGCGTGCCGCACTGCGCGACATCGATCACCTTGCCGATGAGATCGGGCCACGGGAGGCCACGTCGGACAACTTCACCGAAGCCGCAAAGTTCGTCCAGGACCGATTCGAGCGACTGGGTTACGACGTGCGGCGGACCAGAGTCCGGGTACCGTCCGGAACCTCCTGGGGTACGCCAGTCCCCCGTGGAACTTCACTCAATGTGATCGCGGAGCCTGAGGACTTTGATGCCAAGAAGCCCCATGTGGTGATCGGCGCACACCTGGATACAGTGCCGGTTGCGCCAGGTGCAGAGGACAACGCATCTGGTGTTGCGGTGATGCTGCAGCTGGCGGCGATGGCGCGCCAGCAGCCACCAGCGCTGCCAGTGCGGTTCATTGCGTTCGGTGCGGAGGAGCCGCGCGGCAGTGGCGACGCACTGCACCACTTCGGCTCGCGGAAATTCGTCGCGGACCTCTCGCGTTCGGAGCGTCGGGCGATCCAGGCGATGGCGTCCCTTGATCGTGTCGGCGTCCGAGCTTCGTATGTGCCGGTTTGCACGGCAACAGACCGCGGCACCCGGCTCCGAAACGCGATGCGGACGGCGGCGCGCCGAGCCGACATCCCCACCCGAACATGCACAAACTTCGCCAGTGACCATTGGTCGTTCGCCAAGGCCGGCGTTCCTGCCGTGCGGCTTGGCAGCATCCCCTACGCGGGCTACCACTCCCGCGGAGACGTGCCGCGCGTCGTCGACAGGCGTCAACTCGATCGGGTGGGCCGGACGGTGTGGGCGTGGCTGCTGACGCTGAACTAGCCGCAGACGCTGAACTAGCCGCACCACCCGCATCTTCACTGGGCAAACGGTCCACGGCTGCTGCGCCACAGATCGGCAAGGATGCCTCTCGCCCGATCGCCCCTGACGAGCCGCGGGGTGAAGGCGTTGTCGATCACGTACGGCACTGGCTCAACCGCCTTCACCTTGCCGCCCCAGAGCACGATCTCGAGGAAGATGCCTTCCCGGGTCTTGGTCTGGAAATCCATGTCGAAGACGAAATTGCCGAGCGAGTGCACCACGACCGCGGACCCAGCCATCTCGTAGCCCTGGATCCAGTGCGGATGCCCGCCGATCACCAGGTCCGCCCCGGCATCGGCGAAAGCCCGTGCGGCGCTGCGCTGGCTGGATTCGGGACGATGCTTGTACTGGGTGCCCCAATGGGTGAGCACGACCACCGGATCAACGCGGCGGTTGAGCGCTCGGATGTCGGAGGTGATCCGCCGAAGGTGTGAGCGGCTCAGCGGTCCGGTACGTGGTGGCATGTTCAGTCGATTGGTGCCGGCGCTGGTGCGGCTGGCGGCCGGCGTCTCACCGATGGAGTCCACGGCCAGGAAGCCAACCCGTACGCCGTCTCGTTCGATGATCACCGCACGACGGGCTGCGGCAAGGTCTCGCCCGGCACCGACCGTCTTGATTCCACCTGAGTCGAAGCGATCGAGGGTCTGGCGTAGCGCGCGGTCGCCATAGTCACCGACATGATTGTTGGCCAGAGAAAGTAGGTCGAATCCGGCCGCTCGCAGCGCAGGCCTGACGCGCGGACTTGCTGCAAAGGAGTCGCCGCCCTGGGTCGGTGAACCCGACGCGGACAAGGTCGATTCGAAGTTGCCGACCGTGATCTCGGCATCAGCCAGCCGCTTGGCGAGTGGCTTCAGCGGAGCCCCAGGGTCGGCACGGTGCCGCGCACCGACTCGGCGGCCGAGCATGATGTCACCGACGGCCGCCAGAGTGGTGACCTCCGGTACCGGTCGTACGGATCGAATGCGAAGCGGGTAGCGCTCCGGGTCCTTGAGAGGATGGCGGCCACCAACGGTCAGCACTCGGACTCGGGCGTCCACAACGTCAGCTGGCACGACACCAAGCACATTGCGGCTGGCCCGAACCTCGCGGAGCACTTCGCTGGCTTGGCGATCCTCGGTGCTGAGCACCCGCATCTTGCCGCCTGATTGCCCGATGGCCGACCAGCGGGTCGCTCCAGATGTGATGATCCGACGAGCATCGGCCAACGCGACGTCCGCCCTTGGCCGGCTGGCATGGACGGCCAGGACCAGCGGAATGGAGTAATCGGCCGACGGAGCACGCGAGGCAGGTGCTCGACCGGCGTCAGGTGATATAGGCCCAGATCCGGTCGAGGAAATAGCAGGACTCGGTGACGGCTGCGGGTTGTCCGAAGACGCCTGGCAGCCAGCGAGCAGAACCACGACCAGTGCGGCCGAACCTGCTCGGGCTCTCACTCGGCCAGCGTAGGTGCCTGGCCTGGTGGCCGCTTTGTGGCGGGACCCGGCACCGTCCGGGTTCCGAGCAAGCGAGCGTGGATCTCGCCCGGGAACCGCACGGTAAATCGGGTGTCGCCGATCCAGGACTTCAGGTCCTCGACCCGCTGATCGATCTCGCGCCGGCGGCCAGCCGCCACCCGCTCGAAGTAGTGAGTGTGGATTGCCCCGTCCTTCGTCTGCGCCCAGGCTCCGACGACCCGACCATCGACCCACAGGCTGGGCCCGCCGTTGCCGGCGCTGTCGAACACCTCGCTTGACGTGTCCGGCAGATACCACTCGCGCTGTTTCCAGCCCATGATCGTCGGATCCAGTCCGGGCAGCACCGCCACCCACGGCTCGACTGGATCGAGGGAGGGATCGTCCTTGGCCAGCCAGCCCGAGCCGCTGTCCAGCTCGACCTCCACTGCTCTACAGTCGGCCAGCGCTTGCTTCGTCCTGCTCAGCGTCCAGCCCATCCACCACTGCACGTCGGCTGTCGTCGCGGGGCCGAACCGTCGTAGCCAGCGTCCGGCCAGTTCGGCGGAGGCCTGTCGCGGATCAAGATCACCGAGTCCGCCGGGCAACCAGAACTCCGCATCGACGTATTGGTACGCGCCATTGACCCAACGGCTCGGCTGGGCACGCAACATCTGACCGGCGAAACCCAGGATGTAAAGAACTCTTGTGTGGGCTGACTGCACCGCCGCGTACGTCTTGCCGGGCGAGAGGTGCAGCCGTTGGCGGAGGGCGTCGGCCCTTTGCCCGATCTCCCGTGCGGTGCTCGGGCCGTGCTCCCGGATGTCTGCCAGCACCCGCTCCTCAGCTTCGGCCAACCATCGTTCCGGGTCCTCGACTCCGCTTGCCGCGAGGAGCTGAGACGTGCGCCGCCGCTCGGTCGCTAGCAGGTCGCGAGTCGCGGCGGCATGAATGACGCGAACCACCGGGGGTGTTGCTACCCAGAGCGTCCTCCTCATTCCGTGGTGCCGTATCAGGCTGCGATCGATGTACAGCGCCCGCTCCACGGCCCCGATCGAGGGATGCACCATCCGCGCCATCGCGGACAAGAACACGCTGACCGGGTCGCTGGAGTGCAGCGCCACCAGGTCGTCGGCAATCTGTGGGAGATCGTCAGTCCGCGTACGCGGTAACAGGCGGTGCCGCTCGGCCAGCCGAGCTCGGCGCTCCTCGGCGGATATTCGTAAACTCACGCCTAGACCGTAGCGAGCGGCGGCGACACTGGCTCACGGTCGAGCACCCGGAAGCCGTGCTCGAGTGTTTCGAAATGTATGAGCGAATGTCAGTCGCTTGGGTCCCCGGGCCGGTCACGGAACTGGTCATCGATCCGCTAACCGGTTGGCTCGATGAGGTGCTGGCTGGCCTGGCTAGCAGTTGAGCCGCGCGCCGTAGTCAGGGTTGGTGTTCGAGATTGTGAAGGCTGATCAACTACAGATGGCGCCCACATTTGCGGACCGGACGAGCTTGACATACTTTGCCAGCACCCCACGCGGTGCGGGTCGCGATGTTGGAGCCCACCTCGCGCGTCGGCGCTCCAGCTCGGCTTCGTCGAGGTTGACATCAAGCAGGCCGCTCGCGACATCCAGGACAATCTCGTCGCCGTCCTCGAGAAAGGCGATCGGGCCACCGTCCACCGCCTCGGGGGCAATGTGGCCAACGCACAGTCCAGTGGTTCCGCCGGAGAAGCGACCATCAGTGATCAACATGACGTCCTTGCCCAGACCGGCACCCTTGATCGCGGCGGTGATTGCCAGCATCTCACGCATCCCCGGACCGCCTTTCGGTCCTTCATAGCGAATGACGACAACATCGCCGGTGGTGATCGTGCCATCCTCTAGCGCGTCCATTGCAGCTCGTTCGCCATCGAAAACCCGCGCCGTGCCCTTCCATACCTCGGTATCGAAGCCAGCGCTCTTGACCACCGCCCCTTCAGGCGCCAAAGACCCGCGCAGGATGGTGATGCCGCCGGTCGGATGGATCGGGTTGCCCAGTGAACGGATGATCTTCCCATCCACGTCGGGAGGCGCGATGTCGGCGAGGTTCTCCGCCATGGTCTTGCCGGTTACGGTCAAGCAATCTCCATTGAGGAGTCCGGCGTCGAGCAGTGCCTTCATCACGACGGGCACACCGCCTACCCGATCCACATCGTTCATGACGTACCGGCCGAAGGGCTTGAGGTCGCCCAGATGGGGCACCGTGCGACCGACGCGTACAAAGTCGTCGAGGGTGAGGTCAACCCCGGCCTCGTTCGCGATCGCGAGGAGGTGCAGCACTGCATTGGTTGAGCCGCCGAAGGCCATGGTGACGGCAATGGCGTTTTCGAAGGCCTCCTTGGTGAGGATCTGGCGAGCGGTGATGCCCTGCCGCAGCATCTCGACCACTGCTAGTCCGCTCCTACGCGCAAAGCCGTCGCGGCGGCGATCTACGGCCGGCGGCGCGGCGGAGCCGGGTAGTGACATGCCAAGCGCCTCAGCGGCACTCGCCATGGTGTTGGCGGTGAACATGCCGCCGCAGGCACCCTCTCCCGGACAGATGGCCCTTTCGATCTTGGCCACCTCGTCACGACTGATCAGTCCCCTGACGCAGGCACCGACCGCCTCGAAGGCGTCGATGATCGTAACCTCTTTGTCGCCAACCTGGCCGGGCATGATCGAGCCGGCGTAGAGGAAAACCGAAGCAAGATCAAGCCGGGCAGCAGCCATAAGCATGCCTGGCAGAGACTTGTCGCACCCAGCAAGCAGCACTGAGCCATCCATCCGTTCTGCCAGCATGACTGTCTCCACCGAGTCGGCGATGATCTCCCGGCTCACCAGGGAGTAATGCATGCCGTCATGGCCCATCGAGATGCCGTCGGAGACCGAGATAGTGCCGAACTCCAACGGATAACCGCCAGCCGCATGCACTCCGTCCTTAGCCGCCTTGGCCAGCCGATCAAGCGACAGGTTGCACGGAGTGATCTCGTTCCAGCTCGAGGCGACGCCGATCTGCGGCTTCGCCCAGTCCTCATCGCTCATACCGACTGCGCGCAGCATGCCACGTGACGCAGTCGCCTCGAGACCGTCGGTGACCACGCGGGACCGAGGTTTGATGTCGGGAGTCATGGCGGTCAATCTACCGTCGTATCAGGGGCCGGCGGCGGTGGGAACAGGCTGCGCCCGGGTAGAAGCGACAAGCTGCCAGGCGAGGCCAACCAACAAGATCACCCCGAGCACTGGGCCGAGATTGGCAACTACCTGTTGGAGGAAGTCGTACTGCCGCTCCTGACCATGGCCGTACGGCAGCAGGGCGAGCGGCAGACAGATGCACACCCAGATCACCCAGAAGCCGCCCAAGTATCTGGCCCAGCGAGGCACTCCTGGAGAGAACACCGCCATCGCCAGCGGCAGGATCCAGACGTAGTGGTGGGTCCAGGACAGCGGCGAGGCCAAGCATGTGGTGAGTCCGACAATCGCGACCGCAAACACCTTCTGACCGGCACGCCACCAATGGGCTGCGACAAGGCAACCCAGCACGGCCAGGACCGCGGCCACGGCGAGGCCCAGCAGGGTCGTGATGCGGGAGGAGTCACCGAGCCGGAAGAAGACGCCGAGCAGCGACTGGTTGCCGGCGTACAGCGGTGAGGCGGTGCGAGTGTCGCCACCGGACAGCCCGCCGAAGAAGATCACCGTTTCTCGGAAGAGGAAGATCGCGCCGATCGCAGTGAAGACTGCAAAGCTGATAACCGCGGTGATCGCCGCCCGGCTCTTGCCGATCAAGAACATGAAGATCACGAAGAGCGCAGGCGTCAGTTTGATCGCTGCCGCCAGGCCGGTCAAAATCCCCTGCGGGATACGCCTCCGCTCGCCGGGCGGATCGGGCAGCAGGTCCGCGATCACCAGCGCCATCAAAATGGTGTTCACCTGGCCGTACCCCAATGTGGTACGAATCGGCTCGACAGCAAGCACCACCGCGATGCCAATGAGCCCAAGCTTCCACCCCCGAGGTGCGCCGCAACGCTTCAGTACCGACTGCTGGGCCCAGACCAGGCCGCCTGCCCAGGCCACCTGCCAGAACCAATAGGGTCCGAAGGCCAGCGGCGTCATCAGAATTGCTGCAATCGGCGGATAGATGAAGTAGAGCCCCCAGCCAGGCGTTGTGGTAGCCAAGATGTCCTTGCCTGCCAGCATGTCCTTGACCGCGTACACATAGACCTGGAGGTCGATTGTCGACGGCTGCCAGGGAAAAAGTTGGCCGCGCTCGATGACGAACGGCAAGATCAACAACGCCACCGCAAACGGCGGCAGAAACTCCACTGCCCCGCGAGCCAGCCGCCGGCTGGCCGGCAATGATCTTGCTGGAGCGGAACGGGTCTGCAGGGTCATGCACCCGCCTGGATCTGGCGATAGACCGAGTCCAACTCATCATCCGACGCACCACCCGGGTTGACCAGCATGGCTAAACCCGGCTCATCGGCGTAGCGCGGCACCACATGCACATGCAAGTGGAAGACCTCCTGACCGGCCGCCTCGCCGGTCGAGGACAACAGGTTGATCCCGTCAGCATCGAGTCGATGCATCAGCAGCCTCGCTACAGCTTCCACGGCTGGAGCGATCTCGGGAAGTGCGTTCGTCCCCGTGACCATGTCGGGCACGTGCCGTTTCGGCACCACCAATGCGTGCCCGCGATGCCACCCGCCGATGTCGAGAAAGGCAACAGCTCGATCGTCCTCATAGATCCGACGTGAGGGCAGCTCGCCGGAGATGATCTTGCAGAAGATGCAGGTGGGATCGACGTGGTGAGCTTCCGGCGTCTCGAAGGGAGTCATCTGATCCTGTTCTCCAGTTCCTTGCCAGCGGCAAAACGACCTAGCTGAGCCGCGATGAGCCGGTCCGCGCGCGGGAAGAAGGCGCTGCTCGGTCCGCCGACGTGCGGTGAGATCAGCACACCAGGCGTGCGCCACAGCGGATGCTCGGGTGGCAACGGTTCCGGATCGGTGACATCGAGAGCTGCTCGGATCCTGCCGGTCGAGGTCTCAGCCAACAGCGCGTCCGTGTCGACAAGCTTGCCCCGCGCGACGTTGACCAGCACGGCTCGGTCCGGCAGCGCTGCGAGCTCCTGGCTGCCAATCATCCCCTCGGTCTGCGGGGTATGCGGTGCCACCAGGAACACGACGTCGGCGTTGGGAAGCAGTTGCGGCAGGTCCTCGATCCGGTGCACCGGAACCGGCTCCGTACGCGGCCGACGCGCCACCCGCGTCACCGAGGCGACCTCAAAGCCAGCCAGTCGGCGCTCGATCGCAGCACCGATGTTGCCATATCCGATGATCAACACGCGCTGGTCGGCAAGCGAGATGCCAAGCCGAGAATCCCAGATGCCGCTGAGCTGGTTGCGCGCATAGTGATCAAGATGTCGACCGCTTGCCAGCGCTAGTGCGACGGCCAATTCGGCAGTACTGGTGTCATGCACACCAGCTGCGTTGCACAAGATCACGCCTTCAGGGACTTGCGGCAAGAAGTTCTCAACGCCAGCTGTCAAGGTCTGTATCACCTTCAGGTGCTTCATCTCCCCGACCCGGTCAAGGACCTCCTCGCCCTTCAGATAGGGCAGCACATAGAACTCGACATCAGCTACCGAATCCGGCCAGTTATCGCCGTCGGCGCGATAGACGTCGACCTCGATACCGTCGGGGATTCCACCGAGTCGCTGCTCGGCTTCCTCGGCACTGGCGTACGGCAGCCAGACAAGCCTTTTTTTCGTTATGGGCACCGGCTCAGTGTCTCGCTGTAGGAGCGAGTGCGGCGTGGCGTACCGGAAATCCTGCGGCCTGAATCGCCGCCTTGACCTCGGCGATCCGCAAGGTACCGAAATGGAAAACGGTCGCGGCCAACACCGCATCGGCCCCTGCTGCAATCGCCGGCGGAAAGTCCGCGACCCGGCCTGCACCGCCAGACGCGATTAGCGGCACATCCACCACGGCGCGTACCACCCTGATCATTTCGAGATCGAAGCCGCCGGTGGTGCCATCGGCATCCATGGAATTCAGCAGAATCTCCCCCACTCCTTGATTGACTCCACGCCGCGCCCATTCGATCGCGTCCAGGCAGGCCGCGGTTCGACCGCCGTGGGTGGTCACCTCGAAGCCCGACGGCGCCCAGTCCGCGCGGCGGGCATCGACGGAGAGGACCAGTACCTGGTTGCCGAACCGGCGAGTGATCTCCCCAATCACCTCCGGCCGCCGGATTGCCCCCGTGTTGATCGCCACCTTGTCGGCACCGGCGCGCAGCAAGACGTCCACGTCGGCAACCGAGCTGACACCGCCGCCCACCGTCAGGGGAATGAACACCGTCTCGGCGGTTCGGCGTACCACGTCAAGCGTCGTCTCCCTGCCTTCGGCCGACGCTGAAATGTCGAGGAAGGTCAGCTCGTCAGCTCCCTCGGCGTCATAGAACGCGCCCAGCTCCACCGGATCACCCGCGTCCCGCAGAGCGACGAAATTGACGCCCTTCACGACCCGGCCGGCGTGCACGTCCAAGCACGGGATGACACGAACTGCGACCGTCACGCCGAACACTCTAGATGCAG
>JBKPTR010000008.1:0-9585 GCA_046735615.1 Actinomycetota bacterium
GTCACGACGCGGGCGGGCGAGCGATCGTGATCTTGCTCGGGGTCCCGGTCGGCTCACCCAAGCCCTGGGTTTGCACCCTGAGCACAAGGGCTGTGACCTGCTCGGCGACGGCCCAGTGACGCTTGAGTTTCCGGTGGACGAAGCAGAGATGATCATGGTCGGGCCACGAGTCGGCGTCTCGGTCGAAGCGGATCGACCGTGGCGGTTCTGGATAGGCGACAGCCGCTTTGTGTCGGATTACAAACGAAGTCCCAGGGCGCCCCGGGTGATTCCGGGCAGCCCGATCGGGCGGCGCTGGGATCATTTCTAAGAAGCCGCGCTCATCGGTCTCGATCCCATGGTCGGGGCCAAGCAAGTCGGAGTTCGATCGACGGCCAGTAGCCACTAGCAGATGACTGCCGGTGATGGTCGTGTCGTCCCCAAGCATTACGTCGATTCCGGGTCAACCTTCCTTGGGGAATCGGCAAGGTCCAACGCTATTGCGGCTGCCCCCAACCCGCGAGGGGCGATCGCTTCCGCGAAAATCGGAGGTCTTCGACACGAGCAGGTAACGATAAGGACTCGTTCCGACAAAAAAATTCAGTCCAAACCCTGGGTCAGGGTTGGGCAATCATGACCAAACTGTTTAGACTCCTGCCGGAGATAACGCTTTGGTCTCATTTGCTCGGGGGATTGAGAACACGTGTCCAGACCGCGCCCACGAAGGGCGATGCGGCCGCCTCTTGCGGCGCGCGTAGCACGCATCGCGGTTCCAACGGCGGTGATTACGGCGTTCGGCGTGGGCGTCGCCGGTGCTGTCATGCCCGGTGACGACCCACAGCTCGCGTATCCAGCTCCAGCCTCGACGGCGTCTGTCGAGTCACCAAGCGAGGTGGCTGGTCGAGGGCAGGAACTCAGCCGAGGCACCAACCGGCGGCCAGTCAAGGTGGCCTCGGCGCCGAAGCCCACGAGCTCGGCCTCGGAGACGATCGCACCGATCCTGCGGCTCAAGATCACCGGCAGCAAGTACGCCACGACTGATCTGAACGTGAGGACCGAGCCCAGTAGTAGCGCCTCAGTGGTGGCGGAAGTGGACAAAGGAACCAAGCTGGCGGTCACCAAAACCATCAGCAACGGGTTCCGATATGTGTCCTACCGCGACAAGGGTCGCTGGGTGACGAACAAGTACCTTTCCGACAACAAGCCGACGGCCACGTCCAGCAGCAGCGCTGGCGGCATATCGTCGGCGCCCTGCCCCGGAGGGTCCTCGGTCGAGTCTGGACTCACCCCTGACGCCATCCGCGTCCACCGCGCGCTGTGCCATCGCTACCCCCAGATCACGAGCTTCCTCGGCCGCCGCACCTCGAGCGGTTACCACGGGCAGGGGCGGGCACTTGATTGCATGATCTCTGACTCGACGGTCGGTTGGGAGATCGCGAGGTGGGTCCGAGCCAATGCCAAGAGCCTGGGCGTGATGGAGGTCATCTATCGGCAGCAGATTTGGACGGTGCAGCGGAGTTCGGAGGGCTGGCGACCGATGTCGGACCGGGGTTCACCGACCGCCAATCACATGGATCACGTGCACGTCTCGGTCTACGGCAACAGCGGTACCGCCTAGTAGTTGAGGATTTCGAAACACCCCTTCCCAACAGATTCTTGACACGCCGGAGGATGGACATGTTCCTAGCTGGGCCTCGGTTGGGACTGCGCCGCCATCGCCAGGTAGTCATCGCACTCAGTGTCATCACCGGCCTCGCACTGAGCGGCCTCGGCCTGGAGTCCGCGTCAGCTTCGACAAGGTCAGCGCTGGCGGTGAGCTTGAACGCGGATCGGTCGAGTGCGGTGCGGCTCGACGGCTCGGCGGTGAAGGGCAAGGTCTACGTCTTCGTGAGGGAGTCGGAGACCCTCGATAAGGTCGACTTCTACCTGGACAGCTCGCGGCGGACAACGCCGCCCGTTCGAACCGACACTGACCCGCCCTTTGATTTCGCGGGTACCGCGGCCGACGGCACCGCACTTCCGTACGACACAACGAAGCTTTCCGATGGGTCCCACACCATCCGGGTCGTGCTGACCTGGTCGAACGGCACAACGTCTAGCCGTCGGGGGAATTTCACGGTCGCCAACGGGAGCGTAACGACCACACCCACCTCGGCGCCGACGGCAACAACGACCACCGCGCCATCGCCGACAACCAGCACCACAGCCCCCGCTCCGGAAGCGACGACCACAGCGCCGGCGCCGCCAACCACGACTACTGCGCCTCCGACGACCTCGGCCCCGACCACGACCGCGCCAACGACAACGGCACCCACGGCGTCAACGACGCTGCCCGTTCCGAGTGGGGCGTGGCCAAGCGCACCTCCCGCGAAGATCTGCGGCAATGCGTCTTTGCTGAGCGGACCGGCTACGGCCCCGACTGGTGCGATTGTCGTTCCCGCCGGTGACAACAGCTCCGTTGATCTGCGGCAGGCCGGCAAGGCGTACTGGTTCGCTCCGGGTGTTCACACACTCGGCACTGATAAGTACGACCAGATAATCCCGAGCGACGACTCGACCTACATCGGTGGGCCGGGCGCGATCCTCGACGGACAAGGCAAGAACAACTATGCCTTCACCCAGCACGCACGCAACGTCACCATCAAGTACCTGACAATCAGGAACTTCGTTGCTCCCATGAACGAAGGCACGATCAACCACGACTCCGGCGAGAACTGGACGATGCAGTACAACACCGTCAGCAACAATGGGGGTGCCGGCATCTTTGTGGGCGCAGGCAACGTCGCCTCGTACAACTGCCTGAAGGACAACAGCCAATACGGCTTCCAGGCCTACGGAGCCGACGGTGGGGAGTCCAACATCGTGCTCGACCACAACGAGATCGTCGGCAACAACACCGGCGACTGGGAATCCAAGATCGACGGCTGTGGCTGCACCGGCGGTGGCAAGTTCTGGGACGTCCGCAATGTTCGTGTCACCAACAACTACGTCCATGACAACAAGAGCGTTGGCCTGTGGGCAGACACGAATGACAACAACTTCTTGTTCGAGGGCAACTGGATCGAGAACAACGACGGGCACGCGATCTTCTGGGAGATCAGCTACAACGCCGCCATCCGCAACAACGTGATCCGCCACAACCTGGTGGCTGTTGGGCCCGAACGCATTCAGTCGAAAGACAACTTCCCCGACGCTGCGATCTACATCTCCGAGTCCGGCGGTGACGCACGGCTGCCTCACGACCTGGTGGGCAGCCCGACCATCGACGTCTCGAACAACTTGATTGAGGACAACTACAACGGCGTGACGCTGTGGGAGAACGCAGACCGCTTCTGCGGCTCGCCGGCCAACACCTCCACCGGCTACTGCACCTTGGTGAACCCATCGGTTGCCAAGCTCTCGACGTGCAACTCGGCGAACATCTCCAATTCGCCGTACTACTCGGATTGCCGTTGGAAGACGCAAAACGTCAAGGTGCACCACAACACCTTCAAGATGAACCGCGCCAACTTCTTCAACTGCTCGACGAGCATGTGTGGCCGCAACGCCATCTTCTCCAATTACGGCACGTACCCGTCATGGTCGCCTTACGAGGCCGACGCGATCAGTAAGGCGATCGTCTACAACCAAGAAAATGTGTTCAGCAACAACACTTACGTTGGAACGTGGAACTTCACGGTTCTGGACACAGGCACCTTGGTCTCGGCATCGGCGTGGAAGGCAGCTCCCTACAACCAGGACGGAGGAAGCACCTCAACCGCTTGACGGCAAGTCAATGCACACTGCACGCTCAGCGATTGTTGAGTGTGCAGTTCGTGCCTGTGTGGGCGCTTGACAGTTACGGCTTGATGCACTCTTGCTGACTCGGGTTGTGAAGCCTGAACGCCCGACTTAGTGTTATTGCATGGCGGTGGACTTGTACCAAGTGATCCTTGGTGGTATCGCCGTCGCCATCATGGTGTTCATCCCGATTCTGAGCGTGCTCTTCTACGACTTGTTGGTCGGAAGATGGGACGGGACCCTCCGTCGGTGGCGAGAGCGGCGCTCCTCAGCTGCTGCGCACCGGCAGGCCGTACGCGAACTTCGCCACCAGCAAGGTGTCCCGATCGAGCAGCTTGCCGCCGATCTGAGGCGGTTACGCGCGATTCTGGGCACCGATGCCCATCGCTCCGCTGCCCACCAGATGGGCAACCGGCTCGCCTACGACAAGCTCCTGATGCAGGTCTGCGAGATGCTCGAGATCGAACACGATCTGGAGGGCGAGTCCATTGGCTTCGAGCGCGACATCGAACGGATCCGGGTCGAGGCAGAGCTAGAACGCGCGGGCCTGATCTTGAGTGACCGGCGGTTCGGACAGGCAGCCTAACCAAAACCCGGTGTGACTGCGGCCTGAATTTCGGAAGGCCGGATAGTAGGGAGCGACGCCACCGCGGGCGTAGCAGACTTAAGATGCTTGAATCAGCACCCCTAGGGACCGCACACAAAACGCTCGATCAAGCACAGGTTTGCCTAGCCCGCGGTGGCGTCGCTCCCGCTCCCGCTCTGGAATATCCCAGCGGCTGCTGGCGTTAACCATGTGATCTTCAAAACTGAGAAACTCGTAGAAAGGATGGTCGCTGATGTCACGCCTCGTAAAGGCCATCCGCAGCCACCGTGAGATCAGTCGCACGCGTCGGGAGCTGAATCGTGCGATCAGCAACGCTGCCACTCCGGCGATGCGCGACGAACTGATCCTCGTTGCTCAGCGCGCTGGCAACGTCTTGTAAAAGACTCGCAACAACAGGGCTCTCATCCGATTCGGATGGGAGCCTTTGTCATGCCTGCGGACTCAGGCACCCGCAAACTGCTCCGCGACGTGGTGTCCCAGCTCGGCCAGGACCGGCAGGAGCAGCACGGATCCCAGGACCAGGCCGACGCAGTTAATGACCAGGAATCCGATGGCCCACACACTCGCTGGGACGCGTGTCAGCGCGGCGAGCTGGTCGGCGTCGGAGTGGTGGGACCGTCCGCCCCGTCGGTGGCGGATGAGCTCGATCACCGGTTTCGGTGCCGCGAGCAGTAGCGTCCACGTCAGCACGTACGCCAGGCCGGACTGCACCGTCGCCGGAAGGTACCAGCTCACCAGAATCAGCACGACAGCACAGCCAACGACCAGTACGAATCCGTAGAAGTTGCGGATCTGGATCAACAACAGCGCAAGCAAGATCACGAACAGCCAGAGCAAGCCGAGACTGTGCCCTGCGATCAAGAGCCCGACAGCGCCCAACCCCACCACAGCCGGCCCGAGATAGCCCGCAAGGAGCATGATGACCATGCCCGGGCCACTCGGTCGCCCGCGGGAAACGGTCAAGCCAGACGTGTCTGAGTGCAGCCGGATGCCCTGCAGGCGACGGCCCGTCAGAAACGCTGCAACGCCATGAGCACCTTCGTGCGTGATGGTGACCAGCATCCGGGTGTAGGGCCAGATCGCGCGCGGCAAGACGAGAGCACCTGCGATTACAGCTGCCAAAGCGACCACGACCGGTGCCGGCGGCGGCTGCACAGCAGTCGCTCGCCGCCATACCTCAGCGATCAACTCCACGCCTCAAGCATGAACGATGCATGCTGTAGGCGCCCGAGCTTCTGCGGAATGCCGCATGTGCGCGTGGTATGCGTCCTGAGCATGCGCGGAATGCGCCCTGGGCGCGCGTGGTATGCGCCCTGAGCCTGTCGAAGGGCGCGCCGTCCGCCGTCAGGGCGCTCACAAACTGCTGCTCCACAACAGCCCGCTGGCTCCACCCAGCCGCGCACCGAATGCGATGGTTTGAGCATCCGTCAGGCTGCTGACGAAGTCGATGATCCCGCGACCTCGACCCATTCGCGCCAGATCCGCATCGGAAGCATTCCCGCCGAACCACTCCGGATGTTCCTTGGCCGCTCTCTGATACCCGTAGCTCGCCGCGTTTACCAGATCCAACAGCCGGCGTGGCGCCCGATCTGCGTCGCGGCGGTCTGAAAGCCAGTCCTCGAGTGCGAGGACGAGGTGTTCGACTGTCTGCTCCTGACCGCGCTGGAGCATCGCCAGGTCGGGCCGGTCCAGGATGAAGTACTGGTTGACGAACTTCAGCACCGAGACCTCGTGCCAAGCCTGCGCATCCATGGAGACATATCCGGAGCGGACTGCAGGATGTGGATTCGGACTGACCGAACTGATCAAGTGGTCAATCCACCTGGAAGTGAAGCCCGATATGGCGCGATCCGCCGCCATTGATCCGTCGTACGGTGTTGCCAGCACGCCGTCGACGAACTCTTCGCCGACCGTCTGCACCGCAGTCGCGAAGATCTCCTCGTCGAAGATCCAGCCGTCCCTGCGCTTCAGCCGCCGGCGCAAGCGCTCCAGGCCGGCGCCCGGCCGACGTCGGGCACGTACCAGATCGCTGTCATCAAGATCAACAAACTCTACCCGCCCGCTTTCCCATGATCGAAACTCACCGGAGACAGGAGAGAACTGCAGGACTCCCGAGCGATGAAAGTCGTCGACGTCGTGCAAGGAGTAAGCAATGTCATCGGCGAGATCCATCACCGAGCACTCCAATGTTTGCCGCCCCGGCGGTAGTTCTGGGAACGCGGCAAGCGCATCCAGCATCTGCGGCAGGTCGATGATGTAGGCCGAAAACTTCGCTGCTCCGGCTGTGCCGCGGGCGTGGCCGGCGCCACGTGGCGGAATGGGCCAGTCAACCGGATGGGGATCGGGATAGTGGAAGCAGGTCCAGGGATATTTCAGAACCGCAGCTCGAGTCGCTGCGGTCAGGTTGAGCCCCTGGGTGCCGGGTCCCAGGACCTCCAGCTCGGTCAGGACCCGGAAGGTCTGCGCGTTTCCCTCGAAGCCATCCGCCAACCGGAACCGCTCCCGCGCCAATCGATCAAGAACACGCTCGCCCAAATGGCCGAATGGAGGATGGCCAAGATCATGAGCAGTGGCCGCCGCCTGCACCACAACATGATCAAGACCTCCAAGATCATGAAGCTGATCCTGATCTTGAGTGCTGAGTAATCGCACAGCAATCGCTCGAGCGACTCCCGTCACCTTGATCGTGTGGGTGAGCCGGTTGTGCACGACTCCGCTGGTTGCCATGGAGCTGACCACCTGCGTGACGTCGGCCAGCCGCGAGAGAGCGTTCGCGAACCGAATCCGCTCGAGGTCAGTACGGTACTCCGACTCGCCCGGCGAATACGGACGGTCCGGCTCCGGTCGCGACCTGGCCAGCCGGAGATCCATGTTCCGCACGCTACCGAAGCCCAACGCACCCCACGTGCTCGCGGTGCGAAAGCTACGTGCACACAGGTTTTTGTCGGTCTACCGAGGTTGCACAACCTATCCGGACCGTGAGCAAGCTGTGTGAAGCTAGCGGACGTCGGACGCATACGAGGGCCCGTGGAGACAGGTGATTGAGGTGAGCGCGCCCGGCTCAGTAGTGTGACCTGGTACCAGCAAACAACGAGGGGAACCTGATGAGCCAGCCTGTAGATCCGACGACGACCCCGGCCTGGGCAAGGCTGACTGCCCTCTACGAAGCCATGGAACCTGATCTGCGCGGCTGGTTCGCCGCCGATCCGTCTCGGTCGAAATCGTTCACTTTCAGCGCCGGTGATCTCTACGTCGACCTTTCCAAGAATTTGATCAACGCCGACGTCCTGAGCGCCCTTGTTGATCTTGCCGATCAAGTTGGTTTGGTGGAACGCCGCGACGCCATGTTCGCGGGCGAGCACATCAACGTCACCGAGGATCGCGCGGTGCTGCACACGGCGCTGCGCGCCCCCGAGCGGTCCAACCTGGTCGTCGATGGCACCGATGTCATTCCCGAGGTACACGAAGTGCTGGCCAAGGTGTACGCGTTTGCGGACAAGGTACGCAGCGGCGAATGGATGGGCGTCACGGGCAAACCGATCACGACGGTGGTCAACATCGGGATCGGTGGATCTGATCTTGGTCCAGTGATGGTCTACGAGGCCCTGCAGCCGTATGTGAAACCCGGTCTGCAGGCGCGCTTCATCTCCAACATCGACCCGACCGATGTAGCTGAGAAGACCAAAGATCTTGATCCGGAGACCACGCTCTTCATCGTTGCCTCCAAGACCTTCACCACGCTGGAGACGCTGACCAACGCGCGCCTCGCCCGCGCCTGGCTTCTTGACAAGCTTCGGGAGTCAGGAGCCATCGAAGTGGGCGAGGAGGCGGGGAGTGCCGCCGTGGCCAAGCACTTTGTTGCGGTGTCGACCGCGCTCGACAAAGTGGCTGCGTTCGGCATCGACCCGGAGAACGCCTTCGGCTTTTGGGATTGGGTCGGCGGCCGGTACTCAGTCGACTCGGCAATCGGTACCTCGGTCGCGGTTGCCATCGGACCGGCGAACTTCACTGACTTCCTCGCAGGCTTCCATGCGATCGACCGGCATTTCGCTGAAACAGAACTTGCCAGCAACGTGCCTGCACTGATGGGCCTGCTGAACGTGTGGTACGTGAACTTCTTCAAGGCCGGCAGCCATGCCGTGCTCCCGTACGCGCAGTTCCTACATCGGTTCCCGGCGTACCTGCAGCAACTCACCATGGAGTCCAACGGCAAGAGCGTCCGCTACGACGGCTCGCCGGTGACCACTGAGACCGGGGAGGTGTTCTGGGGCGAGCCTGGCACGAACGGCCAACACGCCTTCTACCAGCTGATCCATCAGGGCACGCAGGTGATCCCCTGCGACTTCATAGGCGTGGCCAACCCCGCGCACCCACTGGTCGACGGTGACAACGACGTGCACGAGCTCTTTCTGGCGAACTTCTTCGCCCAGACAGCGGCGCTGGCGTTCGGCAAGACGGCCGACGAGGTTCGCGCGGAAGGGACTCCGGAGGCAATCGTGCCGGCACGGGTCTTCCCAGGAAATCGCCCGACCACCTCGATCATGGTCCCTGAGCTCAGTCCGCGCGTAGTGGGCGAGCTGATCGCGCTATACGAGCACATCACCTTCACCGAGGGCGTGGTGTGGGGCATCGACAGCTTCGACCAATGGGGCGTCGAGCTGGGTAAGCAGCTCGCGCTGCAGATTGCCCCAGCCGTCTCAGGTGACGACGAGGCACTGGCCAAACAAGACTCCTCGACGCAGTCCTTGATCACCTACTACCGTTCGCAGCGCAGGTAACCCTCCATATCATCGGCAGCTTCGACGAGGTCAGCCCGCATTGCTGGACGTTGCGCTCCTCGGGGGCTGCTTGAGCCAGGTGGCGACGACATCGAGACTCAGCCGGCAGTGGCAGTGGCTGGGGTTTCAGCAGCCTCAAGCGCCGCCTTGTCGCGCTTGCTCTTGCCGAAGGCTAGATACAACGAGGGAAGCACGAACAAGTTGACCAAGGTCGCAGTCACCAAGCCGCCGAGGATCACGATCGCCATTGGGTGTTCGATCTCGTGGCCGGGAATGCTGCCGGCCACCACCAACGGAACGAGCGCCAGGCCGGTCGCCAAGGCGGTCATCATGATCGGCGCCAGGCGTTCTTTGGCGCCCTGAATCACCAGTCCCGGGCCAAACTTCACGCCCTCTTGTCGCTCCAGCCGCTCGAAGTGACTGATCATCAATATCCCATTG
>JBKPTR010000009.1:0-6570 GCA_046735615.1 Actinomycetota bacterium
GCCTCCCTCCAGCTCGGCATCGCTGCGGCAGTAGGTCACATCGTCATAGGTGACGCGCCTGGGGCGATCCCGCTGGCGCGCGAAGCGCTCGCGCTGGCCCGCAAGATCGGCGCCCCGGCTCTCATCGCCACCGGCCTGCTCGCTGTGGGCATGTCGATCGCCGAGACTGACCCCGGCCAAGCCCGTGCTTGCCTGCACGAAAGCCTCGAGCTCAGCACGGCGCTCGGCTATCAAGGCGCCCTCGACCTGGTCTGGGCCGCCGGGATCGCATTCCTCCTCAACGACCGGACCGCCACACTTGAGCTCGGCCGCCGTGCCATCCGCGGCCTCCAGTGGGGCGGTAACCGCCTCCGGATGGCCTTTGTCCACCACATGATCGCCGGCGCGCTTGCCGCCACCCGGCCCGAGGCCGCCGCGATCATTCAGGGGGCCGCCGAAGCCTATGTGGTCGAGTCGCCGATTTTCGCTCGGCTGATCAGCTTGATCGTGACCGAAGCCCTGGGCGAGGAGCGTACGCATGCACTTCGCGCCCGCGGTGCCGACATGGACTGGGATCAAGCCATCGCCTACACCCTTACCCAGACCACCCAAGCCCTCAACGAGCTCAAATCCGGGACTCAGACAGTCGCCTCTGTCTCTTCGGGGGAGCGCTGAGACTGTTCGACTTGACCGGCTCAGGCAGCACTTATCCTGCCTCGAGGTGTGTCATGAGGTGGGAGGCTGTGCGGCTAAGCGCGTCTGATACTGCGGCAGTGGTGTGTTCTGCTGCAGGGGGATGGAGGTTGGCTGCGAAGGTGGCCAGCTCGTCGAGGCGTTCGGCGTAGCGAAGCCAGGCTGCGCGGTGGTGGGGTAGCAGGAAGCTGGCGCGGTAGGGGAGCTGGAAGTTGGCTCCCGCTGTGGCGTCAGGGTGATCGGCTCCGACTGGCAGGCGAGCGAGCATGAGGCCAAGTGGCTTGATCGCTCGAAACATGAGGCCGACGGCGGCGTTGGCCAAGATTTGGCGCTGTGAGGCGTCTCACGGCCGAAGGCGAAGTAACGCGCGATCATCTGCAGCAGCAGCTCATAAACGGCGTTGAACAGGTCGGAGCAGCCGCCGGTGATGGGGTCGGTGATGTAGACGTCGGGCTCGATTCCCTCGACCCCTCGCATGCCGGCGGCTAGGACGGGGTGGGCTGGCTCGAAGCCCGGATCCTCCTTGCGCATCGCCAGGTAGTCATCGAGCATGTCCAGGAAGCGGCCGTAATGGGCAGTTGCCCAGTCGCCAGTCGCACCCTCCCCCTGCTCGACAATGCGCTCAACGGCTCGATTGGCGCCCTCCAGGTCGGTGATTGGCCCAAGGTCGGGCCAACCGAAGGCGGTCTCGTCAGCTTGCTGGAACGCCGGGCCGATGAATAACCGGCCCTCGCCGAGCTTGTCGGCTAGGTGGGCGAACCCGCTTTCGACGGAGCGGTACAAATGACCCTGCGTTGCGAAGTCCTGGCCCCGCGGCACAATCTCCTCCGGCCTCATGGGTAGTAGCGGCGGCCCGGCAAGGTCAAAGCCTTCAGCGTCGGCGCGGTCCACCCCTTCGGGTCGCTCGAAGTACACAAAGTGCTGCAGCGCCGCCTCACCGAAGGGGAGCAGGCGAAACTGGACCCCGGGCGGATACCCTTTCGCCTGATGCGGCATGTGGGGCCGGCTCACATACGGTGCAGACCCGACTGCCGTGAGCAGGTTCTGCACCACGGCCCAATGCAGCATCTCCTCGCGGGCTATGTCGAGGAGCACCCGGCGCCAACGCTCGACGACCTCGAGCTGATCGTCCCGAACGCCTCGACCTGCAGTGCTCTTCAGGCTGAACGCGGCGTAGAGGTATTCACACATAACGGCGTGCTCAAGCTCAGCAGCCTGACAGAGAAGATAGGTCAGCTCCTTGCGATCCTCAACCACGATGGCCGGCTCTCCCCGCATAGGGAAAAGGTATCGACGGCGGTGGCTGTGGCCAACGGCGAGTACTCGAGCAGATGCTGGCGGGAGGTGACTGAGCTGGAAAGCCAGTGACA
This sequence comes from Actinomycetota bacterium, assembly GCA_046735615.1. GTDB lineage: Bacteria > Actinomycetota > Actinomycetes > Propionibacteriales > Propionibacteriaceae > Microlunatus. The sequence goes on from JBKPTR010000009.1 coordinate 2,043, forward strand.
CCCAGCTGGCCGGAGCGTAACTGGCCAACGCCGCGGCTGGGCCGCCGTTATTGCGGACCAAGGCCGCAGCACGTGCAGTCAGGGTGAGGGACTCGACGGCCACACACGCGAGCGGCCGGACTGGTCGATGCGATTCCGCCTGCAGTTAGGTTCCGGTACGCAGGGTGTTCGCGTACTTCTCCCATGGCCGCTCGATCAGGAATGGGTAGAGCATCCGCACCGGGACTGGCAGGAAGCCCTTCATGAAGCGCGGTCGGCCTCGTCGAGCGGGTCAAGGATCATCCCGAAGGCGATGCGTCTCTTGTTACCAGGCATCTGGGCGAGCCCATGCTTACCCAAGGCGTCCCACTCCTGCTGCGTGAGCGTCACAGCAGCGAGCGGGACGACGTTCTGCTTCTCATCGTCGAGGTGTCGCTGGGCTACCACATTGAGCTGGTCAAGCGCTGCCGCCAGCGCCTCCCCGGTCTCGGCGGACGGCTGTTCGCGCCAGGTCGCGCACCCGCCGACGCGGCGTCCAGCGCCGTCCGGAGGTGCTCGTGCTCGACTTCTTCCGTCATCGGCGCCTGCTCGGGCACACGCTCGATGAGCTTCGGGTACAACAGCTCGTCTTCGCTCTCGTGATGGATGTGCAGCGCCGCGATGGCGAAATCGATGTGATCGGCCAGGAACCTAACCCGCCCTGTACCGCCACCAGCTGCGGCCTGTACTCCAAACCGGTGCCACGGTGATGGATCAGCTGTTCAATCACCGCGACGAAAGCGCGTAGCCGTGTGTCGCGTCACTCAGTCTGTCACTCAGCACCCGGGGTGCGAGGCTCAGGACGGGCCGGATTCCCTTATCTGGTTGGGTGGAGCTTGTGCGCCTCTACTCGAACCTTCAGGATCACGAAGCGCGACTCCGCGAACTGGTAACGGCTGCCTCATCCCAGCGTCCGGCCGAAGCTCTCCATCGCCCGCGACAGCACCGACACCGTCTCAGCGCGGGGGAAGTCGCCGAAGTCATCGCCGGCTACGCCCAACGTGAGTCCATCAAGCAGCTGGCGATGCGGTTCGCAATTCACCGAACCACCGTTGTTGCACTCCTCCGCCGCCACCATGACCGCGGTCGATGACGCTGTCGAGCTAGTGCCTTGGCACATCGAGAATGATTGGCTGGTCTGACGAGACCGCGGCTGCCAACAAACGCCACGATAGCGAAGCGTGCTGTCAGCGGAGAAAGGCTGTCACGGCAGGTTCTGTGGCGGCGGACCGACGTGGTACGGCCGCATCATTTCGTTGTCCTCGTGCTCGAGGATGTGGCAATGCCAGACATAAAGGCCAGGGAGGTCGAATAGCGCCTTCACACGGGTGATCTCGCCAGGGTAGGCGATGACTGTGTCTTTGAAGCCGCGCTCGTAAGGCTCCGGGGGTCGTGCAGCCCCATCGAACGGCTGCCGGTCCACGACCTGGAACTGCACCTCATGAATGTGAATTGGATGGGCGTCTTCGGTGAAGTTGTGCAACTCCCACACTTCAATGGCGTTCAAGGCCGGATTTTCGCTGATTGGTTCGTCCCATCCCAGTGGCACGGGGGTGCCGGACGCGTTCAGTGTTCCGAGTTCGGCAGCGACTGGACCGTCGAAACCTGGGAACGTGCTTGCCTCCTCGTTCAGCGACACCCGCCGGGTGTTCGACGCCTCCCCGAGCGGTCGGAACGCAGGGAGATGCAACCTGTCGGGCGGACGACTGACGTCGCGAGCGGTGAGAGGAACCACGGTGAACCTCATGACCTGTCCGGTCGTGTCAGGGTCGGCGAACGGCGCGGGCAGGCCGCCAAACGGTTCGTCAGGGCCGAGGTTGATCAAGTAGATCTCCGTCCCGACCGCGAGTTCGGTGAAGTCGACGATCACATCCGCACGCTCGGCGGGCGCCAGCAGCACCTGGTTAAGCCGGACAGGCTCGGGTAGGAACCCGCCCTCGGCACCGATCATCCACAGCGGCAGCGCCGCCTTCGCCGGTCTCCTCGTGGGGTGCGAGGCCAGCTTGAGGATCAGGAACCGGGAGTTACAACCGTTCAGCAGGCGGAACCGGTATCGACGTGGCTCCACCTCAAGCGCGGGCCACGTCTTGCCATTAACGACCATGGTGTTCGCGAAGAACTCCGGGTTCCAAATTGGCGGCACGTCGCTGTCGGGAATGTACGGCCCGGCGAAGTCGTCGAAGAACTCCCGGGTGTCGGGGTAGAACAATGAGCCGTCATCGTTGAACGACCGGTCCTGAATGGCCAGTGGGATCTCGTAGTAGCGAGTCCCCTCCGGGTCTCCAAGTTGAGGAGCCGGCCCTGGGAGCACGGACGGAGGAAGGTCGCCCGGCCCGTGGCGCAGCAGGTAGAAGCCGGCCGGGCCCGCATACACATTGAGCCGGGTCATTCCAAGAGTGTGGTCGTGATACCACATCGTCGCGGCCCGCTGGTCGTTCGGATACTCGAACACCGCGTTTCCTGCACTCCACTGATCGCCGAGCGGGGACTTCTGCCGGAAGAAGTCGTAGAAGGTTCCCTCTTTCGCGAACCCAGCCGGGATGTTTTCGGCGTCTGGCAAGTACCACGCCTCGGCGAAGCCGTCGCTGTGGTCGAAGGCGTGGTTGCCGTGCACATGGGTCACGATGGGGACCGGGCCGTCGTACGGCCCAGGCGTCTCGGTGAAGTCCGGCTCGGAGTCACGACCTTCGGCGCCGCCCGGGGGGTTCGCGCAGTGCAGGGTCTGATCGACCGGCAACAGATGCGGCAGGAAGTCGCCGTCCTTGTCCACCAGCTCATTGATCCATTTGATGCGCACCGGCCGGTGGTAGTCCGCCTCAATGGTGAACGCCGGATAATTGAAGGTTCCGGGGTGATTAATCGACCCGTAGCTCCATACCGTCGTGTCCGGCAGCCCTTTCGGCAAGATCTGCTGCGCGAACTGGCGGACCGCGATCTCGTAATAGTACGCTCGTCCCCGCGATGTCCACGGCATCTGCGGCGGAATGACCAGTGGTGTCACATACTTTCGGATGCTCGCCGGGTCGAGCGAGCCTCCGGGCGGTTGCGCCCACGCCCTGCCCCCGAGCCGGATCGGCAGCAGCACAGCCAGCCCAGCCGCGCCACTGATCTGCAACAAACGCCGTCGCGAAACATTAGTCATCGCCCACCCCCGAATGTGCTTACAGGCTCCCCTTCTTCAGAAAGTATCGGGAGAGGCCCTCTCATCTACCGGCGTAGCTCAAGTGCGGTCACACGCCCCGCCAGCGCCGACGGCGGAAACAAGATAGCCCACTGCCGCAGCTTCGTCATGAAAACCCAAAGATCTTTCTTGACCGGCTGCTGAATGCAAATCCGGCCGAGATGGGCGTTACGACGAGCCCCAGGGGACCAAACGCCAAAGCCCTGAAGCCTGGGGCCGACCATACGACGAGACGCCACGCCCCACGGGAAGGTTCGGATAACGAGTCAGCCAACCTGGAAGCTGGCATGAACCATGGACATGGCCGGCCGGTCAGTTGTGGAACTCAAGTCACCATGCACGCCACTGTCGTCAGCCAGTAGCTGCACGACCTGACTAATCGGGAGTGATGCTTCGGATTGACGATCGGCCGCTTGCCACCAGCGCACCGTTTCGACTAAGCGCATCAATCTGTGCGAGCAGTGGAGCTAAGGGTGACCACCAACTTCCCGTTTTTCAACGCCCCGGCGCACGGGAAATCTGCGGGTCTTCACACGTTCGAATAGACGGCCCTACGGTGTCGATCTGTGGAGCTTAGGGGACTCGAACCCCTGACCTCTTCCATGCCATGGTGGGCTGGCAACCGCAAGCGACGGGCTGCGAGCGTTGATGGGGTGTGGAGACGTGCAGGCGCTGCCACCTCCGTTCAGCCGGGGAGCCCCTCAGTTTGCCCCCCGTGCCTCGAACGCTCTCAGTGCCGAGCCCACCATCTGATCCGTAGGCCCATCCGAGGGGTCCGCGATTGTCCACGGTGATCCCGGTCAGGCGTGGGATCGTGCGTGATGATCTTGGTGGACGGACTGATCGTCCATCGGGTTGCTGTCAGCGTTGCTGTCAGCAAGTCGATCATGTGGATTCCGTATCGGTGACAATGGAATTACCGCCAACACTCGCGAGCTTCCGGGAGACGCTGCATCTGCATGTCTTTCCGACGCTCGACCGTACGAAAGCGTACTGCCTCCAAAGGCTGCTCGCCACGAGAGCTGCCACTGGACATGGCACACGAGGAACAAGACATCGCCCATGGCACGCAACGCGGCGACCCGGCCAAGGCGGCTAACGCCATCATTGCCGCGGTCGACGCCGACAGCCACGTGCGTGCCTGCTGCTCGGCAACGTTGCACTCGACACTTCTCGCCGGCTCGCCGACCGCACCGGGACCTCCCGAAGGCTACGGCTAGGCGCGATGTCTCACTCATATGGACTTCAGCTGAACGGCCCGTTTCAGTGAGTCTGAATGGTTCAATTCAGGCGCCGAGGTCGGTGCTTACGCCAGATTCGACACCATCA
>JBKPTR010000010.1:0-17586 GCA_046735615.1 Actinomycetota bacterium
GTGAACCGCGCCGATCTGCTGCTGCCGATGATCACATCGTTCCTTGATGCGCCCATGCCGACGGACAAGGTGACTTAGCCCTTCCGCACAAACCGGACGTGCAGAGCGGCCGGAGTTCCTACGAACTCGGCGACCTCATACCCGTTTGGCGCCTGATCGAGGTTGTCCCAGAGTCGTTCGCCGCTGCCTAACAGCAGCGGCGCGTACGCCAGGTGCATCTCGTCGATCAGCCCGGCACGCAGATACTGCTGGATCGCGGAGACGCCGCCGGCAAGGCGTACGTCTTGGCCGTTCGCGGCCTGATACGCCCGCTCCATTGCTGCCTCGATGCCATCAGTCACAAAGTGGAAGACGGTCCCGCCCTCCATCGTGATCGACTCGCGTGGATGATGCGTAAGCACGAATGTCGGATGGTGGTACGGCGGGTCATCGCCCCACCAGCCCTTCCACTCATCGTCGGGCCAATCGCCGCGGATGGGCCCGAACATGTTGCGGCCCATGATCGTTGCGCCCAAGCCCTCCTCGCCGGCAGCGGCGAAACGATCATCAACGCCCTCGTCGCCGCCCTCCTCTCCAAAGATCTTGTGGAATGTGCGGGTTCCGAACGCCCAGTTGTGGAGCTGGTCCCCGCGAACACCAAGCGGATTGTCGAGACTCTGGTTAGGTCCCGCGGCGTAGCCATCGATTGAAACGCTGAAGTTGTGGACGCGAAGCTTGGGCACTGGGATCCTCCTGCTCTACACGCTGCTGATTGGCACTCTGACAAGCTGTTCGCAGATTCCGACTCCTTCGGCGCTTGCGTTGCAAACCGAGAGCCCTCACGTTGCCCACAACCGCAAGCTCCTGCAGTCGTCGGAGCGAACAGCTTGTCATAGTGCCGCTGTTTCCTGGCACTTCGCATATGTTGCAACGTGTACAGAGTGCCGGCAATGAACGTGCACGTGGGTTTCTGACCAGGGGTGGGCGATGGGTGCGGAACTAGGAGGGGCTGGCGGGATTCCGCCGCGGGTATGGCAACTCGATGCGGCGAGTCTTTGCGACGCGAACAAAGAGTTGCGCATCCTGCCACGCGAACTCCGCCCGTACCGACGCGGCATGCGCATGGTGGGCCGGGCGGTCACTGTCGCCGCATTCGCTGACTTGATGCCGGTGCTCGCTGGTCTTCACCGGTGCGGCCCTGGCGACATCATGGTTGTCGACGCGGGCACCACCGAGCAAGCCGTGCTTGGTGAGCTCTTCGCATCCGAAGCCGTGCGGCGGGGCATGGCCGGCATTGTCGTCTATGGCCTGTGTCGCGACACAGCGACCTTGACCCAGCTGCCGTTACCCATCTACTCCCTCGGCACGGTTCCATGTGCCCCAGGAGCCACCCAACTTCCGGTTACGCAACAACCCATTCGCCTAGGAGACGTCGAGGTCCGACCTGGCGAGATTCTGGTCGGCGACGATGACGGCATCGTGGTACTGAGCGACGCGGAACTGGACGCGGCGTTGGAGGCGGCCGAGACGATCCAGCGACGTGAGGGCGTAATGCGGTCTGCGATCCAGGACGGGATGTCATTGTTCGAGCAACTGAACTTCACTGAGCATGTTGAGAACCTGCAGACAGGGCGTCCGAGCGCATTGACCTTCACAGTGGAGTGAAGGCCTATCCGGGCCGACAGGCCAACGTCCGATGGGCCTCACATGATGGGGCGCGCAGTTGGACCTCCGCGTATGTCCGAGGCATGGCAAGGAAATTCCACACCTCGATGCCCGGGTATCGGCCAACGCCGCTGGTAGAACTTCCGGAACTGGCCGACGAACTCGGCGTCGGGACTGTGCTGGTCAAGGACGAGTCCAACCGTCTTGGGTTGCCGGCCTTCAAAATCCTTGGTGCATCCTGGGCGGTGAATCGCGCGTTGAGCCAGCGCAGCGGTTTCGACACGCCGGCGACAAGCCTGACCGAGCTGCGGGAACGTTCGGCGCCGGTCACTCTCGTTGCAGCGACGGATGGGAACCACGGTTGCGCCGTGGCGCGTATGGCCGCACTGCTCGGACTCGCCGCTCGCATTTACGTTCCCGCTGGGACGTCCCAGGAGACAGTGGAGGCGATCAGCAGCGAAGGTGCCGAGGTCGTGCGAACCGACCTGATCTACGACGAAGTGGTGTGGGCCGCCGCATCCTCGACCGCTGGTCACCGCAACGACATGCTCATCCAGGACACCGCCTGGGAGGGGTATGAGCAGATCCCGCAGTGGATTGTGGAAGGCTACGGCACCTTGTTCGGCGAACTCGACGAACAGATCGGCGAGAGAGGCATCCACCTCGTGGCCGTGCCGACCGGCGTGGGATCGCTGCTACAGGCTGCGTTACAGCACTTCCGCCGTCCAGGCCGTCAACAGCACCCGGCCGTGCTTGCGGTGGAGCCGGTCACTGCCGCCTGCGTCACAGCCAGTCTCGCCGCGCGCAGGCGGGTCAGCGCTGACACTTCCGAGCCCACGATCATGGTTGGGCTCAACTGCGGGTCCGTCTCTACCATCGCCTGGCCCGCCATCCGCGACGGCCTGGACGCGGCAATCGCGGTCAGTGACGAGGAGGCCGGAGCAGCGATGCGCCGGCTGAACGAACTCGGGGTCGCAGCTGGAGCATGTGGCGGCTCTTCGCTGGCCGGCGTACGCGCAGGACTCGGCGATTCGGGTCATCGCACCGCACTGGCGATCAGCGGTGACAGTGCGCTGGTGTTGATCAGCACCGACGGCGCGGTTTAGTGTCGCGCTAAGTGGTGGTCGGGGCTTCAGGCTCTAGGAGTTGATCATGGTCGATCAAGCCCGTGCGGACGCGTACAACAGCTGGTGGCAGTTCCGGAACGATTCGTGGTCCTGGTCGGAGGAAGCTACCGCCCGGATCAACTCATCACGACGGCGCGGCAAGGCGATCGACAAGGAGATGACCGATGCCGTGCACGAGCAATGTGCGGCATTGGCACCGCTGGAACAGTTCTGGGCGTTTCCCGGCCACGCCGCATTCGGTGTCGTCCAGGAGCTTGCGGCAGCTGGAAGCTGGGAAAGGCTTGGACGGCTGGTGTCTCGGATCAACCGGGCTCTCGCCACCGAGTCATACCGTACGGGTTCGCTCGACAACATCGCCTACGCGGAGCATCGAGCCGATGACGACGACATGGTTTTTGGGGTATCCCACGATCACTCCAGCCGGCCATACTTCGAGGTTCTGGTTGTTGAGACTATGTCGCCCGCGCAGGAGGAGCAACTCCGCGAGGAGGTCCACAGCTGGCGCCGCCCGGGAGATCCGTTCATCTACGACCTCGTCATCGTTGGTAGCGGCGTTGAGGCAGCCTTGCTGGGCCTCGCGGAATCGCGAGGGATATCGACAATCATGCGGCCGAGATGAACCTGGCTGAGCGTGCAGCCTTCGAGCGGTCCGTGCTGCACCTGACGAATCCCACAGCTCCGTTGCCGGACTTCAGCGGCTTCCACCCGGCGTTCCTCAGCCAGAGTGATCCGCCCACCACGGAGGGTGACGTCCGCAAGGCCTTCTTCTTGTCCTACGACCACACATTGTGCGAGTACCTGCCGTCGGACGATGTCGAGGAACGGATGGAATCCGGCGAATCAGTAGTCTCGGCGACGTTTGTGACCCCGTACCCGCCGGGCTTCCCGGTGTTGGTGCCCGGCCAGGTCTTCAGCAAAGAGATCCTGTCCTTCATGCGAAGTCTCGACACTCCCGAGATCCATAGTTATCAGCCAGTCCTCGGCTACCGCGTCTACACCTCCAAAAGCGCTGGAGATGCTCGCTGCGCGGCCCGGCAGTTGAGTTCTATCGGGCTATGACCGAGATAGCGTCTGGCAGCACACTCGGCGACCTCTTAGCGTCTCGCAGGCGACGTCGGTTCGTCGGTCGCACATCCGAGGTCGAGCTGTTCCGGGTCGCTCTCGAGTCGCCCGAACCGCAGTTTCTGTTGCTCTATATCCACGGGCCACCAGGGATCGGCAAAACGAGTTTGCTGGACGTCTATGCCGAGGTTGCGGTCGAGGCTGGCGCGAGCGTGGTTCGACTGGACGGGCGCGACCTCGTGCCGTCGCCCCAGGCGGTGCTCCAAGCGCTGGGGGCGCCTGCGGTGCTCGAGGATGAGAGGACTATTGCCGGGCCGCCCCAGGACGGCCGGATGGTGATCATGTTCGACACCTACGAGCAGTTGGCGTCGCTGGATGAGTGGGTACGCACCTGGCTGATGCCGCGCCTTCCGGCCACCGTTCTGACGGTGCTCGCCGGTCGGGCAGCGCCGGATTCGGCCTGGCGCGCTGACCCGGCCTGGCGGGAGCTGTTGCGGGTAGTGTCGCTCCGCAATCTGAGCCCGGGGGACAGCCGCCAGTACCTGCACGCGTGTGGCGTGGACCCCACGCGCTTTGACCAGCTGGTCGAGCTGGCCCATGGACACCCGTTGGGGCTGTCGTTGTTGGCCGATGTGGACGTTCGCGGCGGAGACGCAGCCGCCGATCCACTGACTCCGGATCTGGTGGGCACACTGCTGCGACGGTTCGTCGAGATCGTTCCCAGTGAGCAGCATCGCCGTGCCCTTGAGGTGTGCGCGCTTGCCAGGGTGACCAACGAGGCGCTCTTGCGAGAGGTGCTCGGGCCGGAGAATGCGCACGAATCGTTCGCCTGGCTACGAGAGTTGTCCTTTGTCGAGACGGGACCAGAAGGTGCGTATCCGCATGATCTGGCTCGCGATGCCTTGGATGCTGATCTGCGCTGGCGTGACCCCGACGGTTACCGCCAGCTGCTCCGCGGGATCCGTGGCCACATCAACCGTCGCATGCTGACATCCCGCGGACAGGACCAACAGCGCGCGATCGCCGACGCCAAATACATGTTCCGCCGGCTTCCTGGCGTTCCGTCGCCCGTTGCCTGGGACCCCTGGGGACAGCAGCATCCCGAGCCGGCACAACCGGCGGACCGGGAGCCGATCATCGACCTGGTGCTGGCATGGGAGGGTGAGGAGTCGGCCGCGATCACTGCGCGGTGGTGGGAGCAGCAACCCGAGGGCTTCTTTGTGGTCCGGAGCCAGGACGGCCTGGTTGGTGGCTTTGTCACCGTATTGGACCTGACCCGAGCATCCGCTGAGGACCTAGTGGCCGATCCCGGCGCTCGCACGGCCTGGGGCTACGCAGAGCGGCAGGGCGCGCCCCGACCCGCTCAGACCGTGACGCAATCCCGGTTCATCGTCGACCGGGAGGCCTACCAGGGCCCGTCCACCACCCTCAACGCTGTGGCGATGCTGGCGATGCAGCGTTATCTGAGTACCCCGAACTTGGCCTGGGATTTCCTCACGCTGGTCGAACCGGAGCGGTGGGACGCATACTTCGCTGCTGCCGACCAGCCGCGCGCCGAGGGCGCGGACTTCTCAGTGGGCGGACGCCGCTACGGCTTGTTCGCTCACGACTTCCGACAGGTCCCAATAGAAGCCCTGCTGGAGCGGATAACCGAGCGCGCGCTCGCCCAGGACATCACGCCATCCCCGGCGACGATCAAGCCGCCGCTCTTGGTGCTCTCCCAGACGGAGTTCGACGACTCTGTACGACAGGCGTTGCGTGACTTGCGCCGACCGGACCTGCTGGCGCGCAACCCACTGCTGCGTACCCGTCTAGTGCATGACAGTGCTGGCGACGACGAGCAGAGCGCAGCGACCTTGGAGACGCTGGTGCGCACGGCAGTTGAGACCCTGAGGGAGCACCCGCGCGATGACAAGCTGTGGCGGGCCGTCGAGCGAACCTACGTGCGTCCGGCCGCCACTCAGGAGCGAGCCGCAGCGGCGCTCGGGCTGCCGTTCAGCACGTACCGCCGCCATCTCACCCAGGGTGTGGATCGAGTCGTGGGATGGCTGTGGGACCGGGAAGTCTACGGCGAGCACCACTGAGCACAACTAGACAGCTTCTGCTCTGCAAAACGAGCAAGGTCTGGGCGCAGTCTCTCCCTATCCAAGGAGGTGGCTGCGATGAACAACAGGCAGATCGGTGACCGGGCAGTGGTGCTCGGAGCAAGCATGGCAGGGCTGCTGGCCGCCCACGTGCTTGCCAAGAGCTACGGACAGGTGACCCTGATCGACCGAGACCAGCTGTCAGAGACGTCCATGCATCGGCGTGGTGTCCCTCATGGCCGGCACCTCCATGCGCTGGCGGCGCGGGGGCAACAAGCCTTGGAGGAGATGTTCCCCGGCCTCACTGCGGAACTAGTCGCTGACGGAGCCCTGGTCGGCAGTTTGCTGGCCGACGCGCGCATGTATCTCAGCGGCCACCGGCTTCGGCAGACGGATACCGGACTAGTGCTCCTCTGCGCTAGCCGACCATTCCTGGAAGCACACGTCCGTGCTCGGGTACGGGCCCACCCGAACGTGACCTTGCTTGACCGCTGCGATGTCGTCGGACTGGCCACCACCCCGGACAATCGCCGCGTGACCGGCGTGCGGGTGCTGCGTCGGGCCGACGGCAGCGCCGAGGAGGTGCTGGCCGCCGACCTCGTGATCGACGCTAGTGGCCGCGGCTCGCGCACCCCGGCGTGGCTCGAATTGCTGGGCTACCCCCGGCCGGACCTGGAGCAGGTGCGGATCGGGCTGGCATATGCGACCCGGATCTACCGACTTCCAACCGACGCCCTCGACGGCGACCTGGCAATCCTGGACGCGGCCACGCCCCAGCTCCCGCGTACCGGTGCTCTCGTGGCATTGGAGGGCGATCGGTGGATGCTGACCCTGGCCGGCATTCTCGGTGACCACCCTCCCACCGATCCCGACGGCTTCCTCGAGTTCGCTCGGTCGCTTCGTTTCCCCGACATTCACGAGGCGATCCGCGACGCCGAACCGCTGGATAACCCGGTCGGCTTCCGCTTCCCAGCCAGCGCCCGACACCGCTACGAACGACTGCACCGCTTTCCTGCAGGCTTTCTCGTGGTCGGGGACGCAGTGTGCAGCTTCAATCCGATCTACGGCCAAGGAATGAGCGTGGCCGCGCTGGAGGCGCTTATGATGCGCCGACATCTGGAGCAGGGCATCGAGCCGCAGCCCGCACGGTGGTTCCGCGATCTTGCCCGCGTGGTTGACGTGGCGTGGAACATGTCAGCTGGCGGCGACCTGGCCTTTCCCGGCGTCCAAGGACGCCGAACTTTCAAGATCCAGCTACTTAGCGCATACCTGGCCAGGCTCCACGCCGCCGCCGCCCAGGATGCGCACCTGGCAACCGCCTTCATCCGGGTCTCTGGACTGGTGGCGCCACCTCAATCGCTGCTACATCCCAGCGTCGTACTACGCGTGCTGCGAAAGCCTATGACGGCTGGTAGCTCTCCCGACCGCTCGGTCACATTGAGCGGCTAAAACCTCTACCCGCCTAGGGTCGGGTTGTGCGCCTTCGCTCGCGCCACAACAGCCAGGCCACGACTGCAATAACTAGAAGGTGGAGCGCGATCCCGATTGTCTGGGCGATCGCATCCGAGGTGGGGAAGCCTTCCAGATGAAGGAAGTGGAAGATCGCGTGGGGCACGGCGTACACGGCGATCGCGGCCACCGCTACCGCGCTCAGCAACCGCTGGCCGATCACGGCTGCCGCTGCGAGCACCACGGTGAGAGAAAGACTCAGCTCGCCGACGTCACGCACCAAGTGCTCGTTGTACGGCGGGAGCAGCGAGACCCACGGATGCCCGAGTAGCGGGAAGCTGCTGTAGAAGCTCGTGGGTGCGAACAGAGCCCAGACGCCGATGATCGCCTGAAACAGCGCGAGAATCCCGAGCGCCGCGCGTACCACAACCGATGTGGTACGCCCCGCCCCCGCCGCCGTCTTGGATGCGGTCATGTCCGAGGAGAGACTGCCGGGGCGTCCCTGCGTCGGACGAGACGCGAGTTGATCATGGCGTTCGCCACCCGGAAGCCGAGGTTACGGTTCCTGATCTGAAAACGTCCTGTGCTGTTGAACTGGCGCGCGGCACGCCGGGACTCGAGCACCGCCTTACGCCCGCGCGCTGCGATGCGAGCCGCCAGGTGCTCCGCATCGGCGGCCAGATTCCCGGATCCGAGCAACTCGGAAAGCTCCAACGCATCGAGCATCGCGGTGTTGGCGCCTTGGCCCCGGAACGGGCTCATCGGATGCGCCGCGTCACCCATCAGCCAGACGTTGCCATCGCGTACCTGTTTGGTTGGATTGCGGTCGTAGTAGCCGCGAGGCTTGATCGAATCCGGATCGGCGGCTGACAGGATCGCTCCAATCAACGGGTGCCAGGCAGCGGTTGACTCACGCAGTTGGCGCAGTAGGTCTGGCTGGCTCGTCGACTCGAGCGCCGCAGGCTCGGTTGCTGACGTGTAAGAGAAATGGACTCCACCGAGCTGGCGGTAGCAGAAGAACGAGTCGCCGCGGTCGCCCAAGGTCATGAAGTAGCCGCCGCTGAGGAGCTGATCATCAACGGTTAGGGCTGCGTCGCCCGTGATCGCGGAGAGCCCAAGGAAATGCGGTAAATCATCAACGATCTGGCGTCGGAGGACGGAACCCACACCGTCACAGCCAACCACCACATCGCCGTCGACATGGCGGCCACCGGTGAAGACCACCCGGTGCCGCGTGTCGATCGTCTCGTAGCCGAGGGCATGGAATCCAAAGTGCACCGGTGTCGTAGTCAGCGTGTCTGCCAGGACGGACTGGAGGTGATCACGTTGCACGCGATACGTCTGGTGCCGCGCGTCGTTTCCCGACGGGAGGGCCAGCAACGTACGCCCCTGACGATCAGTGATCACGAAGTTCGTCACCGGTTCGGCGCCAATGCTCAGGACGTCATCCAAAAGACCGAGTCGCTCAAGCACGACGAGGCCCGCATCACCTTTGAGACCGATTGCATAGCCCTTTCGACCGGCATCGGCTGCTGCGTCGCGCTCGTACAACTCCACCTCGATGCGGGGCGCCAGCTGAGCCAGGGCAGCTGCGAGCGTCAGGCCACTGATCCCCGCTCCAACGATGATCACTTTCATGATCGACCTCCTGGCCCATGAGCCTCCTCTATCAGGCCGGGCAGCGCAACGGGCAGCGCAGTCCGGCGTATTGGTTCACCGTGCTAGCTTCCGCGCTATTGCTTCCGCCGAAGGCCTCTCGGCCGACAGCCTTGCTTCACCGTAGTGCTGCGCTGCGACCGCAGTAAGGAACCCGAACAGTAGCGCGCTGGCAATCACCAATCGCACGCTCAGGGAGTTGAGGTCAGGCCAGCCGGCGGCGATGAGGGCGGACACGATTGTCGCCACGCCCGCAACCGCCCAGGCGCCCCGACCGAGCGCGGTATAACGACGTGTAAATACACCACAGGCGGCGATCGCTCCGACGAAGCTCAGTAGAAAACCGACCTCATGCAAGGCACCGTGCGAGCTCATCGATGGCGCACCAATTGGAGCACCGGGCGGGAAACCGGAACCCGGGTCGGCGGTGAAGAGCCTGGCGATGATCAGCCCGACACCAGTGATGCCGACGAGCGATGGACCCCAGGTACTGCCGCGGCCGGATCGTAATGCTGTCCGCAAGCCGACGCTGCCGATCACGTACAAGATTCCGCAGCTCACGAAGTTGGCGATCTGGATCCATCACGGTGAACCGAGGCTCAGCAAGCTGATTGGGTGCCGAGCAAGATCAAACCCACGGCGCGTGAACGCCTGAGTCAGGCTGGCTGCGATGAACAGCGGACCTGCGATGATGCCGCAGGCAAGCCGAGTGCGTTTCATGATCAAGACCTTTCCTGCCGACGCCCTGTTGGCGTCTCTCACAGGGGACGTCGTAACAGGGGGCGGTATCGGACATGATCAGGAAGCACTAGTGTCGTTGAGCATGGCGGCTCGGCGGTTGAGGTAGCGCTGCTGCGGCAGATTGGTGGCTCTTCGAGCCGCGGCTAGATACGCCTCGCGGGCGGCGGCCGTATCACCGGTCATCTGGAGCAAGTGGGCTCGTACCGCGTACAGCCGATGGTCCTCGGCCAACTGCTTGTCGGCTGCCAACGTTGCGACGCGCTCGAGTCCGGCGGCCGGGCCGTCGGCCATGGCGAGAGCGACGGCGTGATTCAGCGCCACCATCGGGTTGTCTGACATCTGCAGCAGCAACTCATAGAGCGCCTTGATCTGCGGCCAGTCGGTCTCCTCTGCACTGGATGCCTCGTCGTGGATTGCCGCAATGGCTGCCTGAAGCTGATATGGACCGGCTGTCCCACGAGGCGCCTTGGTGATCAACGCAACTCCCTCGGCAATGTAATCGGTGTTCCAGCGGGAGCGGTCCTGCTCGGCCAGCGGCACCAGCTCACCGGTGGCGGTGGTCCGTGCGGCGCGCCGAGCGTCGGTGAGCAGCATGAGGGCCAGTAGCCCGGCAACTTCGCCATGGTCGGCCAGCACCCTGTAGACCATGCGCGTGAGCCGGATCGCTTCCGTTGACAGCTCGGCGCGATGCAGGCTAGCGCCGGTGGTGGCGGCATAGCCCTCGGTGAAGATCAGATAGAGCACGTGCAGGACTGCCGCCAGTCGTTCGGTGCGCTCGGCTGGGGCGGGCAGCCGAAACGGGATCCCACTGTCCTTGATCTGCTGCTTCGCTCGAGTGATCCGCCGGGTCATGGTTCCCTCCGAGACCAGGAAGGCACGGGCGACCTCAGCGGTGGTGAGGCCGCCGACCGCTCGCAGGGTGAGTGCGATCTGAGACGGCGGTGACAGGGCGGGATGGCAGCACATGAACAGCAAGATCAACGTGTCATCGGAATCGGCTGGACTCTCGGCGATATCAGGCTGCTGTCGGGGAAGTTCCCAACGAGCCACTGTGTCTTCGCGACGGCGCCGAGCCTGTTCGCCGCGCAGTAAATCGGTCAGCCGGCGTGCTGCGACAGTGATCAACCAGCCCTTCGGGTTGTCCGGGACACCGTCGCTCGGCCACTGGGTTGCGGCCGCCAGCATTGCCTCTTGTACGGCGTCCTCAGCCGTGTCGAAGTTCCCGTAGCGGCGTACGACGGCACCAAGAACCTGCGGCGCGAGGCGACGCAGCAGGCTCTCGACATCAGTCCGCCCTTCGACAGGCTCAGGACTCATCTTGCGGCTCAGGACTCATCGTGCGGCTCAGGACTCATCGTGGGCTCTGATCAGTCGGCGATGTCGGCCGCCGATTCCATGATCGGCCGGACGTCGGCGTACGCATTGGCGACGACATGTTCCGGTACGGGACAAGCCGATAGCCGGCCGGCGATCTCCGTCGCTCGGTCGAAGCTGTCGCATTCCACGATCCAGTAACCGGCGAGCACCTCTTGGGTCTCGGCGTACGGCCCGTCGGTTACGAACGGCGTGCCATTCTGCGCACCGAGGCGCCTGGTGTGCACCGGCGCTGCCAGCGCTCGGGTCTCAACGAGCTCGCCGGCCTCGGCAAGCTCGGTGTTGAATGCCGCCATGAAGGCGGTCATCGCCGCGAAATCCTCCGGAGACCACGCCGGCTGATCGCCGGCCTGCCCAGCCATACCGTCGTAGTCCTGCTGCGACGCGTAGGTCAAGATCATGTACTTCATTTCCCTCTCCTTTCGGGTGGCACCTTACTGGTGCCTCTCACCGGTGACGTCGAAGCTGGAGGCATACATCGGACAACCTAAGGAGCCACGTTTCAATCCGGGTCGGCCTAGGCGTCCTCGACCGCCGCCATGGCTTTGGAGTTGATCTTGATTCGTAGTGCCTTAACTGCTGCTCGAAATCGCTGCAGACTAGGCTGACGCGGCATTGAGCGCTCAGCATCGTCGAGGGCCTCGACAGCAGCCCGATCGAGGACGGCGAGGCGCGCCGAACCCGGAGGTAGCACCTCTGCCACTTTCTCGAACAGGCGAAGCAGCGCCAGCATCACAATGAGATTGCTTGAGCCGTAACGTCCAAAGAGCCCGCCGATGAAGACGATGTAGTCGGCGAAGGTGTTTCCTGGGACCACGACGCGCCCTCTACCTCCCGGACCCGTGAGGACCCTGTGACCAACCGGTCGCACGGCGAGGTCGCAGCACAGCACGGTGAGGTGATCGATCGCCTGCACCGCGGTGTAGGGATCATTGACTGCCGGCGAGAGAGCCTTACACCCAATGTCGATCTGCTGCCGGATGCCGAACCCGATGTCTTGTTCGATGGTGCGCTCGAAACCAATCCGGACGTCCGGCGTCTACCGCCACCTCAAAACGCTCGGCAGCCGGCCGCGGGTCGTTCGGCGAGGGTGGCCAGACCCAGCCGATCACGGTTCCCGCAACCACATGCTCACCGACCCGATAGCGAAGGCAGATGGTGACATCGGCATCGCTCACCAAAGGAAGCAGTAGCAGAGGATGGACGGTCTGTATGTAACCGGACCGCCGACCCATCAGCGGCACCGCCCAGTCCGGAACAACTGGAGCGACCTCCTCGACGTTGGCTGTGTCCTCGTGGGCAAGCGCACGCCGAGTGTTGCGCTCAACTCTGCGAATGATGGCATCGATCTGAATCGAGTGGGCCAGGTGATCGGCAAAGTAGACGACCATGCCCAGGCTGAGGAAGAGCAGAACGATGGCACCACTGACAGCGAGCCGTGGATAGACCTCAGTCCGGGTACCCGCCTCCAGGCCGACGGTAAACAGACCTGCCGCGCTGTAGACGAAGGTCGCGATGAAGGTACTGAGGACAACTTGGGTCGCACGATCCCGAAGAAAGTTGCGCAGCAGCCGCGGTGAAAACTGAGTCGACGAGAGCTGGAGTGCGACCACGGTCAGACCAAGGACGAGCGCGATGACCGTCACGACCGTGCTGCTTACGGTGATCAGTAGCGCCCGGGCGTCGTCCGCAGTGCCCTGGAAAGCTAGCCAGTTCAGTGGCGAGCCGGCGGGGACCTTTATCTGGGACACCGCGTAGCCCGCTGCAAGTGCGAGTAGCCCGGCCACGCTCGGTAACACCCAAAGCGCTCCGCCGATGTACTCCTTCAGGGCGAACCAGCGCACCGAACGCCGAATACTGCGAACCGACGTGTGCCGTGAAGTCGGGCTCATGGTGCGAGTCAGGGTATCGCCATCAAAGCTGCCTGGAGTTCGCAGAATGACCGCCGTTGAGGCGTGAGCCGGACGTCGTTGCCCTTGCACAGCCGCCTGGCGTGCCACGATCGGGCCGTGACCGAATCCGCCAGGCCGCCAGTGGTGCCCGCTGTTGAAGCCGACCACATACATCGTGATCATTTACGCAAAGAGGGTTGGACGATGGCCCTCTATGTAGCCATCTGCCTGATCGCCGCGTTACCGCCCTGCAGAACGTTACGGCCGTCCCCGGGCACATCCTCGGACTGATATGGGGCACCACTTTCGGTTTGGCACTCGCGCATGTGTTCGCGTTCCGCGTTGCCGGTCGCCTCGTGCACGATGGTGAGCTCCCCAGGGCCGATCGCATCACTTCCGTGGTTCAGCTGGCCGCCGTTGCGGCAGTTGCAGTCGTTGTCAGCATCCCGATCTTGCTGGCCTCGACCGAAACCGAACTCGACTGGGCCCGTTACACCTGCGCCGGCATCATCGGTGCGGTCGGCTACTTCGCTGCACGCGGCGCCGAGCACGGCCGGATGCGCGCTGTCCTCTTCGGCTTCGGAGTCCTCGCAATGGCCATCGTCATCGCCGTGCTCAAACACAGGCTGGCCGGTCACTAGGCAACAGGTGTTGCAACGCAGATGAGAGGATTACCGACATGGCCGTCCCGAAGCCCCTGGTGCGTGCGGGCCGGGCGATGAGCAACGGCCTATATCGAGTGTCCGGGGGCAGATTGATGGGCACGGTTCGCGGGATGCCAGTGCTGTTGATCACCGTCGCCGGCCGCAAGACCGGCGACAAGCACACCAACCCCGTCTTGTATCTCGAAGACGATGGCAAGTACGTGGTGACGGGTTCAGGCGCTGGATCTGCAGAAGAGCCTCAGTGGTTCAAAAACCTACGGCGCACCGATCAAGCAGAAATCGAGGTTGGGCGACGGCATCTTCCTGTCAGCGTGGAAATCACTGACGGAGCGGGGCGGGAAGTCCTGTGGCAGCGACTGCTTGTCCGCGCACCCTTCTTCGCCGACTACCAGAAGAAGGTCGAGCGCCCGATACCTATGGCAGTCCTGACGCCCATGACCTGACTACTCGCAGTTTGATCAACAGATAGGGGACCACGGTGGAATTTCGCTACGTCGGCAATTCGGGTTTCAAGATCTCAGAGATCACCTACGGCAACTGGCTGACGCATGGCTCGCAGGTGGAAAACGATCAAGCCAAGGCTTGCGTACGGGCTGCACTCGATGCCGGCATCACGACGTTCGACACCGCCGACGTGTATGCGAACACTCAGGCCGAGACCGTGCTCGGCGAGGCCCTGAAGGGCGAGCGGCGCGAGTCGCTGGAGATCCTTACCAAGGTATTCGGGCCTACCGGGCCGAAGGGGCACAACGACGTCGGTCTGTCCCGCAAGCACATCATGGAGTCGATCAACGGATCGCTGGCCCGCTTGCAGACCGACTATGTCGACATTTACCAGTGCCACCGCTACGACTTCGAGACGCCCCTCGATGAGACCATGCGGACCTTCGCCGACTTGGTACGGATGGGCAAGGTGCTCTATGTCGGAGTCAGTGAGTGGACCGCCCAGCAGATCCAAGACGGCCACGACATGGCCGAGGACCTCGGCTTCCACCTGATCTCCAACCAGCCGCAGTATTCGATGCTGTGGCGAGTGATCGAGAGCGACGTCGTACCGGTCAGCATCTCGCTCGGTATGTCTCAGATCGTCTACTCGCCCATCGCCCAGGGTGCGCTCACCGGGAAGTACCGTCCGGGGGAGCAACCGCCGCCTGGCTCGCGAGCCACCGACGAGAAGGGCGGCGCGGACATGATCCAGAGGTGGATGAGGGATGAGGTCCTAGACCGAGTGCAGCAACTGGTGCCGCTGGCAGAGGAGGCCGGGCTTTCCATGGCGCAGCTGGCTGTGGCCTGGGTGCTGCAGAACGACAACGTGGCAAGCGCGATCATCGGAGCATCGCGACCTGAGCAGGTCCAGGACAATGCCGCCGCATCCGGAGTCAAGCTGGATGCCGATCTTCTGACCAAGATCGACGAAGTACTCGATTCAGTGGTTGAACGCGATCCCGCCAGGACATTGCAAAGCTCCCCCAAAACCCGCGAAGCCTAAGGTAAAGAGCTGCCATGATCATCCGCGTCTTCAGGCCGACGATCCACCCGGGCAAAGAGAGTGAGTTCGAGTCGTTTCTCCGCGACACAGCCATCCCGCTGGTGTCGGGGCAGTCGGGACTGATTGCGCAGCATGTGGGCAAGCCTCACGACCCGTCCTCGACCGAGTTTGTGTACGTAACGGTTTGGGAGGACGTTGAGTCGATAAGGGCTTTCGCTGGTGACCGTTGGCAGGAAGCCGTAATCACCCCTGAGGAGGAGCATCTGCTCAAGGACACCTGGATCGGACACTACGAGGTCATGAATGGTTAGCCGATTCATCGGTCGGGGGGTAATGGCTGCACTTGGCGTCGGCAGGACGTGATCAGTGACGACCGAATCGATGTGATCAGCATCGTCACCGCGCGTCTGCTCGTCTGCTCGTCCCGAGTCCCTGCGGCTCGCAGTTGATCATGGCCCGCCACGTTTTTGGTGGAGAAGCCGATCAGTATCGGGTGTCCCCGAGGCCGCCAGCATTGTTGCCGCAGCTTAGGCGTCGACCGCCGTGACCGCGGCATGCTTCACCTGGCGATCAGATTGATCATGAAATTACTAACGCTTCATTGCTCACAGGAGCCTCAAGAGGCGCGTGTATGAGGGTTTCCTCGGGCTCCTGGGGGCGGAGGGTAGCCGGCGATTGGCCATCTATGCGGGCCGCCGGCTTTTCCGGACTAGAGAAGACATCGCCTGCGTACGGCTGCGACCGATCAACCTGAGCCTCCTCTGTCCATACCAGAACCCCATTCGGTCCGACGAATAGCTGAAGGCCAGTGGCCGACGGCTGACCAGCCTCGGCGAAGGCGTGCAGCAGCAGCCGCGCATAACTCCACAACCCAGGCGCATACACCGTGTGAGCCTCTCCGGTGGATCTATTCATTTCATGACTCCTTCTCTTGGTGATTTGAGTCCATGAGATGAACTGTGCTGATCACGACCGCGATGCGTATCCGAGATGAGTACGGATGTATCCCATGACCAACACGGATTTCGTTGTGCTCGCCTAAGTCTTAATACGTTGGGGTCAGGACGCGGTCTGCACGACAATGCAATGGTGGGCGGGGACTTGCCGCTGGTTGCTCGACGCGCCGAGTTGGCAATGCTGACTGGCGCGATCGAGGCCGCTAAGTGCGGCCAGGGAAAGGCTGTGCTGCTTACCGGCGAAGCTGGGGTAGGAAAAACCCGGCTGCTGATCGAGGCGCAACGCGAAGCTGAACGCCAGGGGCTGTTGGTCCTCAAGGGCCGAGCTGTCGAATCAGGTGGAGCGTATCGACCGCTGGTGGAGGCATTCGCCCGGGCATCGGTCCCGTTTGCGCATGAGACCGAGCTAGCAGCGGTGCGGCCGATCCTGGCACGAGTGCTTCCCGGCTGGGTCAGTGATCACGATGTGCTGGCCCCGATGGCCGATCCGGCCGCCGTACTCGCCGAGGCTTTGGTTCTGCTGCTGCGAGCCATGTCCGCCGTCGGGGCCGTGCTACTCATCGATGATGTGCACTGGGCCGACGAAGACACCGTGTCCGTGCTCAGCTATCTCGCCGACTCAATGGACCAGCTGCCGCTTGCACTGATCATGACAGCTCGTAGCGAACCGCTGCTTCCAGACCCGCTGGAACGCCTGAGCGCCGCACCGTCGATTCGCGAGCTGCGGCTGAGCCGGCTCCAGGCAAGTGAGGTTGAAGATGCGCTCCACGCCCAGGAGTTGCCGGGGCTCGCGCCGGAGACAGTTGATCAGCTCGTCACCGCAGTCGATGGGCTGCCGCTGGTTCTAGACGAGTTCGTTCGGCAGCTTCGCGAAAGCCCGGCGAATGTGATCGACATGAAACCTACGACGCTGGCTGCCGCCGTGCAGAAACGACTCCGTAGCCTTCCTGCAGATGCCCGGGTCGTTCTGGACGCCATGTCGGTGCTAGGGGATACGGACAGCGAGTTGTTAACGGCCGTCACTGAGCTCGACGACGCGAAGTTGAGCACTGCCATCCACCACGCCGTCTCCAGCACACTGTTGGTCAGCGCCACCACACCGCTCGGCGTCATGTGGCGGCACCCGCTGATGCGTGATGCCGTGCGCGATCTGCTACTTCCCCTCGAGCAGCAGGCGCTCGCGCGTCGCGCCGCCGATCACCTGGTGAACAGCACGACCGATCTCAACGAAGGGCAGTTGCGGCAGGCCGCCGAGATGTATCAGCTAGCCGGGTATCCCGACGAAGCCGCGCGGCAGTTAATCCGCGCAGCCCGCGCCGCAGTCCGCAACGCGGCATTGGATGTTGCCGAGCACCACCTGGGCGCGGCTCATGCCCTGACTGGAACGCTGCCAGAAGCAGCCTTGGATGTGCTGATCGAGCGAATCGACACTCTCACGCTTGCCGGT
>JBKPTR010000011.1:0-16601 GCA_046735615.1 Actinomycetota bacterium
GGAGGGGGCATTCGCCGAAGGCATGGGTTTCGACGGTTCGGCGATCGAGGGCTTCGCCCGGGTCTATGAGTCTGACATGCTGGCGCATCCCGACCCATCGACGTTCCAGGTTCTGCCATGGCGCGACATCAGTCCGGCCACTGCGCGGATGTTCTGCGACATCACGATGCCCGACGGCTCCCCCTCCTACGCCGATCCCCGCTATGTGCTGAAACGCGCACTGAAGAGGGCCGCCGATCTTGGATTCACCTTCTATACCCACCCTGAGGTGGAGTTCTTCCTCTTCAAGGATCCGATCGAGCCGGGCAAGCCGCCAACGCCGGTGGACCAATCGGGTTACTTCGACCACACGCCGCAGAGCCTGGGCACAGACTTCCGGCGCCGTGCGATCACCATGCTGGAGCAAATGGGAATTTCAGTGGAGTATTCCCACCATGAGGGCGCTCCAGGGCAACAGGAAATTGATCTTCGCTATGCGGATGCCCTCTCAACGGCCGACAACTTGATGACCTTCCGTGTCGTGGTCAAGGAAGTTGCGCTGTCGCAGGGGATCCATGCGTCGTTCATGCCGAAACCCTTCACTGAGCATCCCGGATCCGGTATGCACACGCACATGTCGCTCTTCGAGGGCGACACCAATGCCTTTTACGACGCGAGTGCGGAACATCACCTATCGAAGATTGGTCGCTACTTCATCGCCGGCCTGCTGCGGCACGCCGCCGAGATCACCGCGGTCACCAATCAGTGGACCAACTCATACAAGCGGCTGGCGGGCGGTGGCGAGGCGCCCAGTTACATCTGCTGGGGTCGTAATAACCGCTCGGCGCTTGTCCGGGTACCGATGTACAAGCCGAACAAGGGCTCTTCGGCCCGAGTCGAACTGCGCTCGATCGACTCAGCAGCTAACCCGTACCTGGCCTTTGCGCTCATTCTGGCGACCGGCTTGGCCGGAATCGAGGGTGAGTACGAGCTGCCCGAAGGTGCCGAGGACGATGTCTGGTCTCTTACGGAGCGGGAACGGCAGGCGCTGGGGATCTCACCGCTGCCGCGCAATCTCGACGAGGCCATCCGCATCATGGAGCGGTCGGAGCTGGTCGCTGAGACCCTCGGAGAGCACGTCTTCGACTTCTTCCTGCGGAACAAGCGTGCGGAGTTCGAGGAGTACCGCCGGCAGGTGACACCAATGGAGCTGACCCGGCTCCTCCCGGTCCTCTAACGCTCAGATGGTCTGTTAGGAGTCGACGATCTTGGCGCGCTCGTCCGCGTAGGCGCGTGCGTCCAGCGCGTCGAACACGGCCAGCTGCGCACTGTAGAAGGCAAAAACGGCGTAGTCGATGGCGTCGACTGCGTCCCGCTCGGCTCGGTCGGCGTCTTTCGCGGCGGCCTTTGCATCTCGCTGGTCGGCCCGCTTGTCGATCTTCGATTTGATGTCATCCATCCAGATGGAAGCATCCGCCTTCACTTGCGCCCACTTGCTCTGGACTTGATCAGACGTTTGCTCAGCTTGCTGTTTGACATCCATGAGCGCCAGGTTCGCGTCTACCCGAGCCTGGTCGATGCGTTGCTTCAACTGGTCGCGGGACTCGGCGCTTGCCGACCGGATGCTTGAGACGGTCTCGTTGGCCTGCTGCTGAAGTTTCTCGAGTTGTGCGGAGAAGTCCATCGGTGCTCCTCGACGGGGCCGATGCCGACCGGATGCCGGACGCTTCAGGCCATCCAATCACGCCGTCTTCCCCACGGTGAAAAGGCAGTCCTCTAACTCGGGGATCAGGAGAGTGGGGCAGAACGCGAGATAAGTCGGCGCGGAGACCTGACGCATGGACCGCGCCAGACAGCACAGCGGCTATAGCCCCGAGACGCTGACAGGTCGTTAGATGTACGTACGTCGCGCCGGGGAAGGTTCGCCGCAACGGCAGGACTCGTCCGGACGGTCCGGGTCGATCATGGTTCCGCACTCCGGACACCGCCGCCACTGCGGATTGAGGTGATCGGGAACCCAGACTCCGGTATGAAGAGCCGCGCCGAAGTTTGTCTCGAACACCTGTCGCGCCGCAGCCTTGTGCTGGGCGCTTGCTGTGAGTTGCCGGATGGTTTCGGGATCATCCCACAGGGTGAGGGTGTAGAGCCGCTCCGCAATGCCGATTCCCACCCAGCCAATGAAACCGGGCACCCGCGCCATCTCAGCAGCGATTGCCCGGCTGCGCTGCTTGATCTCCTCACCTTCCGCCTCGTCGTGGACATCGATCCAGGTCATGCTCAGTGCGCCCGGAACGTCGGTGTTGGAGGTGCGGAAGCGCACCGATGTGCCGAACGCCAAGGGCCCGACATTGGCTGGCTGAACGGCGACCTGCACGCCGAGCTGCTCGAGCAGGGTCCGCCGGTCAAAGTAGCCCTCGACAGCGAGCAGGCCCGCCTCGCCCAAGGTTATGACATCGATCCCGGGCAGCTTGATCCGTGCTTCGGTCGGCGGCAGCCCGTTGAACGGCCCGGACTGGGTGCCCGTCATGGTCCATTGCGCAACGACGTGCGGTTCGTCAACCGCGGTGACATGCAGTTCGACGTGCAAATCAGGGAAGGCGCTGAACAGGCTGGACGCGTACCCGCTGATGCCCTGCGGGGATAGCTGGCCGGAGAATGGATCGGCATAGCCTCCGCCCGAATCGAAGCAGGCGGCGATAGCGCCGCCGTCGTGCAAGTTCCACGCTTCGAAGTACCGCTTTACCGGCTCGAGTAACTTCATCGACCACACCTCCGAATGGCTCCGGCGCGCTACGCAGCCGTCATACTCAGTGGAGGTTAGGGCCCGGAGTTGTCAGGTTCCCAGGTCGAAAAGTGCTCGCTTCTTGTCAGGTTTTGCCCGTGCTTAAGGTCGACGCTGAACCCTCGGCCCCATACAACTCCCGCTGCCACAACAGTTCCGTGACTCGCTCCGTGCCGGCTCGCAGGTGGGCCCGGTAGGTGCTGAACGGCAAACCGAGCAGGTCGGCAGCCTGCTCTTGTGTCGCTGCCGGATTGAAGAAGGTGCGGTACAAGGCGCGGTACAGCCGCTGATCGCGGGGATGCGTGTTCAGGTCTTCTGCACTGAGCCGGATCAACTGACGGAGGGCATCAGCCGGGGACTGGTCTTGGTCTCGATCGACGACCAGGCGCGAGGACAGCAACGCATTCCCGGCCAGCCGGTCGGGCCTCGAATAGTCGCGCAAGGCTTGTCGAACAGCCGCCGTGAACTCAGGATGCGACAGCACGACGATCGACGTTTGAGTTTCCAGACCATCCTCATCCGACGGCGTAGTTGTCAGCTCTCGCTCTGCCATCTCCCGCAGCCAGGTCAGGGGCGGTTCGGCCCGCCAGTCGTGGGCGAACACTGCATACGTGCGGCCGCCGACACTGAGGTCCGCCCGTGAGGCACGGTCCTGACGAATGTGGCTGAAGAAGGGTGTCCAACGGTCGGCATCCTCGACGGCGACGAAGGACCACGACAGCCGTGGCGCGCCGAACCACTGCGTCACATTGACCGTGCAAATGAGCTCCCACACCCCCGGGGTGTCACTTGGAATCGTGGCGCTCCGGCTCAACCCCCAGCGACTGTAGAGCACCTGCTCACCCGGTCGTAGCGGAGCGAAATGTGCGGCATAGCTGCTGGCAGCGGCTATAGCCGGGTCGAGCTGACAGTCCTCCTCGGTCGCCGAGGCGACCTCGAGCATGCAAACAAAGCCGATGACGTCCCCGGCGGCGTCGTAGAACATCCAGAATCCGTCCGGCTGCCGGCGTATCCAATGCCGGAGGATCTCTGCCGAAGTGTTGCCCTGGTGCCGCCGCACGATGTCGACCAGCAGGTCGTGGTCTTGGGTCGCACCCGGAGTAGGTGGCGCCTGCCCAAGCGTGTCCCACTGAAACAGCGGACGCATGATCGGGTTATTGCGGTGCAGGAACAACAGGTCGGAGAATGCCATCTGCCGCTCGGCGGTACTGCCATGCTGGAGTTGGCGGACGATTCCACGGCGAACGTCCTCGTGTAACTGCCGGAAACGCTCCGGGCTGCGCCACCTCAAGTCGGCCTCGATGACGTCCCGCGTGAGGTCGTGCGGAAATACTCCCGCGGATCCGGTCTCGATGAACGACAAGCTCCGCAGCCAGTCGAAAAGCTCGCGGGCGTCGCTGATCATGAGCGCCTCGGCAAGCCGGTCCTCAGTAGTGAGGCGCAGATGCGCGCATACTTCAAGTGCCCGCCGATGCAGCGGTGTAGGGACATCATCGAGCAGCCGGAGTACGAGCGCTTGGATCACGTCAGGATGGCGAACGGTAAAGCGTTCGGGCTGCAGCCGGTACAGGTCGGTGAGCAGTGCCAGCGCGAGCGGGTTGCCGTGGGTGAAGCCGAGGACCTCGGTCTGCAGCGGCCCTGGCACTCCACGACTCGTCAGGTAGGCACGGCTCTCCTCGGGGCGAAAGTTGCGAAGCGGTAGCACCTGGAGCACCGCGGCCCAGCCGGAATCGGTGCGCCACTCCATGCTGGGCAACTGTCTGCTGGCGATCATGATCAGGGTCTGCGCCGGGAGGCTAGGCAGGTACTGCTCGCGGAGCCAGCCATCGAGTGACTCCAACCGTTCGTAGGTGTCGACGAAGATCGCGAGGCCACTGGCGTCAGCGCCGTCAATGTCTGAATCTGACCAGTTGGTGGCTGCAGCTGTCGTGACGGCATCGGCAAAGGCCTGCGGTGACTGTGCCACTGTACGGCCATCGATGCGCGCCGTTCGCCAGCCAGCCTGCCTGGCTCGACCGGCACAGGCTTGCATCAATGCGGTCTTGCCGACACCACCGACGCCCGAGAGCCAGGGGACGGCGACATCTTCCGGGCGCTCGAGTAATGCTTGGAACGTTGCCATCTCCGCGGAACGTCCAATGAACCCTCGACGACTGGCCGCATCGAGCGTGTCC
The DNA here is from genome assembly GCA_046735615.1 of Actinomycetota bacterium. Lineage (GTDB taxonomy): Bacteria > Actinomycetota > Actinomycetes > Propionibacteriales > Propionibacteriaceae > Microlunatus. The sequence goes on from JBKPTR010000011.1 coordinate 4,936, forward strand.
CGCCAGTCGCGGCTGGTGGCCGGGACCTTGCTGCTCCATCTCGCTTCGACTTGTCAGAACGACAGCACCACAGTTGGTGTTTAGATTCTGGCAAATCGCACGTCAGGAGAGGAGAGGCAGGACCGCAGAGAGGTCGGCACGCAGTCCGGATGCGTGGACAGTGCCGTTGGCCACAGCGTCGGTCCAGGTGATGCGGCCGGTCGCCAACCGCAGGAAGGTCACTGGGTCGGTCTCCACGACGTTCGGCGGGGTCCCGCGGGTATGGGTTGGCCCGGGATCACTGATCGCGCACTGCACTGCGGCGTACGGCGGCACCCTGACCTCGACGGAGCGGCCGGAATGTTGCCCAGCCAGAATGCCGGCGAGGGTACGCGCGCACCGGGAAAGGGCACTGCGCTGCAGCTCCGCTGGCGCCGCCTCAGGAAGCGAGCGGTTGAGGTCGTCGGTGTGCACGACCAGCTCGACAATTCGGGTTGCAAGGTAGTCCTCGATGGCGGTCGGCCCACGTGGCGTCATGATCACCTGCGACATCCGGACTTGGGCATCGAGTCTCGCGGCGAGGTCATCAATCGCGCACTCGAGGCGCGTGAGAACCGCTTGTCCAGAAAGGCCTTGGGAGGCTTCGAGCGTAGCCGCCATGATCATCTCGACATCGCGCCGATAGCGCCTCACGAACTCATGGGTCGGCAGAGCAGGTTCCTTGGTCGGCTGATCCAAGGACTGTCTAAGGCTGTCGTGGACGAGGACGAGGTGACCCGCGAGCTGCCGTACGTCCCAATCTGGCAGCACAGTTGGGCGCTCGAAAGCGTCCGCTGGTAAGGCACGCAACCAGGCCTGAACCGTTCGCGACTGCTCCAGCAAGGCCTCCTGTGGCTGCAGCCGTGTTGTTGCCATCCTGCCCGACCTCCGCAGTGACGCTACCAGCCACGGTGGTGGTGAGATGACGACGGCGCCAGGTTCCCGGGGCGCCGCACGACCAGAAGAAATAGCATCAAGCTCATGATCCGGATCGAGACGATGCAAGGCACACTGGCTCGGCGAGGCTTCGTCGACGCGGTGACGGCAGAACGCATCATCGATCACTGGGCTGACGAATATGAGCCGTTGCTCGATCTGCTCGCCAAATCGGCCGATCCCGATCTAGCGCTGGCAGGCTTGGATCGGCTTTGTGACCAAGTATCGGATTTGCTCGCCCGAATGACGGCTGAGCCTGTTCTGGCGCGCCAATTGGTCATGGTCTTGGGCGGCAGCAACAAGCTGAGCCTTCATCTGATCGCTCACCCGGAACATCTCGGGCTGCTCGAGACCGAACTGGTAAAGGTTCCTGCAGCCTCGTTGCGGCGCGAGCTGTTGGAGGCGACGGGCGCCGACCCGGAATCGCCGACGCCGATCGCGACCGATCCGACCGGCGATCAACTACGCATTGCTTATCGCGGAGCGCTGTTGCGCATCGCCGCCCGCGACCTCGGTGCGCCTGAGCCGATCGAGGTGCTCGCTGACGTTGCCGACGAGCTGTCGGACCTGGCGGACGCCACCCTGGAGGCGGCTCTGTCGATCGCTCGACTCAAGCTTGGCGAAAACGCCTCGAAGACGCGGCTGGCGGTGGTCGGACTCGGCAAATGCGGCGCCCAGGAGCTCAACTACGTCAGCGACGTCGACGTGCTCTTCGTCGCCGAACCCTTGTTGGACGAGGATGGCACTCCGCTGGTCAGCAACGACCAGGCTGTGCAGATCGCGACCCGGATGGCTGCCGAGATGACTCGGGTCTGCTCGGCACATACCTCGGCCGGGACGATCTGGGAGGTGGACGCCGCCCTCAGGCCGGAAGGTAAGGCCGGTCAGCTGGTGCGCACGTTGTCCAGTCATCGCATCTATTACGAGAAGTGGGCCAAGACCTGGGAATTCCAGGCGATGCTCAAGGCTCGGCCTGCCGCGGGTGATCTTGAGCTTGGACAGTCATTTGTGGACCTCGTGACACCGATGGTGTGGCGCGCCGCGGAGCGGGAGAACTTCGTTGCCGATACCCAGGCAATGCGGAAGCGCGTAGTGGCCCATATTCCGGCACGGGACCAGGGCCGCGAGCTCAAGCTCGGCGAGGGTGGCTTACGCGATGTCGAGTTCTCGGTCCAGCTGTTGCAATTGGTGCACGGACGGGTCGACGAGCGATTGCGGTCGCGAGCCACGTTGCCGGCCCTCAAGAGCTTGATCGACAACGGCTACGTTGGCCGCGAGGACGGCAAAGGTTTCGCGCTGGCCTATCGGTTCCTGCGAGCACTCGAGCATCGCATCCAGCTCTTCAATCTACGGCGTACCCACCTGCTGCCGAACAACGATCATGATCTTCGCCGGCTGGGCCGCTCCTTTGGTTACAAGGACCCGGTGAACGAGCTCCTCAGTACCTGGCGCCACACCGCCCAGCGGGTACGCCGGCTGCATCAGCGGCTCTTCTATTCACCGCTGCTCGATACGGTGGCCAAGATCCCGTCCAAGGAGCTCAGGCTGACCGCTGACGCAGCTCTGGACCGACTGAGAGCCCTTGGCTATGCGGATCCGACGGCGGCGTTGCGCCACATAGCGGCGCTTAGCCAGGGCGTCACCAGGCAGGCTGAGATTCAGCGCCAGCTGTTGCCGGCGATGCTCGGCTGGTTCGCACAAGCGCCAAATCCTGATCATGGCCTACTCGCGTTCCGCCAGGTATCGGAGGCGCTGGGCACCACCCCGTGGTACCTGCGGGCGCTGCGCGACGAGGGCGCTATGGCGGAGCGGCTGGCTCGCATCCTCGCTTCCAGCCGGTACGCGGTCGAGCTGCTCAAGCGCGCCCCACAGACCGTACAGATGCTCGCCGATGATCAAGAGCTCCGGCCTCGATCATTGGCAGAGCTGAAGGCCGAGATGCACGCCGCTGCTGGCCGGCAGAGCGACAAGGTGGCAGCGGTTGAGGCAATCCGGGCGATTCGGCGAAGAGAGCTGTTTCGGGTAGCAGCCGGTGACTTGCTCGGCGACAACGACGTCGTGAGTGTGGGGGCCGCTCTCGCCGATTTGGCATCGGCGACGATCGATGCAACTCTGGCTGTGGCGCGCGAAGCCTCCGGCAGGGAACCGATGCCGCGGATCGCTGTCATCGCGATGGGCCGCTGGGGCGGTCGGGAGATGTCGTACGCCTCCGACGCCGATGCCATGTTCGTGATGGACGACGGTGGCGATCCGGACAGCGACCCCGTCAAAATTGCCGCCGCGGTCGTTACAGAGACGCGCACGCTGCTGACCCGGCCCGCTGCCGACCCATCGTTGAACATCGATACCGACCTGCGGCCGGAGGGCAAGGGCGGTGCCCTCATCCGCTCGCTGAGCGCCTATCGCAACTACTACAGCCGGTGGTCGTCCACGTGGGAGATGCAGGCCCTCGTTCGTGCTGAGGCCCTAGCGGGCGACGAGAAGCTTGGCAAAGCCTTGATGGCCGAGATCGATGCCCACCGCTGGCCTGAGGGCGGATTGACCACGTCGCAGTTGACCGAAATACGCAAGCTGAAGGCCCGAGTCGAGGCCGAGCGATTACCGCGGGGCGCGAATCCAGCCAAGCACACAAAGTTGGGGCCGGGTGGAATCGCCGATGTTGAATGGACGGTTCAGCTTCTCCAGCTCCAGCATGCCTACGAGCTGCGCGCTCTGCGTTCCTCGCAGACGATTGTGGCGCTGCAAGCCGCCCGCGACGCCCGCATCATCGACGCGATGGACGCCGGACACCTCGAGGCGGCCTGGATGCTGGCAAGCCGGATCCGCAATCAGATCATGTTGATGAGGGGGCGCGGCTCGGATTCGCTGCCAAGCGACAACCGGGAGCTGGCCAGCCTCGCCGAGCTGCTCGGTTACGGGCCAGGGGAGTCCTCTCACCTCCTTGCTGACTACCGTCGGGTCACGCGACGAGCCAGGGCGGTAGTAGAGAGGGTCTTCTGGGGTACGTAGTTACATTCCCGCCGACTCAGCGCAGACGGAAGGCCGGCAATGCTCAGCTCGCTGTTCGACACCGTCGGGCGCGTCCGGATGATCTCCGGTGCCTACATTGTCTGGCGCTCATGATCGCCGGCGGTCTTGTGGAGGCCATCTGCGTCAAAGCCGAGCGGCAGGCCGTGGAGGATATTTGCGACACCGCTGACCGTTGAGGACACGACAGAGCCCGAAAGCCATGCCAGCGCGAAAAGGTAGCTTGCGAAACGGTCAGGCCGTGGGCAACGAGGCCGTCATAGCCCTGCGGTAAGCCTGGAGCGTGGCGGCCGCGGTATTGTCCCAGCTGAATGTCGCGGCGTGCGCCGCCGCGTTGGCGCCCATCCTGATCCTCTCGTCATGATCATCGAGGACTGCAGCCAGGGCATCTGCCCATTCGCGCTCGTCGTGCCCGCTCACCAGCAGGCCGCTGTAGTGATCACGCACTGTATGCCGGAGACCGCCTACATCGGTCGCGACCACCGGCCGCCCGCATGCCTGCGCCTCGAGCGCGACCAGTCCGAAGGACTCGTTGTAGGAGGGCACAGCCACGACGTCCGACACGCAGTACCAGCGGAACAGTTCCGAGCGGGCCGAGTGGGGGCGGAAGTCCACCATGTCGTCGATGCCGTGATCAACCGCCAACGGGCCAAGTGTCTTTGACCACTCGGGGTCCGAACCGCTCGGTCCACCGATGATGATCAACTGCAGTCGATCACGGCGTCGCGGATCTCGCCGTACCAGCTCGGCAACTGCCCTGATCAACACATCAGGCGCCTTCAAGGGTTGGATGCGGCCAACGAACAAGATGACCTGGATGTCTTGAGGGACGCCGAACTGGGCTCTTGACTTGGGCTGGTCGCATGGATGGAAAGTGCGCAAGTCGACTCCGGGCGGCACGACCATGATCTGCTCGGCCCTAGCGCCGTAATGACTGCGCAGTTCCGCTGCCTCATCGCTGGTGCTGGCGGTGAGCACATCCGCCTCGTGAACAACCGCAGCCTCGCCGCGCTCGCGTACATCGGGCTCGACTGCATGGTTACGGCCGAGATTGGAGTTCTTTACCCGGGCCATGGTGTGCATGGTGTGCACGAGCGGGATGCCGTGCCTGCACTTTAGTTGCAGACCGACCTGCCCGGAAAGCCAGTAGTGAGTGTGAATCAGATCATGATCGGCAAGGCGTCTCTCCAGCGCAGCGGAGAACTGATCTGTCAGCGAGGGCAGCGCTTCCTTGGCGACCCGCTCCGCAGGTCCTGCTGTGAGGTGTATCACCCTGGTGTGCTCGTGGATGTCGACAATATCCGGCAGGTCGGGTGCATCACGGCGTGTGAAGACGTCCACTTTGATGCCGCGTTCGCCGAGCCGCCGCGCCAGCTCGGCGACGTAGACGTTCAGGCCGCCGGCGTCTCCCATCCCCGGTGTGGCGAGTGGCGACGTGTGCATGCTGACCATGGCCACTCGATGTGGATATTCGACGCCTGCGCGCACCTTTACCTCCCCTGAGAGGCTACAGGCGAGGCTGGAACTTGGAGTGGAAAGTGATCGATTACCCGCTGACGAGCACCAGGGCGGCCACCGCGAACGAGAGGCCGGCTACCTGAATGCCACGAAGCCGCTCGTGCTCGATGATCAGTGCCAAGATCACCGTTGTCACCGGATAGAGTGCGGCGATCGGCGCGACGACGCTGAGATCTCCGCCACGAGTGGCCAGAAGATAGAGGGCGTTGGCTGTCATGTCGCAAGGGCCGGCGACCGCCGCCCAGCGTAGGGCGGTCTGCCGGGGCCAGGGGCCGGGTCGCGTCATCAGCAGGAGCAGGCCGCCGATGATCAGGGCGCTGAGCTGCGAACCGAGGATCGGCCACATCCCCGCCGAGCCACCGGCCGACTCGCCTGCGACCGCGATCAAGATGAAGAACAGCGCGAAGCTGATGCCAGCGCCGACCGCTTCAACGACAAGTCTCCAGGTGATCAGCTGGCGATCTCCTGGCGGACTCGGCGACATGCTCACCAGGGCGATTGCCAGCAGCGCGCACCCCACGCCGAGCAGTCGGGAAATCGAAGGTCGCTCGCCAGCGACAAGTCCAACCACGACCGGAATGGCAGCTGAGGTGACGCCCGTGACGGGCGCGACCACCGCCATGGCGCCTGCGGAAAGCGCGCGGTAGAACAGCACCAAGCCAACGACACCTGCCACGCCGGCAAGACCACCCCAAGCGAGGCCGACTGCCGTCACAGGCACGTACGTCGCGATCAGATAGATGGCGAGCAGCGGCAGACTCACCAGCTTCGATAACCACACCACGGGGAGCACCGCGGCTCGCTGCGTTGCCTTTCCGCCGGCAAAGTCGCCGACGCCCCAGATGAGTCCTGAGAGAGCGGCGAGTGCGACGGAGAGCACCCAAGGCACCCTAATGCCCAGCTCTGACTATCTGGACCGCGTGAGACTTTGGTGCGTGGAGGATGCGACGTCGCAAACTCTCCCGCGGTTCACCAGGCACAGGCCTGAACGGCGGCTCACCTGGGGCACGTTGCCCAGCTCAGCCGCGTTCAGTTAAGCGCCGCTTACGTCATAGACCGATATCAGACGTGTAGTAGAGCTCGAACTCATGCCGCATAGCGAATCCTCATTCACGGCAGCGATTGTCACGGAGTGTCCAAAGCCGCGCCAGGAGCGTCCAACGACGACAGGGCAGCCCGCGTTCAACGACTGAAGTCAAGACTGTGAGCCGCTCGCAGGACGAAGATCGACAGCTCTGACCCAGCGTTGACGGCGGTCTGCACCGCGTACGCGACCGCACCATTCCTGCGTTCTTTCACCCACCAATCGAGCTGGCCAGCCGTCGATAATGTGGCCGTCTCAGAGTGACGTGGCCCAGCTAGCGGATGGCTTGACGTCGTACCTTAACAGTCCGACTGTCATTGTCCGTGACTATGAACGGATGACGAGGTGGGCCGCGACTAGCAGCATCGCGAGCGCGGGGATGTCGCCGGTATCGACGCCGTGCGTAGAGGTGAGCGAGAGCAGCACCTTGCCCTTTGGGAACGGCTCCACGACCACCAGCCCGATAGCCACGGCGGCCAGCACCAGCGCCAAGAGCCTGCGCCGACGGCGGGTCTGCATATGGCTCGACATTCCGTCGACTGTAGCGGCTCGTGCGCCAGGCCGTCGAAAGACCAGTTCAAAGCGCTGGCTCTGATCGTCTTCGCCAGACTGAAGTAACGTCAACATGCACGAGAGCCCCGGGAGTGCCTTCCACGAGCACCCCTGGGGCCGAATGACGACGACTAGTCATGGCCGTGACCGCACGTAGTTGTCGAGGAACAATGTCGACGGTTGAAGTGGTTTGCACCTTCTGGCTAAAGTCCGAGCTGATCCTCAAGTTCGTCGGGCAAACCTGCTGCAGCTCGCGCAAACCGACCTAATCCAACCAAGCCAGGAAACAGCGACGCAGCGGTTATTCCATGGTTCTGAGCGCGGTCATGACTTTGCCTGTGGCAAGTAGATCCGTAATATCTGGTCCAGATGCACCATGAGGTTGAATACAATGGGGCTATTTCGCTCGCGATATCCTCTCGATGGAATTCAGCGAGGCCTGCGGAGGATCGAGGGGTTTGCCATCCCCCTGTCGATTGTTCTCTATATTTTGGTATTGATGATCTTCCTGCCGTAAGATGAGCGCGATTTAGCTCAGTTATCCGTGCTCACCACCGAGTCCACGCCCGGCACCCTAGCTTGACAATCGTTGAGCGGAAAGGCATGTCGGCCAGTCCATGCGACTAGGAAGACGGCGGTGAGTACGGCGATCCCGCCAGCCAGGATGGCTACGGTCCAGGTGTCACCCAGGGCGACGCCCAGGCCCGCTCCCACCAACGGCTCGAGGGTCAAGATCACCGCAGTCGTGGTCGAATCCAGCCGCGTCTGCGCCCAGCTCAACGCAAGGAAGGCGCCGCCGGTGGCTATGGCCCCAAGAAAAACGATGCCGACCGCGGCAGACGCCGACATCGGTCGCCACAATCCTTGCCCGTCTTCGAATACCAGCAGGCAGCCCAGAGCGACCGCGGCAGACGCAGCCAGCTGGACCAGCGTGAGACCGTGCAGGCGATCCACGCGTGACCACCGCTCCAGCGCCACCAAATGAGCGGCCCACAAGACCGCAGCTGCCAAGATCAGCAGCGTTCCGGGCCCCACGGCGAAGCCACGGATCGTGATCATTGCCAGCCCCACGAAAGCCAGCGACACTGCAGCGGCTGCCCGGGTCGTCAGTCGGTGCCCTAGCCAGACCCACGCGATGAGCGGAGCCAAGACCACGGTGGTCCCAATGACGAACGCCGAGATCAACACCGACGTCGTCTGCATGCCCACCGTGCAGAGCACAAAACCGATGCCGAGCAGCGCTCCCAGCACGGACCCACGGGTTAGCGTTCGCGGGTTCAGCTCGTAGAGGACCCGAGGCCGCAGCATTAGCAGGGTGACTGTGGCCACGACGAAGCGCCAACCGACCAGCCGTGGCGGGCTCACCTCGCCGACGGTGGACTTGACCACCGGGAAGCTGGCACCCCATGTGATCGCTACTCCCAGCACCAGCACGGCAGCTGGCCATTTAGCATGCCAGATTGGGGTGATGTCGGCTCGTGCAGGTGCGTTGGCAATCATGTTTCATCCGTTCCTCTGATCGGCTGCAGAAGGCATGCTGACCTGGGGCTGAGGAGGCATTCGAGTCACCGCATCAGGCCGCGACGCAAGAATTAAAGGAAGACGTTCTTTGCGGATCCTTTGCACAAGCAGCAGCAACGCAGCGCAGATGTTGGCCGTGGGGCGGGTAATCCGACCGGTTGGCCGGCGTAAGGCGGAGGCGAACTGCTCAAATGAACCACTCTGGGTTATCGCTTCCCAGTGCGGCCCCGAGCCCTGCAATGGCGCCGAGCAGTACGCCGACACTAATTAAGACGTAGCCCAGGAGCTTGAGGAAGGGATGCTCGCTCCCGGTTGCCTCCCCTGCCGGGGCTTGCAGAATCAAACCGACGATAGCCCCGCCGAAAGCAACAATGATTAGAACCAAGAACGGGTGCATAGCTGCCTCCAACTTCACCGATGCTCCCTACAAAAGACGCTGGAACGGGGGCGGCTGATACTGCCAATGAACGGGGAGCGGTTCGAGCGGCATCGAGCACTGATGGACATCGCCTACAGCGGCATGAGCGCTGAGGAATCGCGGAGCAGGGCGCCTCGCCAGGACAGGCCGTTCGCGATGTCGTTGCACACGTTCACCAGGGCAAAAGCCCGAGCATGTATCAGCGGGCAGCCATGGCTGTCCTATCACACGTAAGAGAATTCACAATGTGCCAGTTTGCGCACTCGTCCAGCAGGAGGTGCACTATGGCTCGAAGTCGCCATGTGTCTTGGGCGGTGGCTTTGTCCGCCGCGGCCGCGCTAGCGGTCGCTCTCTCAGCCTGCAGCTCCACCGCTCAAGCAAGCAAAGCGGGAACGTCCTATGGGTCCGAACTGGCCCTCGGAAACGGAAAGGTGAAGACCTACGTCGTCACGGCCGACGACGGCAAACCGACCGAGCTCGGATTCGCTTTCGACGCCGCAACGCTCCAGGGTCTGCCCGAACCGCCGCATGACGCCGAAGCTGGGCCGCCACTGCCAAGCCAGCCGCTGTACTTCCCGGATGAGGCCAAAGGTGTAGCTGTAGATCATGGGACCTTCGATTTCGTGCCAGGCGGCCACCCGCCACCGGGAGTTTTCGACCTGCCGCACTTCGACGTCCACTTCTTCTACCTGACTCAGAAGGAAGTTGAGGAGATCAACCCAGAGAACGCGGATTTCGCCGCGAGGGGAATGAAGCTCCCGGACGAAAAGTTCGTTCCGGAGGATTACGGCGCAATCCCGAACACTCCACCTGAAGAGGCAGTTGTTCCCGGCATGGGACAACACCTGGCGGACGCGACCGTGCCGCTCGTCCCCGGTGAGTACAAGTTCACCGAGGTCCTCATCAACGGCTCGTGGGATGGCAAGTACGCTTTCGCCGAGCCGATGGTCACGCTCGATTACTTGCGCAGCAAGCCCAACGTGACGAATGATCTGAAGCTGCCGCAGGAGTACCAGAAGACGGGCCTTTACCCGACGAAGTACTCGATCACATACGATGCGGCATCCGACACATACATGATCAGTCTGAGTGGGCTGGTGGAGCGCACAGCGACTTGAGTGTGGAATCTGTCATCGAAGTGTTGGGGACCTGGGTGTTCCGGGTCCCAACCGTTATCGCGTCGCGTTGGTCATCGAGGGCGGTGGCTCGCGTGGGATGTTCTCAGCGGGCATGACGGGTGGATCCTGGTGCTGGAGCTGAGCGCTCACGTGGAGCAGTTCTCCACGCAATGGATCATGTGTGACGAGGTGGGCCGGCAGATGGGTCCATGGGCGCTAGAGCAGACATGGCGGCCGTCGTACCCATCGTCTGGCCACTACAGTCGACGATGGTTAATCCGAAATACTTCCCCGAGGTCGCGGCCATGCTCACAAGGTTGTTCGCCGAAGCTGCCACAACGCTGGCCCATATCAAATCCCGGCGGCTGTGACCGCGCCACAGCCCGCCCCGCGGCCACACGGCTGGCTGTGGGAAATCGTGAGCTTCCTCGGCCAGCTGCTGGTCGGCATCATCATCATTGCCGCCCTTGCAGCAGCAGTCGCCTGGCTGTTCGGCTTGATCTAACCCAAATCGAAAGGACCTGACAGATGAGCCCCGGAGCGAAGTATGGGGCTCTAGCCTTACATGGCAGGCACCATCCACGGTACCGAATAGATGTTCGATTCCGTTAGACCTCCCGGCCCTGCATGACGAATTGGTAAACCCCCGGTCGCATGACGCGCCGGGGGCTTAGTGTTGCTAGATCCGTCGTCACGGATCTAATTGGGGGCGGGCACCCCGCCGGCTACATAGGGCGGGTACGACGACGAGTCCACCTATGAATTCGACCTTGTCTCGCAAACGCTGGCCGCTGCCCAGCAGGAGGTAGCCGGGCGGTTGATGCCCGGCGGCTATCAGCCGGCCGGTAGATGGAGTCCGGTCGAAACTTCGAGGACATTCAAGCCAGGAGAATTTCGGCGCGGCAAGCCTCTGCCCCGACGTCGTGTACTTAACACTTCGCGGGAGGTGGGGCTCTAGCCCTCCAAACAGACCGCGACGGCCCGCAAACCACTTGAGTTGTGGAGCGTCGCTTGTTCGGCGCAGAATCGCCACGACGGCAGCGAAAGGGCCTCCCTAGCGAATCTTCGTTCCGCTGGCCGTAGATGACCCCCCCACGACCGAGCGGCTGACGATTACGCCGAAACTAATCCGGTGCTGTGAAAGGAATACTGACGCCGCCGGCAAATTTGGGTGTGTTTGGCAGATCTCCAAACTGTCCGAGTACTACCCTCTCCCCGAGTAGCGTTCGCCATGAATGAACCGATTCCAACTCTGGGGGCAATTATGCGTAACGGGCCGATCACAATCCCGGACGTCGCCGGGCCTGTCACCGTCGACTCGCACTTTTGGAGTGGAAAGCAGAGCGTCATGGTAGGTGACCAGCGCGCCGCCGTCACTTGGCGGTCTGGGAAACGGACGTTCGCACTGCCGACGCCGACGGAGGAACTGCTGAGGCCAGGGTCAGTCGAAGCATCATCATCAACCCCTTCCCAA
>JBKPTR010000012.1:0-6947 GCA_046735615.1 Actinomycetota bacterium
GCAGTCATCCTCGGCGATGGATCCCGGCGCTACCAGCAGATCGTGACCATCCTTCTTGACGCCGGCGCTGACCCCAAGATCGGCGATCGTCAAGGCGTGACAGCTTTGCAGCATGCTGAGCGGCGTGGCCAGCGTGAGGTAGCGCGAATCCTGCGGAACGCCTAGCGACGACCTAAGACGGCGATCGCTCTAGTGGTCCGCAGCTGCAAGGACCTCTTCCAATGACATGGCCGGATGACCTGTCACCTCAGGAATGTCCTCGGTAACGGCAGCCAGCTCGCCAACCGCTATCGCCAGATACGTGCTGACCCAACCTTCTACTTGCCATTCCGGCGCACCGTAGGAGGCACGGGAGGCGTACGCCTCCTCGATCGTCTCCGGAATGTAGGAAACGGTCCGGCCGAGATAATCACTCAAAAGGCTTGCGATCTCGCCCATGGTCAAGGCTGCCGGCCCCGTGAGATTCAGCGTCCGTCCGTCGTACGCCCCATCGCTGGTGAGGACCGCAAGGGCAACCTCAGCAATGTCGGCCTGTGCCACGAGCGCTACCCGCCCGTCAGCCGCTGGTCCACGAATGTTGCCATCGGTGCCGAGGAAGTGCGGCGTGAAGTCGGCATAGATGTTGTCGCGCAAGATCGTGTGGGCAATACCGACTGAGCGTAGATGCTCCTCGGTGGCCCAGTGGTCGCGAGCCAGCGTAAAGGTTGCCGTTGGGGAGGCGCCGAAGAAGGACACGTACACGATCCGCTGTGCGCCGGCGTCGACGGCCGCGTCAATAAAGTTGACGTGCTGCTGGACACGGTCGGAAGTCTCGGCGGCGGAGACCATGAACACGGTATGGGCACCGGTCAATGCCGTTCGGACAGCGTTTCGATCACCATAGTCGGCCGTCGCGAGGTGAGTGCCGGGCAAGGCTGGAGCCTTCGCTGGATCGCGTACCACAAGTCGCTGATCGACGCCGAGCTGGGAGAGTCCACGGGCTACCCGCGAACCGAGTCGGCCAGTCGAACCCGTCACAGCGAGCCCGCCCTGGGCAGCGATCATGAGAGTACGGCCGCTGCCAGGCGGTCAATTTGGTCGAGTGTGGCTGCCGTCGGATCGAAATAGAACTCCGTGAAACCGGCATCTTCAAAACCCTTCGCCGCATCGCGCACCTGGGAAACCGATCGATGGGCAGATTCGGCAATCTGGCCCGCGAAGTCGCCGACGAAGCGGTAGTAGTCCAATAGGTAGCGACGCGACGCCTCCTCCGCGTCATCGCCTAGTGAAAAGTAGGCAAGCGCGGCAAGTCGGGGCTCTCCGCTACGTCCGGCTGCCGACCACGCGCTGCGTATTCCTTCGGCAAACGGGCCGGCCTGGGCAGCTTGCGAGCCTCCGGCGGTCCAGCCGTCTCCCCACGTGATGACTCGTTCGACGGCCTTCTGGCTGGTGCCGCCGAACAGGATGGGGACGCGTTGATCCCGAGTTGGTGTCGGGCTCGCGGGGGCCGAGTTGGGCGCAAGGGCCTCCCCGCGCCAGACGCGGTGCATCACATCGAGGGCATTGTCGAACTCCCGGCCTCTCCGATGGAAGTCCCGACCGGTGATCTCGTAATCGTCTGGGCGTCCGCCTGCTGCTAGGCCGAGAGCGAAGCGGCCGTTCGAGATCTGGTCAATGCTGGCTGCCGTCTTCGCCAGGAGCACTGGAGTATAGATCGGCGCGAGCAGGATATTGGTCATTAGCGAGATGCGCTCCGTCGCTCCAGCGGCTGCCGCTAGAGACGTTAGCGATTCGTGGCTGGGATATGCGATCCGGTCGATGGTGACCAGTCCCGAGAAGCCAGCCGCTTCTGCTCGTTGCGCCCAGTCAATGAGCAAGGTTCCTTTGAGGTTCGGTACTGGATTGGGCAGGCCGATTCCGATCTTCACCTGCAGCTCCCCTCGGATGATTCCGTCTTGATTGGCCCACGTTTTGATACTCGTCACACCATTTTGCGGCCGGATTTCATAGCCGACCTATGGTTTCAAACATGTCCACCGTTTCCCGCATTCCCGCGAAGCTGGACGCTCGAGCTCTCGCCCATATGTGGTGAACCTAGACTGCAAACAAGGCTCGGGGTCGTGGTAGGAGATGTTCATGTCGGCGACGCCGTTCGAGGAAGGTCTGGCCTTCCTGCGAGCCCACTACGCAGAGCGGATAGAGGCGGCCTTGGTTGCCGGCCGCATGGACCTCGTTCGTGAACTCGCTGACGGCTACGAGGATGAGGCGCTGGAGCTCATGATCTCGGTCGAAGGCGGCGCTGCGCCGCAGCCGGGTCACGGGACGGTCGAGATTCTGGAGTTCGGTCCTTCGTCGCGGCCGAGGCCAGCCTCGAGCTCGCGATTCGGATTCTGGCGACATAAGAAGCGTTAGCGGGACCAGCTCTCTCCAGTCCTCATCCGCTCTGATCGCGCGGTCCAGTTGTTTGACACTAGGTCAAGATCCGGTGACAGCTGGGGCGCGTCGGACCTCTTGTCTCCGTCTGACGCGTTCGGCGGAGCTACGATCGCGGCATCGGCGTGCCCGGCCGACCACCATCCGACTCCCGAAATCTCGGACGCTAGCCGCCAGGTACACGCACCATTTATCTTTCATCGGAGGTCCATGTGAACGGAAGACTGCGTGCCGGCTTGATCGCCGGTGCAGCACTCGCATTGGCAGTTCAGCTTGCCGGTTGCGGCGGTGGTGGCGGGGGGAGCACATCAGGCGGCGGCGAGAGCCCATCGGCAGCTGGTGCGAGCGGAACGATCGCACTCTTGTTGCCGGAGACGAAGACCGCGCGCTACGAGTCCCAGGACCGCCCGCTCTTCGAAGCGAAATTCAAGGAGCTGTGTCCTAACTGCGAGATCCTCTACTCCAATGCCGACCAGGACGCGAGTAAACAGCAGCAGCAGGCGGAAGCAGCGCTGACCAAGGGTGCGAAGGTGCTGGTTCTGGATCCGGTGGACGGAAAGTCGGCGGCGAACATCGTCGCAAAGGCGCAGCAACAGGGTGTCAAGGTGCTCTCCTATGACCGGCTGACCCAGGGTCCGATCGACGCCTACATCTCATTTGACAATGAGCGCGTTGGCAAGCTGCAGGGCGAGGGCCTGCTTAAGGCCCTAGGCGACAAAGCCAGCTCCGGCGACATCGTCATGATCAACGGCGATCCGACTGACAACAACGCCACACTGTTCAAGAAGGGCGCCCACTCGGTGCTGGACGGCAAAGTGACGATTGGTAAGGAATACGACACTCCGGAATGGAGCCCGGATAACGCCCAGCGTGAGATGGAGCAAGCGATCACGGCGCTCGGCAAGAACAAGATCGTCGGCGTCTACGCTGCCAACGATGGCACCGCTGGCGGGGCCATTGCAGCCCTCAAAGGTGCTGGAGTCAGCCCTCTGCCACCGGTCACCGGGCAGGACGCCGAACTGGCTGCGATTCAGCGCATTCTGGCCGGCGAGCAGGCTCTGACGATCTACAAGGCGATCAAGCCGGAGGCTGAGACGGCTGCACAGATGGCCTATGACCTGCTGCAGGGCAAGCCACCGTCGGGGACTACGAGCACGGTCAAGAACGACACCAAGGACGTCCCCTCTGTGCTGCTCACCCCAGTCGAAGTCACCAAAGACAACGTCAAGGACACCGTGATCAAGGATGAGTTCTGGACGGTTGATCAGATCTGCACAGGTGAATATGCCAAGGCGTGCGCCAGCGCCGGGCTTTCGTAAGAATCAAGATTAATGCGACGTCCGCCCTCTTAGCACAGCGCTAGAGGGCGGGCGACCAAAAGGCGCAGACAAGGTGGCTCTATGGCAGCGAACGCGGCAACGCCGGTATTGCAGATGGAGGGCATTTCCAAGCGGTTTGGCGCCGTCCAGGCGCTGACCGACGTGCACTTCGAGGTTAGGCAGGGGGAGGTGGTGGCGCTCGTCGGTGACAACGGTGCCGGCAAATCCACCCTGATCAAGGTGATCGCTGGCGTCGGGCCCAACGACGAAGGAGTGATCCATTTCGAGGGTAAAGAGGTGACGATCACGAAACCGATGGACGCGACAGCGCTCGGGATCGCCACCGTCTACCAGGACTTGGCGCTGTGCGACAACCTGGACGTGGTGGCGAACCTCTTCCTAGGCCGCGAGGACACCCGGACTGCGCTACTCGACGAAGTCACCATGGAAAAGCGCTCAACCGAGTTGTTGCGGAGCTTGGCCGCCAAGATCCCTAGCGTGCGCATTCCGGTTGCATCGCTGTCCGGCGGCCAGCGGCAGGTTGTCGCGATCTCGCGGTCGCTGGTCGGCGAACCCAAGGTGGTGATCCTGGACGAGCCGACCGCGGCACTGGGTGTGGCGCAGACAGCGCAGGTGCTGGAGCTGATCGAGCGCCTGAAGCATCGCGGGCATGCCATCATCCTGATCACCCACAACCTGGCCGATGCCAATGCCGTATGCGATCGGATCGTCGTGCTGCGGCTGGGCCGAAACGCTGGCGAATTTAGGGTCGGTGAAGTGTCTGTGGAGGAGGTCGTCGCCACGATCACCGGCGCCAAGGATAACGTGGTCGCCCGGCGAGCGGCGCGTCATGCGTCGGCGGATGTTGCAGGGTCAGGCACCGACGAGGCCGAGCAGTGAGCACCTCGGCCGATTGTCACGAGGAGGTTGAGCTGTGAGCACCGAAGCTCCCGACACCACCGAGCAGGCCGCGGCTGTCCCAGAGGACGTCATTGACCCGAGACTGATGGTCCGCGAACAGGGGCTACGCGGCTACTGGGTCATCTTTCGGCGTCGAGTCCGGGGCGGCGAACTCGGCGCGCTACCCGTCGCGATCGGCCTCATAGTGATCTGGACGATCTTCTACCTGCAAGAGCCGCGATTCCTGTCCGCACAAAATCTCACCAACTTGGTCCTGCAGGCCACCGCGGTCGGCACGATCTCGATCGGCATCGTACTGGTGCTGCTGCTCGGCGAGATCGACCTGTCAGTCGGCTCGGTGAGTGGGCTGTGCGCGTGCGTGCTGGCCGTGCTGAATATCAAGCAGGGCATGCCGGCTGTCCTGGCGATCATCGTGGCGATCCTGGTTGGCGCGCTCATCGGGCTGATCCAGGGGACGATCTTTACGCGGTTCGGGGTGCCATCCTTCGTGGTTACGCTGGCCGGCTTGATCGGCTGGCAAGGTGTTCAGCTGGCAGTACTTGGTGATACCGGCACAATCAACTTCCCATTCGACGGCCCAGTCGCCGCGCTCACCAACACCTTCTTCCCGCCGTGGGTCGGTTACCTGCTCGTGCTGCTGGCCGTCGGCGCATACGTCGGGTCCGCGCTGGCCGGCACACGCCGGCGGGCTGCAGCTGGCCTGGTCACCACGCCGATCACAGACACCGTATTTAAGGCAGTCGGCCTGGGAGTACTGCTGCTAGCCGCGGTGCTCGTGTTCAATTCTGACCGCGGTACGCCCCTCGCACTGCTGATCTTCGTCGGGTTTGTCGTGTTTTTCGATTTGATCCTGCGCCGGACCCGCTACGGTCGATCAATATTCGCGGTGGGCGGCAATGTGGAGGCGGCGCGGCGGGCAGGCATCAACATCAGCATGGTGCGGATTACCGTGTTCGTGCTCTGCTCCGCGATGGCTGCGGTCGGGGGCATCCTCGCGGCGTCGCGGTTGCTGGCCGCCGGGCAATCCTCCGGTGGTGGCGAGACGCTCCTCTACGCCATCGCGGCGGCGGTCATCGGTGGCACGAGCCTGTTCGGTGGCCGCGGATCGACCTACTCGGCACTGCTCGGCATCCTGGTGATCTTCTCGATCGCCAACGGCATGGATCTCCTTGGGCTTGAGTCGTCCATCAAGTTCATGATCACTGGAGCCGTTCTACTCGCAGCTGTGATCTTGGATGCGGTCGCACGGAGAGGTCGAACCGCCCACGGAAGAGCTTGATCAATGGTCATGTAGCCACCGTGAGAATTGGGTCAGTCAAGATCGTGTCAGCTGTTGGTCGTGAACCGATCCCCGCGCCGCAGATCAGCCAGCTGAGCGGTCGACGCGCTGTCGCGACGACGGGCGGGAGCTAACTTCACTGGCGCGGTAGGCCGAACAAAGCTTCCACTACACTTCGACTGAGCACCGACCTTCCTCGGCCGCCACGCTGATCTCGATGCCGTTCGGGCCGGCCACTGCCATACCACCGCTTACAGCGGTCACCGCTGGCACGGCCATGAGGAGCAACCGCCACGCCGCCGTGCCCTCCAGTCGCCTGACCGTCAGGGTGCCATCATCTCGGACCACCTCGAAGACTGCTGCGACCTCGCCCGTCGTCGCAGGCACCGTTACCGTGGTGCGGTCGCCGTCGGCGAATGCGTATACCCGCAGCGTGACGTCCTCCTGGTACGGATAGTCCGGCCGGTCGTCTCGGGCACCGACCGGCAGCACCGTTCCTGGCCGTACGAAGACAGGCACTGTCTGGAAGTCACAGACCTCGTGCATCCAGGCGGGGCCGCGTACCGTGGCACCGGTCTGCAGGTGCGTCCAGGTGCCGGCCGGGATGTAGTGCGAGGTTTCTCCGGATGCCGTGAACACGGGCGCGACAGGCGGTCTCCGAACATGTACTGCTGATCCAGGTACGCACAAGCCGGGTCGTCGGGAAACTCCGCCAGCATCGGCCGCAGCACCGGCATCCCGTCTCGGGCGCGGCCACCGCGTGTCCATAGATGTACGGCATGAGCTGCGCCTTCAGGCGGGTGAACCGACGCAGCACCTCCACGGCCTCCTCGTCGAAGAGCCAGGGCACCCGGTAGCTGTCGCTGCCGTGCAGTCGGCTGTGCGTGCAGAGCAGGCCGAAAGGGATCCACCGCTTGAACACCGCCGGGTCCGGACGTCCTTCGAAGCCTCCGATGTCGTGGCTCCAGAACCCGAAGCCGGACGCGGCGAGGGACAGACCGCCACGCAGACTTTCG
>JBKPTR010000013.1:0-7570 GCA_046735615.1 Actinomycetota bacterium
CATTTCGCGGTGATGGCGGGTATCGGTCTGGACGCCGTGATCATGGAGGGTGCCGACCCGAACCTCAAGAAGGCCGTCGGCTCAGCGGCCTACTTCGTCTCGGCGGCGAAGAACGCGAACCATCCCGCCATGCACGCCACCGTCGCCGTCGATGATCAGCCGCCGTTCAGGCGCCGCGCTCACCTCATCGTGGTGGGCAATGTTGGTTTCCTGCTGGCCAACATCCAGCTGATTCCAGGCGCACGTGCCGACGACGGAATGCTGGACGTGCTCGTCGCCTCGCCGCGCACCCTGCGGGACTGGGTCAGGCTGACGACCCGCGTGCTGACCCGGCGGAGACAACCTGATGATCAGCTGGATCGGCTGACGGGTCACCGGGTCACCATCACGGTAGACGAGCGTGATGAATTTCAGCTCGACGGTGACAACGTCGGAGAGTGCAGTACCTTGACAGCTGAGGTTGTGCCCGGTGCACTGCGGCTTCGGGTACCGCGGCCGCTCAGTGAGCCCGCCACGGTCGACGGGGCAATCGCACCGGCGACGCGCCCCCGGCATCTCGCGGTGCCGGGAGTGCCAGCGGTCAGCCGCGCAACTTCCGCAGCCAGGTCGCGGCTGCGGCGTAAGCCTCGTTAGAGGTGCCGTGCGGGATGATCGGCTCCGTCAGGTCAGCCCGGGGATAGCTGCCCAGAAAGACCACATCACCGCAAACGCGATGGAGTCCCATCATCGCCTCGGCGAGCCGGGCGTCGTCGATATGGCCCTCGGCGTCGACGCTGAAGCAGTAGTCACCCAGGCTCCGCTTGGTCGGCCGTGACTCAATGCGGCACAGATTCACGCCGCGACTGGCGAACTGTTCGAGAATCTCGAGCAAGGCTCCCGGATGGTTGTCACGCATGAACAGAACCATCGTGGTCTTGTCGGCGCCGGTGGACGGACCGACCGGGCCGGGCCGGGAGACCAACACAAATCGCGTGACCGCGTCGGGGTTGTCAGCAATCCTGGTCGCCAGCGGCGTCAGTTTGTTCAACTCGCCGGCAATCTCCGCGCATATCGCCGCATCGAACCGCGAGCCAGGATCAGCCACCTCCGCCGCGGCAGCCGCTGTCGAGCCACCCTCGGTGATGACGGCGTCGGGGAGGTGGCGAGCCAGCCAGTCCCGGCACTGCGCAGCCGCATGTGGATGGGTCAGCACCCGGCGTACCTCGTGAAGTTGGGTGCCGTTCCGTGCAAACAGCGTGAACTGAACCGGTAGCACGACCTCCCGGGTAATCCTCAGCGGTTCTCCGTAGGTCAAGTTGTCCAAGGTCGCCGAGACGCCACCTTCAACTGAGTTCTCGATCGGCACCAGAGCGCCGGCGACCTCACCGGCACGAACCGCCTGCAGAGCCAACCCCACTGTCGCGTACGGCGTGGGTTCGTCTCGTAATGGGGGCAGCGTCAAGAGCGCCTGGTGAGTGAAGGTTCCGACCGGTCCGAAATAGCCGTAGTGGGAAGGCGGGCCTGCGAGCACCGGCTCAGGTTATCTCTGCGTGAACCGGCCGCATGACCATTTCTCACCCGAGTCGTAACTGCGCTCCAAGCCAGAGTCGTGACTGAGCCTGAGCCTGAGTCGCGACTGAGCCTGAGTCGCGGACTGCACACCCTGAGCCGTGAAGGGCACAGCCACCTTAGGCTGCCTGTCGCGTGCCGAGCCGCTCCGCGGCGGTCTCGCCGCGCCGCGCCACCGGAACAATGGACGTTGCCGCGGGCAGGCCCGAGACAGGCATGCCGGAATAGATTGACTCTGCCCGTTCCACTACATAAGTCTCGTGCCAGATACCGACCGCTCCCGGAGCCTTTCGCACTCGGCGGTTATACGCAGCCCAGGCCGGACGATGAGCCGCCTCCCGGTCACTTGCGTAGCGATATAGCTTCTCGTGGGAGCTCCAGTACTGGACGAGGAGGGGTCCACCGGCGCCGAAGGTCAGTCGATAGCCGAGCAGCCCAGAGTCCTTGTCCTTGGACAACTCGGCCAGCATCGCCGGCATCGCGAAGAACACCGGGAGCCAGAGATCTAGCCGCCACGGCCTATTGATGCGCATCCCAATCAGGAATACGACAAAATCGCCATCATGGGCGTGAGTCATGCGACCCGGAATCACGTCAGCCATAAGATTCCTCCAACTAGATAGTGTTACTCTCTAATATTGGAGAGTAACACTATCCAATGTCAAGTGAGGCCCCTATGCGAATCTCCGAGCTGTCATCGCGAACCGGTATCCCGGTCGCGACGATCAAGTTCTATCTCCGGGAGAACCTGCTGCATCAGGGCGTACGGACCGCGGCCACACAAGCGCAGTACGACGAGGGTCACGTAGTACGACTGCGACTGATTCGGGCGCTTCTGGGGCCCGGCGGCCTTTCGGTCGCGGCCGCTCATCGCGTGATTCGGACAGTCGAGGAGCCACCTGACTCGGTTCACGAATTGCTTGGAGTCGCTGCGAACGCGGTGGCTCGACCGAGCGTGCAGGATGCACTCCGCGCACTCGACGAGGCAGGTTTCGAACTTCCTGAAGGCGCCATGGAGCTCTATGCGGACCACATGCGCCAGATCGCTGAGTTTGAGATCGCCAATGTGCCGACCGACTCACCGACGGCAGCGGTGCGGTATGTGGTGTTGGGCACGGTTCTGATCGAGCCCTTGATTCTCGCTCTCCGGCGACTGGCCGAACAGGATGCCTCGGCCCGCCGCTTTGCCTGATCGACGAGATAAGCGAGTCGCGCTTCGACAAGCTCAGCGCGCATATTTGTCTTGAGCCCTGCGCATATGCCCTGAGCCCTGCGCATGTGCCCTGAGCCTGTCGAAGGGCACGCTGGGCAGCCCTGCGAGACTGGCCCTCGTGGCGATCTCTGAAGGTTTCATCGCCGGCCTCCCCAAGGCAGAGTTGCACGTTCACCACGTTGGCTCTGTGTCACAGCGCGTTGTCGCCGAACTTGCCACCCGACATCCGGGCAAAGTGCCCAGCGATCCGGACGAGCTTGCGAAGTTCTTCATCTTCGACGACTTCGCCCACTTCATTCGGAACTATCTCGCGGTCGTCGACCTGATCAAGACGGCCGAGGATGTACGCCTGATCACCTATGAGGTGGGCGCCGACATGGCGGACCAGAACATCCGCTACGCCGAGCTCACAGTGACGCCGTACATCTCGATCAGCGATGAGCTCCCGGCCGAGGTGTTCCTGGAGGCAATCGAGGACGCCCGCCAGGCCGCTAGCCGTGATCATGGTTTGGAGCTGCGGTGGATCTTCGATATTCCCGCTGACTTTGGATTGCCGGCGGCTGAGTTGACCGCCTCCGTCGCCCTTGATCACGAGGTGCCAGGCCTGGTTGGCTTTGGACTCGGCGGGACTGAGCGCGGCTTTCCGCGCTCGATGTTCCGTGATCAATTCGATCGGGCTCGGGCGGCCGGGCTACGCAGCGTGCCGCACGCTGGAGAGACCACCGGGCCGGAAAGCGTTTGGGATGCCCTGGCCAGCCTCGGCGCCGAGCGCATCGAGCATGGCATCGGCGCTGTCGCCGATCAGCGTCTGCTCGAACACCTTGCTGAGCACCAAATCGCATTGGACGTCTGCCTGACGTCCAATGTTGCGTTACGCGTCGTCGCTGACCTTGATCATCACCCGATCCGCGATCTTGTCGACGCCGGTGTCACGGTCACCATCAACACCGACGATCCACCAATGGTCGACACCGACCTGAACACCGAGTACGCGATCGCGGCTCGGCTACTCGACCTCGATGAGCGCGGCATGATCGAGTTGGCACTGGCGGCCGTAGGCGCGTCATTCGCCAGCCCAGAAACCAAGGCCACGCTGCATGCCGAGATCAGCTCCTACGCCGCTACGCCGGCTCCTTGACCGGAGCCACGGCCTGAGCACGCGCTGCCTTCGGCGGCGAGCTGCGCGGCGGCGAGACCTTTCGGGGCTCCGCACGCGGGCCGGAGTCGGTTGGTGTGGATTCAGCTGGCGGAGCTTTCGGCTTCTTGAAGGGGAAGAGCTCCGAGCGATCGGGTTGCCGCCACCACAAGACCACAGCAAGGAGCATCGCCATTTGAATGATCGGCGACACGGTGTCTCGCATCCGGGTTGCGGTGAAATCCAGCGCTGGCCCCATGTCGATTGCCCGTCCCGGGACGTAGGCCAGCGACAAGGCGGCTCCCCTGATCACCATGATCTGATCGAGCTTGCTGGCCGCTAGCACGGCGAGCGGCATCCAGGCGAGCAGGTCATACCAGGAGAGCGTGTACATCGAGGTGATCAGCCACGCAACCGACAGCACGAGTGCCGTCCGCAGGGCGCTGGTGAGCGGATCTCGCTTCAGGTCAGCATCCTTGGCCAACCCTGGGGCGGCTGTCCAGGGCACCACGCGCGAAAGCATCCAGGCAATCACAACGAAGCCGATGTAGGAGATGACGCCGATGACAACCTTGGCGTGGTACTCCGTCATGAAAAGGGCGAGGAAGCTATAGACCGGATTCGCCCAGGAGCCGACCGAGACGTACCCTCCATTGCGCAGTGCTTGGAGGAAGGCTGTCGGCTGCCATAACACATAGGCAAGGCCCATGGGGATTGCGGTGCCCAGACACAGCAGCAGCGCTTTCTTGGGTTCTCGTCGATACGCCCAGAGCATGGCCAGTCCCCAAAGCCCGATGCTCACTTTCGCGCACCCGGCCAGTCCGATGCCGAGGCCGGCGATAAACGGGTTCTTGCGCATGAACAGCAAGCCGGCGACAGCGAACATCACCGCCAGCGCCTCGTTGTGTGCACCAGCGACCACAGCCCAGATCAACAGCGGATTAGCAATGGTCAGCAGCGCCGCGCGGCCCTGCCGGCGAGGGTCACCATGTGCCAGCATGATCACGCCCGCACAAGCCAGGATGAACGGCACCACCGAGAACACCTGCAGCCAGAACACAATGTCGTGCATGTTCTCGCCACCGAGCTTGTTGGCGAGGAGCTGCGTCCAGGAGGTGATCGGCCCGTACACGCTGGGGGTGTCCTGCCACGGCCGCTCGGTCCAGCGGAGCACCGGATCGAACTGGCCGCGGAACACTTCCGCCGGCGTGATCTCGTATGGGCTGCGACCGATCGCCTGCAGCCGTCCGTACGCCGCATACATCAAGACATCCGCTGACGTCAGTGGGGGCACGCAGATGGTCAGCAGGCTGAGGACGGTACCAAGCGCAAAAAGCTTCTTGAATCTGGGCTTCCAGCCATCAGCCATCGCTCGCAATCCAACCCACAATCCGAGTGCGCCGAGGATGATCGCGGCCCAGATCAAAATCGACACGAACCACTCATTGGGCGTGACCAGGCCAGCCGGCAGGTACCAAGGCGGCAGGTAGGAGTCCCGTGGACCCAGCGTCAAGGTGACGGCAGAGGGACCGAGGAAGCCGGCCAGCAGTGTCAGCGCAGTGGCACCGACGATGCCGAACAGTGCGAACTGGTGGTTCCGGTGCCAGATCCCAGGTCGGTACGGGGTCCTCGGCGGCTTTGCCGGATTGCCCCGGCGCCTGTGCTTGGTCGCCGTCATCGATTCATGCCTGCTTACCTCGGAGTCGTTTGAACACGCCGGTCACTCCACCGGAGTCCCTTAAGTCCTTGAGCCCTGCCTGTACCAGGCCACGGGCAGCAAGCGCGCGAGTCACGTCGCGCAACTGTGCCGCACGATGCAATTGCGCACCAAGGTCGGTGCCTGTAGCGCGATGGCGAAGGTCGATCTCGATCTCGACAACCTTCAATCCCGCCCGCAATGCGTCGATCGTCATACCCACTTCCAGGCCCCAACCAGCTGCCAGCGGGCTGGCAAGCTCGAACGCCCGCCGCGTGATGCAGCGCTGGCCGGATAGCGGCGCTTGCGGGGTCCAGCCGGTTAGCTCAGCGATCCCCCGTCTCGCCGTGTTCACAACCAAGCCGAAGCCACCGGGCCCAGCACCCTCGGCGGTGAGCTGAGCCGGCAGCACGGCGATCGTCAAATCGGCCTCACCTTTGACGACCGGGGAGATCAAGGGTGCGCAGTTGGCAGCGGACTCGGAAAGATCGGCATCGAGCAGAATCAGGGTTCCCGCTTCTGGGCGCTTGTCGCGTTGCTCGATCACGCCCAACCCGTTGACGGCCGACTCCACTGCGGCAGCTTTACCTCGGTTGCGCGTATGGGAGACGACAATCGCTCCGGCACCGGCCGCGTACTCCGACGTGCGATCGTTGCTGCCGTCGTCGCAGACGATCACGATCTCGACACCTGGAAGATCCCTTGCAGCGATTACGGTTGCGGCGATTCGTTGCTCCTCGTCCTTGGCCGGGATGACGCACGCGACACGGGACAGGTCGGAGCTCACCCGCCAAGGCTAGTCCCGGCAACGCCGCGTGCTTGTGGCGTTCTAGGAATCGGTAATCTCACCGTCATGTCAGTAACGGCGGCGACTGCGTCGGGGGTCCGATCCGAGGTTGGCCGATTGCGTACGGTACTGCTGCATCGTCCTGGCAATGAGCTCAGGCGGCTGACGCCGCGCAATAACGATGCGCTGCTTTTCGATGGGCTGCCCTGGGTCGACCGTGCACAGGAGGAACACGACGGTTTCGCCGAGACGCTCCGCAATCGTGGAGTTGAGGTGCTCTATCTCAGCGAGCTACTGATCGAGACACTGGCCAACCCTGCTGCGCATGCACAGGCTGTCGAAGATCTGGTTTCCGACATTCGGCTTGGTGAGACGCTTCGGGCGTTTCTGCTGCGTTATCTCACTGATCTTGGTCCCGATGAGCTGTCCGAGATCATGATGGTCGGCCTCCGCAACGATGAGGTGCAGCGCACTGGCAGCCTGGTCGCTGCTCTCTACCAACCCGATGATTTCCTGATCGATCCGCTTCCGAACTTGCTGTTCACGCGTGACTCGAGCGTGTGGATCGGGGATCGGGTCACGATCACTTCGTTGGCGATGCCGGCGCGCCGGCGCGAGACCCAGCTCACCGAACTGATCTACGCGTTTCATCCGCGGTTCACGGGCGTGGAGCGGATCCACGGTTGGCGCGAGGAGTATCTGGAGGGCGGCGATGTCTTGGCCCTCGCCGATGGTGTGCTGGCGATCGGGGTAGGGCAGCGGACGCAGCCGTCCGGCGCCGAGCGCCTGGCGCGGACCACATTCCGGTTGGGCCTCGCCAACACGGTGCTTGTGGTGCCGATCAATCAGGATCGCGCCACTATGCACCTTGACACCATCTGCACCATGGTCGACGTCGACGCGGTCGTGATGTATCCGAACGTGGCGCATGAGCTGTCGGCGATCGCCGTCCGCTCGGGCAATGGGTCGGATCTTGTCGTTGATCAGCCGGCGCCGTTCTTGGAGGCCGCGGCACGAGCCATGGGTATTGAACAGCTGCGGCTGATCGATACCGGGCTTGACCCGGTAACCGCCGAGCGCGAGCAGTGGGACGACGGCAACAACACTCTTGCCATCGAACCGAAGGTCGCTCTGGCCTACGAGCGGAATGTCGAGACGAACCAACGTCTTGTTGAGGCCGGGATCGAGGTG
>JBKPTR010000014.1:0-10907 GCA_046735615.1 Actinomycetota bacterium
GGTCCTTCATTTCGTTCTCGATCCAGCTGCCCGACGGATAGAGGATGAACTGCTCGGCATCGCTCCACTGGGCCTGGGCGGCGGTAAACACGGTCCCCGACCCGCCCGGCTTCATATAGCCGGCATCGATGATCTTCTTCAACCCGTTGAACACGTCCTGAAGCGGAGGGAGCGACCAGCAGCCGGGCTTGAGATTGTCCAGCGCCAGCCGTACCTCGTCGCCGCCCTCTTTGATTGCGGAGCCGATGGCCATCGTCTGGTAGTAGGTCGCGGCCTCCTTACCCCAGCCGAGCAGGTACTTGCCTTTGCCCTTGGCTTCCTCGCCGAGGGCCAGCATTTCGTCATACGTCTTCGGAACGGTCCAGCCGTTCTGCTCGAACAGCGAGGCCGAGTACCAGATCGCAAACACGCTGAGGGCGTAATTCAGCACAATGAACTTGCCGTCGAACGTTCCTGGGTTCATAACGCCCGGGTAGAGCGTGTCCTTGATCACCGTGCCTTCGTAATTCTTCGCCTCGACGACATCATTCAGCTCGGCCAACTGGTCGCGAATCGTGTTGACTCCGATCAGGCCCGCGCCGCTGTTGTCGATAACGTCTGGCGGGTTGCCCGCGACGAAACGGGGCTGCAGGGTCTGGGCGACCTTCGTGGTTGGAGTAACCTTCACCGTCACTCCCGACTGCTTCGCCTCCACCTGCTTGCCGGCGAACTCCGCGTAGTCGATGCCATATCCGCCCTTGAAGATGACGGCGTCAACTGTCGAGCCCGATTGAACTCCGAACGGGTTGGTGTCGCTCACCTGACCCGCTGGGGCCGAGCTCGACTGTGTGCTGGTGCCCGTGCCCGACGTGGCGCAGGCCGCGAGCGAACCGGTGGCGGCTAAGGCCGCCGCAGCGAGTGAGCCGCGGAGGAAGTCGCGTCGCGCGAGCGGCCTGGTGTTGATGTCCATCTGATGTTCCTTCCGATTGATCCCTGGTTGGTTTCCTAAATTCCTTATCAGTGACTGCTCTGATCGTTGTCGAGTACGGGGCCGAAGCTACGCTCCTCGGCTGTGCGGCCTCAGGTGACGCGCCGGATCCGGCCCTCGTACTGTTTCTCAAGCTCACGGTTGTGCTCGTCCCCGCCAGGGATGTTGGCCGACAGATAGAGCGGAGGCACATGGCCGTCGCTGTTCATCCGCTCGGCGACACCAATGGTCAGCAACTGGGCAATGAACGCGCTTGTAATGGAGGAGACTGAGCCAACGGGTACGCCTCCTGCGAGGGTAAGGGTCGCGTCGCCGTACGGCGCCAGATTGTCGATCACCACATCAGCGATCTCCGACAGCCGCCGGCCGCTGGGATGCTTTGGTTGCACCTGTGCGGTGTGCCGAAGCGAGGTCACCGCGATGACGTCATGCCCCTTTTCCTTCGCCAGCAGGGCCATGCCCACGACCGACCCGTTGACGCCGGAGTTAGAGGCGATGACGAAGACGTCCCCGGGATGGATCAGCGAGATCTCCCACAACTCGGCAACGATGTCGGGATTGCGTTCGAGGCTCGATCCGCCCAAGGCATCCGCCCTGAGGCTGCCGCGCAGCACGACGTCGCGCAGAGCTATCTTGTTCGTCGGGATGAGGCCGCCGGCTCGTCCCGCGATCTCCATCGCAAACGCCTCTGAATGGCCCGTCCCAAAAGCCTGAATCACCGCGCCGGTCTCGACGGCCTTAGTCATCAGACCGATCGCCGCGTCCAGGCCTCCGTCAGCGGCCAACGCGACGAGTCGCTCGAGTCTTTGATTCACCTCGCTCGCAAAGGCGCTTACGACGGGGGCAACTGCGCTCTGCGTCACCGGCTGGCCTCCTCACGGGCGGTGCCAGTGTTTCCGTCCGGCAATGCGTCGATGACGGCGACCGGCGCCGATCGTGGCGGGGTGCGACGGGGCTTGCGATGCGAGGAGACGGCAAGGGCGGAGGCGGCCAGTTTGGCACTCGACCGATCGAAATTCTCCTGGGCAACGAGTAGGTAAAGCAGGTCGAGCACGAGGAGCTGGCCGTGCTTGGCTGACAAGTCATCGGGCTGGAGAAACTGCTCATAGATCGAGGTCACGATGCTCCGATCGGCGAGCTCGGCCAGCGGCGATGTGGGGTCGTTGGTGATGGCCACTGTGAACGCGCCCGCACGACCGGCCAGGGCCAGCATCTCGATCGTCTCCTCCGTTCGTCCGGTGGCCGAAATGCCGATCGCCACCGTGTCCGAGTCCTGGATGGCCGCACTCGTCAGACCGCTGTGGACCTCCGACCAGGCGTAGGCAGGAACACCGATGCGGTAGAGCCGACCCTGGAGCTCATCGGCGAGCATTGCGCTACCGACAACGCCGTATATGTCGACATGCGAGCTCAGCGTGATGCGCCGCGACACCTCCATCATGACCGCCAGATCGATGGCCGACGTCGCCTCTCGCAATGCCTTCGTGTGGCTGCTGATCAGCATGCGCAGCAGGTCCTCCGGAGAGTCGTCCGGACCGAACTCCCCTCCGATCTCACTTGTCCATGAGTCGCGTGAAGCGCTGCGGCCGACATCCGTGGCGATGGCGACTCTGAGCTCGACGTACCCGGGGTAGCCGATGGTCCGACAGAAACGCGTGACAGTCGCGGGCGAAGCTCCGGCTTGCTCGGCAAGCTCGCCGATGGACAGCGTTAGCGGCGCCTGCGGATGCTCGAGCAGGTACGCGGCAACACGTGCCACGGCGGACGGCATTTCGGGCAGCAGGGACCGGATGCGGTCTTGCGCTGCAGGGTTTTGCTCCCGCGTCCGAGCAGCGCGTGCTGGTGTGAGAATCACTATCACTCTGATTGGAAGTCGCTGAAATTCCCTCTTACGCTAGTGTCTAGCTCTCTTCGGCGCAACAGATGAGACCGAACTGAGACACGGATCGCGCCCCCCGCCGTGCTAAGGAGGAGTGAGCAGACACGCTTTATCGTCTGCGAGCGACGACGAAGTCGGCGGGCCCGAAGGCGCGATCCGCGCGGCCGCGATGTTCGGGCCGCCGATCTGCAGGAGAAGCCGACGAAACTCGTGAGATTGGAGAAGATCTTCCGAGACAGTCGTTTCGTCGGGTTCGACGAAGACGGCGGCTCTCCAGCGAACATCGCAGCGAGCCACTAGCGCCGAGCTAAAGCGAGCGGAGCAATCAAACATTGGCGGCCCCTATGTTTCTTGCGGTTGATGCGGGTGGCACCAGCACTCGCGCGGTCGTGCTCGATGCTTCTGGGCGCGCCTACGGCTTTGGCCGCGGCGGCGGCGGGAATCCGACAGCAGCCGGAATCCGCGAGGCGGTGAACGCCATAGGCTTTGCGGCCGAGCAGGCCATGGCCGGCCTCACTGGCTCAGGGCGACCTGCATTTGGCCTGATCGCGATGGCCGGTGAGAAAACCTCCGCCTTTCGAGAGCAAGTCTCGGGCCGGCTCGCTGCACTGGGTCTGCCCCAAGTCGTGCTTGGGCACGACCTACTCGGCATCTTCCACTCCGGAACTCCGGCGCTGGATGGCTATGCCCTGATCGCGGGGACAGGAACCGTGGCAGCCAGGATCCGCGGAGGCCGGCTGGATCGGGTCGCGGGCGGCCGGGGTTGGCTCCTCGGTGATGCGGGCGGCGGGTTTTGGATCGGACATGCCGTGGCCCGAGCCGTGGTCGCCTCCCTCGATGGGCAGGGGCAGGACACTGCACTGACCGGCCTCGTCCTGGACGCGATGAGGATTGAGGCCGACATGGACACGCCGGCTGGCCGTGCCGAGGCCTTGCGGCAGCTGGTCTCGGCCCTCTATGCCCGGCCGCCAATCTCCTTGGCCGAGTTCGCACCACTCGCCTTCGCCGCCCATGAAGATCGGGTGGCTCGCTCCGTCCTCGTCGACGCGTCAGCGGCGCTCGCGGACCTGCTTGCTGCCGTACGGGCGCCGGATCTCCCCGGCCCGCTGGTGGTCGGCGGCGGCGTCATCGTCCACGGCATGCTGGCTGCGCCACCGAGCCTCCAGGCCGAGCTCGTCAGCCCGGTGGGCGGCAATCGCGTGATTCCGGTTTCGGACGGCCTGGTGGGTGCGGCGGTGCTGGTCCTTCGGCATGCTGGCCGCGAGGTCGATGACGCCCTGTTCCAAACGATCCAAGCGGAAGTGGCGCGGGTCAGCATAAGACCCCACTAAGGGTGAGAACCTACGCCGCGGCATTCCCTTCGAATGCCAGCCACTTCAACAGCACAGCACCCATAAAACGGGATGCACCGAAGGTGGCCACCTCGGCGTACCGGCGATCAGCTGATGGCCAACCCATGTCGACGACCAGCACATCAACCTCCTGGGAACGCAGCCGGTCAACAGTTTCTCTGGCAAACCGATGCTGGTTGATGTCGCGTCCCACGACCAGTACGGGTTGGTCAGGTTGAAAAGGTGGCAGTTCCGATCGCTCGGGGGAGATCAAACACACCGGCTGTGCCAGCTCAGGGCCAATGGTGGCGAACGGCCCCCATGGTGTCGTGCCCGCGGCAATATTGGGATCCGCCTCGAGCCTTACGACGGTGTAGCGGCCCGCTGCCCTCTCCCGCCACTCCGATGCTCCAGGTTGCACATCGAGGGTGTGAAGCAGCTCCGACTCGCTCTTGGGCCAGGCCGGAGCTACCTGAGGAGGCTGCCCGGCTGCCCGGCGGGCGACTTCCAGGTCCTCAGCGAGCATGCGTACCCGGCCTGTTGCTTCCGACATCCGGTCGGCGGCAAGGGTGCCATCGGCGACTGCGCTGCTCACTGCCTGCTCGATGTCGGCCAGTTGAGCATCGGTGTTCTTGGTCCCGAGACAGAGCAGATCGCAGCCGGCTCGCAACGCAGCGACGGCCGCTTTCGCCATCCCGAGCGAACCGGAAGCACCGGCCATGTCAAGCGCGTCGCTCACGATTACCCCTGGGAAGCCGAGCTCTCCCCGCAGCAGATCGTGCAGGACGATTCGGCTCATTGTTGCCGGGTGATCCCGATCCAGCTGCGGCACTAGGACGTGGGACATCATAACCACCCGACACCCCGCTTCGACGGCGGCGGCGAACGGCACCAGCTCACGCGACCGCAGCTCGTCGAGGGAACGGTTTACAACGGGGAGCGAGATGTGCGAGTCGTGCGCCGTGTCGCCGTGCCCGGGGAAATGCTTGGCGCTCGCAGCAACGCCGGTCGACTGGAGACCGATAACCCAGGCTCGCCCGTGCCGCGCCACGCTCTCGGCGTCGCTGGAAAAGCTGCGGACTCCGATCACTGGGTTGTCAGACCGGGAGTTCACGTCGACGCAGGGAGCGAAGTTGACGGTGCAGCCGGCCTGACGCAGCAACCAGCCGATCGCGGTCGCGGTGTCGCGTGTGGTGTCGAGGTCGTCGAGCCGGCCCAGCACAGCGTTGCCAGGGAACGGCGCACCCGTGGCCGCGAAGAGCCGGGTGACGTCTCCCGCTTCCTCGTCAACAGCGATGATCGCGTACGGGTTCTCGGCCATGATTGCGTCGGTCAGGTCCCGCAGCTGTCCAGGCGAGGAGATGTTGTCCGCGAAAAGGCAGACACCTCCCAGACCTGCCCGGAGCCGATCCCGCAGCCACGTTGGCAATACCGTCCCCGCGAATCCGGGCAGCAGTGTGGTCAGCAGCACGGCACCCTAGAACCCCTGCCAGCTCGGTTTGCCTTGATAAGTCTCGATGTAGTAGGAGGCGAGCTGAAGACGTGAGGCCGCGGCGGTGTCCAACAACACGGTGACGTGTGGATGTAGCTGCAAAGCTGTGGCTGGCCACATCGCTGATACGGGTCCTTCGGCGAGCTGGTGGACGGCCTCAGCCTTTCCTCGTCCCGAGGCCACAAGCACGAGGTGGCGGGCCTCGAGAATGGTGCCGATGCCTTGAGTCAGGCAGTGCTGGGGAACGGCATCAACGTTTCCACCGAAGAATCGAGCGTTGTCCCTGCGAGTTTGGCTGGTCAACGTCTTGATCCGGGTTCGGGAGGCGAGTGAAGAGCCGGGCTCGTTGAACGCGATATGCCCATCGGTGCCGATTCCAAGAATCTGTAGATCGATGCCGCCGGCGTCCGCTATGGCTCGCTCGTACGCCTCACAAGCGCCCGGCAGGTCCGTGGCCAGCCCGTCCGGTCCGAACACGTGAGCCGGATCGATGTCCACCTTGTCGACGAACTCAGCTTGGATGACGTTTCGATACCGTTGCGGATGGTCTGCCGCCAGCCCGACGTACTCGTCAAGCATGAACGCTCGCGCCTTCGCCAAGGACAAGGAACCTTGCCCCACTCGGCGGCCGAGTTCGTCGTAGATGATCAGCGGACTTGATCCGGTCGCGACGCCCAGAACCGCCTGTGGCCGACGCCGCACAAGGTCCTGGATGGCGTCGGCGGCCAACTTCCCGGCTTCGTCCGGGGTGGTGCTGATGACCACTTCCATGGTGTGCGGATTCTCTCACGACTTGGGTCTCAGACATCTGACCATGCCGGTGGGGAGGGCGTGTCAGACTCCACTCATGACACACCCGTCCAGGCACGTGTCAACTGAGATTGCTGACCAGCCCTCGGCCTGGGCCCAGGCCGCGCGGCTCGGATCCACGGAACATGTCAGTCACGCCCTTCCCGAGCGCGGTCAACGGGTGGCCGTCATCGGATGCGGCACGTCGCTCTTCATGGCCCAGAGCTTCGCGGACCTCCGCGAGCGCTCCGGGCATGGTGAAACCGATGCCTTCCCCGCATCAGAATTCCCGACGCGCCGCTCCTATGACGCCGTCGTCGCGCTGACCCGCAGCGGCACGACAACAGAGGTGCTTCGGCTGCTGGGGACACTGCGGAACGGTACGCGACCGCGTACCGTCGCGATCACCGCCGACCCGGACACACCAGTCGTCGAGCTGGCTGATCATCGAGTGGTTTTGGATTTCGCCGATGAGAAATCGATTGTTCAGACACGGTTTGCCACCACGTCCCTGGCACTGTGGCGCGCCTGGCTGGGTGAAGATCTCAGTGCCGTTATTGAGGAGGGGCGATCCGCGTTGACCGATCCGTTGGCGCCGCGCACGCTCGAGACTGTCCAGTTCAGCTTCCTGGGTACGGGCATGTCCGTCGGCATCGCGAACGAGGCCGCGTTGAAGCTGCGCGAAGCGTCCCAGTCGTGGACAGAGTCCTACCCGGCCATGGAATTCCGTCATGGTCCTATCAGCGTCGTCGGGCGAAACTCGACGGTTTGGGTGTTCGGGCCGCCTCCTCCGGGCTTGCTGGAGGACCTCCAGGTGACTGGTGCGCACGTGGAAAGCAGCGGTCTTGACCCGATGGCAGATTTGATCAGGGCACAGCGGCTGGCCGTGGCGCTCGCCGAGGCCAAGGGGCTCAACCCCGATGAGCCGCGGAACCTGACACGGTCGGTCCTGCTTTCCTGAGATGACCGCCATCCGCTCGAGGGACGATCAGGATGCCGTTCAGCGCGATCTTGTCATCGGAGTCGATGTCGGCGGCACCACCATTAAGGCCGCGCTCTTCGATTCAGACGGACTCGAATATTTCGGCAGCGTATGGCCCACACCCAGACACCTCGGCCCGGACGCCGTCATCACAACGACCATTGACGCCATCGTCGAGCTGCGAGCGCGGATACCCGAGGCCGCGCGAGTGCGGGCGGTTGGACTTGTGGTCCCCGGGCTCGTAGACGCGGAGCAAGGGATCGCCGTCTACGCCGCTAACCTCCGTTGGCGGCAGCTGCCCTTGCGCCAGATAGTGGCGGAGGCAGTTGGCCTGCCGGTGATCTTGGACCACGACGTGCGGGCCGCCGGGCTGGCTGAGCTCGAGTTGGGTGCCGGCAGAGGCCTGCAGGAGGTTCTCTTCGTCGCATTGGGCACAGGTGTGGCGGCCGCCGCGATCACGAGAGGTCAGGTGGCGGCCGGCGCCACCGGCAGGGCCGGTGAACTCGGCCACCTGCCGGTATTTCCGGATGGAGAATGGTGTGCCTGTGGGCAACGCGGTTGCACTGAGACCTATGCCAGCGCGGCCGCCCTGTCACGCCGGTACGCGGCCGCCAGTGGCATCAGCGACGTTCCCGCCAAGGACGTCATCAGCCGGGCTGCAGCTGGCGACCCCTTGGCCGGCGGAATCTTCAACGATGCCATCACTGCGCTGGGCCGGGCACTGGTGAACTACGTACTGCTCATGGATCCTGAACTGATCCTCATAGGTGGTGGCATGGGGGGTTCCGGCGCGGCACTGCTCGACCCGCTTGCCCGTACGGTACAAGCCGGCCTCGCGTGGCGGCCGGCCCCTGAGATCTTGAATGGAACGTTCGCTGGCGACGCTGGACGCAGAGGAGCCGGATTGCTGGCTTGGCACGCGCTGAACGAGACAACTGTGTAACTCTGGGGCGCCGTCCCGGGCCTTGCCGAGTCCAAGGCGATGATCCTTTGAAATTACGCGATCCGATAAATAGATGTCCCGCGAGCGGTTGTGTCCTGTCTTAGTGAACATGACCGATCCGAAGCCTGTCGCACGAAGTAGCGGGCGTGGTATGACGTCGCTGGGACGTGGTCAGCCTTCATCAGTTCGGCGCGCGGAAGCGGACCGCTGGACGAGATGTTCGTCTCCCCCGTCGGCATCTCCGACAACGTGCTCCGGGTTATGAAGGCCGGCAGCGACAACGACTTCATGCTTCATCTCCCCCGCGATGTCGAGCCGGGCACGTACTGGTATCACACCCATCTCCACGGGCACGTCGAGGAACAAGTCTTCGCCGGGCTTTCTGGGGTGCTCATCGTCGGCGGGCTGCACGATCGGCTGCCAGCGCAGCTGCAAAACGTTCCCGATCTCGTCATGGCCCTGAAGGACCTTCAGGTGAAAGACGGCGCGCTCGTCCGGAACAATATCGACTCCAACGCTCGGACCAACCGTACCGTGAACGGTCAGGTCGACCCCGTGCTCACCGCGCAGACCAATCAAACCCAGCTGCTGCGGCTCGCCAACATTGGTGCCGACATCTGGTATCGGTTACGTCTCGGCGGCGCGCAATTCCACGTGATCGCGGAGGACGCCAACCCCGTCGCCGAAGTTTGGACTGCCGACGAGCTTGTGCTGCCGCCGGGCAAGAGATACTAGGTCCTCGTCCGATGGCCCGACGTCGGGCACCTACGCACTCGAAACCCTGCCCTACAACACCGGACCCGACGGAGACAACTACCCCCAGCGGCGCCTCGCGACATTTGAGGTCACCGGGGACAAGATCGCCGACGTAGCCGGGCCTACCTCGCTGGCCCCGTTTCGCCGCTGGGGAGCGATCACGTCGATCGCACTCGGCAAGTCGTCTTCAGCGAGAACCCGAAGACCAACCAGTTCTACATCAACGGCAAGCAGTTCGACGCGACCCACGTCACATTTGTCGCAAAGCTGGGTACCACCGAGGAATGGGTGATCAAGAACACCGCTCGCGAGGCACACCCCTCTCACATCCACGTCAACGACTTCGAGGTCATGGCTGTCAACGGCAAGCCATACAACGCCAGAAGCGAGCAGGACGTCGTTCCGCTACCGCCTCGCGGCGAGGTCAGGATCCGGATGCACTTCAACCGCTTCGTCGGAACCACCGTGTTCCACTGCCACATCCTCGCGCACGAGGACAACGGCATGATGGGGATGATCGACATCAGCCGCTCGGGCCGTCTTTCCAAGGCCACTGTCAAGTCACTTGAGGAGATGAACAAAGCGATGCCCGGGCAGCATTCGACTGGCTCCCACAGCGGACACACGGTGGAGGCGCCGTCCCGCTGACGAGACACGGGGTATGCACCGGCGCGACTCCGATCAGCCACGGGGCGATGGCTAAACCCTTCCTCGCGTACTAGTGGCGCGCCATCGCTATGAAGGGATCCAGCGAATCAGGGTTGGCCAGCGCGTCCCGGCTCACTGCATGTTCGGGGTCGACGCCCGCAAGGATCCGTTTCACCGGCACCTCGCACTTCTTGCCGTTGATTGTGTGCGGGATCGCATCGACGGCGATGAACCGGTCAGGCACATGACGCGGCGACAGCTCCGCGCGGAGTGCCTGCCGCAACCTCGGCTCGACCTCGGCCACTGTGGCGCCTGGGACGAGTACTAAGAAGCACAGCAGCTCACCATCGTCGGCCGCGCCCAGTTCAGTGGTGTCGACGACGAGAGAGTCGGCAATCTGTTCAAACCCCTCAACCACGGCGTAAAAGTCCGCGGTCCCCATCCGCACTCCCCCGCGGTTGAGGGTCGAGTCGCTGCGTCCGTAAATGACAAATGATCCGCGCGTCGTCTTGCGGACCCAGTCGCCGTGCCGCCAGACACCTGGAAAGTCTGTGAAATAGGCGGCGCGCAGCCGGGACCCGTCTGGGTCGTTCCAAAACGACACCGGCATCGAGGGCATCGGCTTGGTCAGCACGAGTTCTCCGACCTCGTCGACGACTGTTGAACCGCGGGCGTCATAGGCGGCGACGGATGCACCGAGAGCGGCGCACGACAACTCTCCCAGCCATACCGGCACGGTGGGCGCCGACTCGAGAAAGGCGGTGCACACGTCGGTACCGCCAGACATGGAGCAAATCTGGACGTGCTTACCGACCGCATCGGCGACCCAGCGGAAACCGTCGACGGACAGCGGCGCTCCCGTCGAGCCCAACGCCCGGATGGTTGACATGTCCAACTCGTCCACCGGACGCAGTCCCGCCTTCATGCAAGCGTGCACGTACGGCGCCGAGACGCCGAAATAGGTGACGCGATGCTTCTCAGCGAGCCGCCACAACGTGCCCAGATCTGGATAGCCCGGGCTGCCGTCGTACATCACCACCGTCGAGCCCACCACCAGACCCGAGATCAGCAGGTTCCACATCATCCAGCCGGTGGTGGTGAACCAGAAGAATCGCTTGCC
>JBKPTR010000015.1:0-5217 GCA_046735615.1 Actinomycetota bacterium
CAGCCTTCAGCGCTTCGGGCCCCACGGCCTGGTCAGCAGGCCACGGCCGCGGGAACTCCTTCCAATGATCGGGGTAGGGGTCACGCTCCCCCTGGAAGCGGTCCGCATCGACGGTCGGCGCCGGAGGAAACCACCGGCTCCGCCACGCGAAACGGTTCCCAAACGCCCGCCCCCGGGCGGTGAGATTGGCGACCATCCGCGCAACCGAGATCTTCATGGCACCAGAACCTCATCGACGTCGGGCTGATCAACATCCTCCGCGCTAGAAGGTATGAACCAGCCCACGCTGGCATTGATCACACCGTCCACCGTGATGCTTTCGGCGACGGCCAGCCTTCTCATGCGCGTGCCCCGTTCTAGGCTGCCTGTTTCACCAAGACGGACCGTGATTTGCCCGCAAACTAATCGCCCCCAGACCCACAGACAGTGAATCGCACGTCGGGCGTCCTGCTGCCGCGACCATCGATTGACGTGGCGTGAACGAGCTGCCTAACGCTCCTGATGAGATCAACGGGCAGCTGTCCCAACAGGCCGCTATCCATCGCCCCATGATGAGGCCGGCGGAATACGTGCACGGCGTGCTGCGGCCCAGTTGAAACATCGGTCTTCAGACTCGGCGGATGCGGATTCCCCGAGCGACCGTCGAGGTTGCCCGTCCGAGCAGGCCGCCGACCACGGCACCCACGACGATGTCACTGGGATAGTGGACGCCGGTGTAGATCCGAGAAAACGCCACGATCGCGGCAGCCACCCTCAGCGGCAGCCTTAGCCCGGGTAGCACGTCCCCGACCGCGACCGCGAACGCCGCCGCTGATCCCGAATGGCCGGAAGGGAACGAGGTCGAAGACGGCATCGGCACCCAACGGCTCACCGGAACGCCCAGCTGAGTACGGTCCGGGCGGCGACGCTCGCCAGCGAGCTTCATCGGTTGGTTGACCACAAACGAGGTGAGCGCGATCGCGGCCACGCCCGTAACGGCGGCTCGGCGCCCCCGGGCTCCACCAAAGAGAGCGAGCGCCGCCGCGCCCACAAACCACGGCTTGGAGAAGTTGGCGAAATCAGCTAGACGACTTAGCGGACGGTCCAGCATCGGTGTGGATATCTCCGCCACTGCGCGGTACGCGGCGCGGTCCAGCCAGCCGAGCCGGCGGAGAATCCGCACCCCTCGTGATGGTTGGCTGCCGGCGCGCCGTGAGCTGAGACGGTCGGCGAGTCGCTCCTCGACCGGCTCTTGACGAGTCGGGTCGGTCATCTGGCCCCCGTCGGTCGGCCGAGGGCCGTCTGCCATAGCGCATCGAGCGTGGGTTTGGCGATCACGCGTACGGCGCGCGCAGCGGGAGAACGCCTCGGCGCAGTGCGCGGCACCCGGACGGTCAGCGCGCCCGGCCGGATCACGAAACGTAACGGTGGTTGGAGGGTGAGGGCCTCCCCGTCCACGCCGATCTCCACCGGTCCGGCTGAGCGCACCTCGAACTCGGGGACCGTCCATTCGTTCCAGCTCGCGAAGCGCCGAGCATTACCCGCCAGTTCCAGCGCAGCGAGCTTCTCGGCATCGGACCACGTGTCGACCCGGACAGTGGCGACCCCCAGCACGCCGCCGTCGAGGCGCTCGCGCGTCCCTCCGCCGCGCAGCTGCGCCAGTTGGTACGGGTTGTTGGACACAAGCAGGAGCTGGGCTGCCGCGGCCTCCTGGCCCGACGGCAGCGTGAAGCGAAGGTCGAGCGGCTCTGCTTCCGGACCGAGAAGGTCCGGCAACATGGCCGCTACCGTCTGCATCTTGGCGTCCCGGTAATCCGTGGATTGGACGATCTTCGCGTACACCCCCATCGACGCATTGTTGACGAAGACGCGTCCGTTGACCTCGGCAAGATCAACCTTGGTGTCGACACCGTCCTCGTACGCGTCCAGCGCGCCGGGGACGTCGGCGCGGTCCAGACCCAGGTCCAGCGCGAAGTGGTTGCGGGTCCCTGCGGGGATAACCACGAAAGGGAGGCCGTGCCGGCTCGCGACCGAGGCGACTAGCCCCTGCGAGCCGTCGCCGCCAGCCATGCCCAGCAGGTCGGCACCGCGTGCAACTGCGTCCTCAGCCAGCTGGCGCAGATCGTCACCTGGATGCAGCACCACTGGCTCGATGCCGCGCTCTCGACACAGGTCGTCCAGTTTGAACCGCTTGGCCCTGCCTCCTCCAGACTTGGGATTCATCAACAAGACCGGGTGACGCGCACGTGGCGCGCGCTCGATAGCAGCCGCTGCTGTAGCCGGGTTCAGGGCGTAGCTCGCCGCACCAATCGATACCGCGGCGAGCCCAAGTCCGACGGCGAGCACGATGAGGCCCTCGTTGGCAATTACCACAACCGCGAACACGAGCAGCGCGAGAACCGCTAGAGCGGCAGCTACGGCACGGGCTAGTCCGCGTCGGGTCAGGATGTGCCAGGCGGCCATCACAGCGACCCCGAGAAAGACCACGCTGACCAGCAGAACGAACCAATGGGACACGGCTGACACTGCGAGGTAGAGCAGGGCCGCGACGAGAGCCATGAGCGCAATCGCCGCCTCGGCACGGCGTAACGGGCTGGGCCTGTCTCCAGCGATCGCTTTGGTCATAGCGCTATCCCCGGACTCTGCCAAGTGGCACCCGTCTGCCGTACGCACTCGCCGACGGCCCCATCGAGCGTCCAAAAGAGGTGCGACCGGTCGATCGTACGCGTGAGCTTCGTCTTGGACGCAAGCTGCGTGGTCGGCGTGGGCTCAGGGAGGACAGTGTCCACCGGATCAACGATCGCATGAGGGGTATCTCAGTTGCAGCGCGTGGGGCCATCAGCGCATCCGGATCACGACTAGTCGTGGCTGGTTGAACTCCCGGAGGCTCCGGTGAGCGAGAGTGGAGTGTTGGACTCATCCGGGGTCGCAGGCGGGTCGGGGTTTCCGCTGTAGGCAACCGTCGGATATGGAAGCGACGTGCGGTGATCATGTGACCAATGGGTCAAAGAACTCTTGGTTAAGCAGTGTTGAACTGTGGACGCTCAAGCCGAATGTTCGTGCGGTGCACGTGGTACCGCCGACCAGTCCGCGTCTAGCGTCGTGCAGGCGGGCCGACTCGGGGCAAAGGCGGCGCAAGACCTGGGGGTCCTTAGTTCGGTCCGCGCGGATCGACTGAAGGCGCTGCTACGCGTCAGAGCCTTCCTCAGCATCGCTGAGGCCGTACGGCACCGTTGATCCACGTCGCCGCTCCCAGCCGACGCGCACCCATTTCTCTAGCTCGCCAAGGTCTGTGTGCCCTGCAAGCATCAGCAGCCCGGCTGCGATTAGCTCGTGTCCTTGTCGCGCTACGCCGGCGAACCACCAGCCGGCGATAACCCCGGCGCATTCGGTGCGGATGTCGACGCGACCCTTCGCCACCTGGCGGAGGTGATCAATCAAGGGTTGCAGTTCGGGCCGTTTGGCCGTGAGGAGGGCCTCGCCGTGGAGGGCTGAGGAGAGGAATTGATTTTTTCTGCTCATATCCCAGTATCGAACAAACGTTCGATAGATGTCACGCCAAATATCGGTATGTGGCGGCTAGGTTACGTCGAGATTAATTGCGTGGGTTCCACCATCTCGGAAGCTTCAGGTTAAGTAGCGTCGGCCTCGGGCCGCTGCCGGTCAACCTCAACCACTCACACACATGCCCCGAGGCGATATGCCGGCCGGCTGCGGTCCCAGGATGGGATGGGCACTTTGCCGCCTTCTAGTCCAGAAGACTCAGTGCGTGAAAAGTGAGCGCTCAAACTTCACTCTCCGGATAGAGGTCGGACGCTCGACGCTGACGTTCCCAACCCACGCGAATCCAATCGTCTAGCTCGTCATTATCAATCTCGCCGCCAAGCATGAGAAGCCCGGCGGCGATCAACTCCTCACCCCGCCGGACAGGACTGGCGAACCAAGCTCCGGCGATAATGCCCGCACACTCTGTCCGGATATCGTCGCGGCCTTGCGCTTGCTCAGTGAGGTGATCTATGAGGGGCCGAAGCTCAGGCCGCTTGGCAGTAAGCAAGGCTTCCCCGTGAAGGGCGGAACTCAATGTCTGGTCGGCTCTGCTCATCTCCTGAGTATGGACGTCAGCGTCCGCGTCCAGGGCTCAACACGTCCTCAGGCTAGAACTGGACTCGATTCTGGCGAAGGGGGAAGGTGATCCCGATGGGGACTGCCGGCTCCGACCGGCTGCCTTTTCGGAGCTCGCTAAGCTCGCGTTCGCTATTCCAGCTCCTGTTGGGCTGAATCGCCTTTTGGTTGTACAGC
This sequence comes from Actinomycetota bacterium, assembly GCA_046735615.1. Lineage (GTDB taxonomy): Bacteria > Actinomycetota > Actinomycetes > Propionibacteriales > Propionibacteriaceae > Microlunatus. The sequence goes on from JBKPTR010000015.1 coordinate 4,279, forward strand.
TTGATCGCCTCGATCACCCGGTCCCCGATGAAGCTCGACCCAGCCGTCCGGTGTGCGTTCCACCGACCGCTGGTCCGGGGCAGCTCGGTCCTGATCACCTGGGAGAGCACGCTGGTGCTTCATGCAGCGGCCCCCGGCGGCCTACCGATCGAGGTGCATGATCGCGTTGCCAACGTGCTTGGTTGGTGTAACGCACGTGTGATCATCATTTCGATGTGAGTGCCCGGACGGCCGTGCGTCCGGCCGATGCCAGTCGATCATTGACCGTCGTGATCAGGCGTTGGAGCCGGTCCGAGTTTGATCAATTCTGGTCACTTCGCGGTTGTGCTCCTGATCTTGTAGTCGGGCAGCTCGATGGCATCAGCTTTGCTGAAGACGCGCTCCATCATCGGGCGCATCGGCCAGCGTTGAGACCAGCGCATCGACGCCCAGCCCAAGGCAATCCGCAGCTGGCTCATCGGGGCGTACCCGTCCACACCGCCGGGGGGAAGTTCCTGACCCTCCTCGACGTACGGGCGCATTAGCGTCTCGTAGCGCTCGAAGGCGCCTTGGATAGCGGCATAGTCCGCTACAGGCGTGGTGTTTTCTGAGGAGGCGGCGAGCTCGCCGGCCAAGATGTAGGCGCCCACTAGGGCGAGGCTGGTGCCGAGGCCGGTCAGCGGGCTAGGGCAGTAGCCCGCATCACCGAGTAGGACCACCCGGCCTCGAGACCAGCGGTCCAGCCGGACCTGTCCCATCGCGTCGAGGTAGAAATCTGGCGCGCTTCGGGCGGCTCGCAGCAGCCGCGGTGCTCCCAAACGACATCGGCGAAGTGGTGCTCCAGCAGGTCGAGTTGAGCTGTCGGGTCGCCTCGATTGAAGGTCTCGGTCGATCGGAAGCTGAGTGCGGCCTTTTGCTCGTCCGGGAGTCGGCCGGGACGGACGGAGACCACGCGACCTC
>JBKPTR010000016.1:0-5212 GCA_046735615.1 Actinomycetota bacterium
GGCGGATTGCGCTGGTAGCCGCTGCCTTCCTCGCTCGCTCGCCGACGAAAGGGACGGGTCTGCTCCCTCGCTCGTCCAGGACAGCGGCGCGCAATCCGATGTTTGATTTGCTCGCTCCGCTCGCGGCGGATTGCGCTGGTAGCCGCTGCCTTCCTCGCTCGCTCGCCGACGAAAGGGACGGGTCTGCTCCCTCGCTCGTCCAGGACAGCGGCGCGCAATCCGATGTTTGATTTGCTCGCTCCGCTCGCGGCGGATTGCGCTTGCTAGCCGCTGCCTTCCTCGCTCGCTCGCCGACGAGGGGCATGTCTCCTCGCAAAGATCTCAAATCACGTCGCGGCGACGGAAGATCAGCAATGAGCAGGCGATCAGCAGCGCAAGGACGATCGACCAGTAGATCACGCCATGGGTGAGGCTCACAGAGTGCTCGACGAGGTCAAGGTTCACCCCATCTGGTGTCGCATTCTCAACTGGAACCGAATACGTGTAGCCGTGATCAACAATTGCCGCGATATTCCCGTCGGGAGTCCACGGTGTAATGCGCTGCGCCCACGCAAGCGAGCTCAAAGGACCGATTCGGACGAACCAGACAACAACCAACGCAAGCAGGACGCCGATCGCGCCTGCGGTGTGGCGGGAGAGCAGACCGATACAGAAACCGAAGATGGCCAGTACGACGACGGGCAGGACGCTAAGCGCTCCCATTTCGGCTAACTCCCTGACTGCCTCGATGCGAGACTCGTGTAGGTGGGCCATTACGAGGGCCGCATCCAATACCAGCGTGGCGCAGAGCACGCCAAGGAAGGCCGCAAATCCGGCCACGGTCAGTAGTTTCGACCAGAAGACGTGCCCTCGTCGCGGAACGAACGTCAGCCAGCTTGTGATCGAGCCGGAGCTGTACTCGGCGCCGATGAAACTGGCGGCGATCATGAAGACTACGAGCGCGACAAGAAGTGCCGACAGCTTGAGCGCAGTCCCCGTTACTTCCTTGAACGGCGTGGGGCTTCCGGTGAATTCGACCAGTGTTGGCTCGGGCACAAGGCATTCGTCCGGTGGCGCGCCGGTGTCTCGGCAGTCCTGCTCGTCCTTCTCGTGATTGGCCACCCACTCCTTGTGCGCTTGCTGGTACGCGCGCTCAGTGGTCGCGAGCTGTTCGCCGCTCGGGGGTGAGAGGGCGTCATTCAGCACCAGCTGAGATCCGGCGAGGCCAAGCAGCAGCATGATCAGTGCGATGCCGGTGAACCGCCGGCTCAGCAGCCTGGTCACCTCCGCCCAGATAAGTCGGGTCACGATCGCCCGCCCCAATCCGGGAGTTCTGGCTGTCGCCGCCGATCCGGCCGCCGTTGTTGCTGCTCGGGCCGCCGCCGTCGCTGCTCTGATCGATGGTGCACCGGCTGACGTCGTCGTTCGGGTCCAGCGCCCTGATCCTGACCGGCGGTCAGATCCAAGAAGACCGACTCGAGGTCTGGCTGGATGGGGGTCAGCTCAGACACGTAGAGGCCTTGATCGGCCAGCAGCCGCGTAATCACTGCAAGATCGAGCTTGTGGTTGGCCAGGCTGACCTTGAGAACGCGGTTGGGGAGTGGCTCGACCGCGAAACCCGATGTGATGAGTATCTCCGTGGCCCGCAGATGGTCCGACACCCCGACTCGCGCCGCAAGCTGTCCGCCCGGGGCGAGGATGTGGTTGACGTCGCCTTCGGCAAGCAGCCTGCCCCGGCCGATGATCGTGACCGTGTCGGCGATTTGCTGTATTTCACTCAGAATGTGGCTGGATACCAGCACCGTCTTTCCTCGGTTGGCCAGGCTGCGCATCATGGTGCGGATCTCATGAGTGCCGGCAGGGTCGAGGCCGTTGGTCGGCTCGTCCAAGATCAACAGGTCAGGGTCTTTGAGCAACGTTGCGGCGATGGCAAGGCGCTGCTTCATGCCAAGTGAGTAGCTGCGAACCTTGTCCCGGCGGCGGCCTGTCAGTCCAACTTCGTCGAGCACTGCTGCAACCCGCCGCCGCGGTGCACCGATGGCGCCCGCCAGCAATTGCAGGTTCTTCTGTCCAGAGAACGACGCAAAGAACTTGGGCTGTTCGACGATGGCACCCACCCGGCCGATCACCTCATTGATGGCTAGCGGCACCTCATGGTCCAAGATCCGGATATGGCCGGAGTCGGCGGCGATCAGCCCGAGAAGCATTCGGATTGTGGTTGTCTTGCCAGAGCCGTTGGGACCGAGGAAGCCGTGAATCCCGCCCAACGGCACCCGCAGGTCCAAACCGTCGACTGCGGCTTGTCTGCCGTTCCGAGTCCGGTACACCTTCCGCAGGCTGTAGGCCTCGACGGCATAGTCGACGGTCAGTTGCGCTACCACCGTTCGGTGGCCAGCACGGGCAACTGGCCGCGAGGCGTCAAGCCGCGCCAACTGCAACCCTGTCGAGCGTCGTGTCAGGCGCAGGACCAATGTCGGGCGATTGCACGTACGCCTCGAATGCCAGGTAGCGCTCCAAGTGCGGACGCAGTGTCTGAGCGACCTCGGCGACCGTGACGTCTGTGCCCAGTTCCGCGGCCATGGAGGTAACGGCTACGCCGGTCAGTCCACACGGGATGATCTGGTCGAACCAGTGAAGATCAGGATTCACATTGATCGCAAAGCCGTGCATCGTCGTACCGGCCGCCACGCGGATGCCGATCGCCGCAATCTTGCGCTCGATCCGCTTGGAGTCCTGCGCCAGCCAGACACCGGAACGGCCTCGGATCCGACCAGTGCTGAGGCCGTAGTGGGCGAACATGCCGATCATGGCCTCCTCGAGCCGCCGCACGTAGTCGACAACGAGCGCCGATTCGGGAAGCCTGACGATCGGGTAGCCCACGAGCTGGCCGGGTCCATGCCAGGTGATCTTGCCTCCGCGGTCAACGTCGATCACCGGCGTGCCATCCCGTGGCCGTTCGTGCGGCTCTGTTCGCTTGCCTGCGGTGTAGACGCTGCTGTGCTCCAGGAGCAGCACGGTGTCCGTGCGGGTGCCCCCGGAGACCTCGGCGTGGATGGCGCGCTGCAGATCCCACGTCGCCTGGTAGTCGAGATGGTCACTGCCCAACCCCAGGTCAACGAACTCCAGTGCCATGGCGCTGAGTCTAGTGTCGTACCGCTGACCGCAGTGCCGACCTCACGGTGTCCTCGACGGTGGGAGCACCGAAGGCGAAGCCCTCAGTGGTCAGGCGCTGGGGGATGACGTGCTGGTCGGCGACCATCTGCTCTGCGAGCTCGCCCAGTGCGGTACGGATGATCACGGTCGGTACCCGGAGGAATCGCGGTCTGTGCAACGCCGCGGCAAGGGCATCGGTGAACTCTGCGTTGGTTGTCGGCTGCGGCAACGTGAGGTTGAAAGGCCCCGAGGCACTCTCACTTCTCGCGGCCCACTGCACGACGGCGAGATAGTCGCGGAGGCTGATCATGGGCATGTGTTGGCTGCCGTCGCCGAGTGTGGCGCCGAGTCCGCACCACCAGCCCAGTTTGATGAAAGGGAACGACCCGCCGCTGGAGTCCATCACTGGGCTGGTCCGCAGTATCACCACCCGGACGCCGGCGTCCGCCGCTGGCTGCGTGGCGGCCTCCCATTTTGTTGTCATTTGGGCGAGAAAGTCCGGCGCGGCTGGTGATTCCTCGGTGTACGGCGCAACGCCAGAGGTCGTGCCGTAGCGGGCTATGCCGCTCTGCTGGATCAGGGTGCGCGGGCCGCTGCCGGCACGTGCGGCAAGGCTACGAGCCATGGTTCTGGTGGTGTTGACCCGCGAGGAGAGAATCTCCTCCCGCCGGGATGTGGTCCAAGGAATCGGTGCGACGGGCACTCCACCGAGGTTGACGGCAACGTCGACGCCGTCAAATGCGGACTCGTCCATCCAACCCACATCGGGATCCCAGCGGAACTCGGTTGAGGTTGTCGGCTCGCGGCGTACCAGTCGGACCACTTCGTGGCCGTCACTCGCTAGCCGAACCCTGATCGCTCTGCCCAAGAAACCCGACGCGCCAGCCAGTAACCACTTCATGTGAACTCTTCGCGCGCAGCCCCGGGATCAGATCCCGAACTCTGCCCCGAAGTCACCCTCCTCGAGCCGTGCCTTGAGCGTGCTGAGGAACCGGGCAGCTTCAGCGCCATCGACCAGCCGATGGTCATAGGACAACGAGAGGTACATCATGTCGCGGATCGCAATAACCTCACCCAATCGTGGGTCGGAAATCACCACCGGCCGCTTGACCAGGGCTCCGGTTCCGAGAATCGCCACCTGCGGCTGATTGATGATCGGCGTGTCCAGCAACGTGCCGGCCGAGCCGTAGTTGGTGATCGTGAATGTGCCACCGGTCAGTTCATCAGGTGTCACCTTGTTCTGCCGCGTACGCGCTGCCAAGTCCGCAATCCGCTTGGCCAGCCCGGCGATGCTCAGATCCCCCGCATCCTTGATCACTGGAACCAGCAGACCCTTCTCGGTGTCCACGGCAACGCCGAGATGCTCCGCATCCGGATAGGTGATGGTGCGCTCTTCGGTGTCGATGGTCGCGTTCACCTTCGGATAGATCTTCAAAGCCTCGATGGCAGCCTTCGCGATGAACGGCAGATAGGAGAGCGTCGCGCCTTCGCGTTTCTTGAACTCATTCTTGACCTTGGCGCGGATTCGCGAGATCGCTGTGAGATCAACCTCGACTGTTGCCGTGAGCTGGGCTGAAACCTGCAGGGACTCGACCATGCGCTTGGCAATCGTTTGCCGCAGCCGCGACATCTTCTCCGTTGTGCCGCGCAACGTACTGGCCTCAGCGGCTGGCGCGGCCTGCGCGGCGGAGGGCTCGGCCGCCTGCGGCGCCGGAGCGGCTTCTTTCTCAGCCTCAGCTGCCTGCTTCGCAGCCTCGGCGGCGGCCAGCACGTCCTGCTTACGAATCCGTCCGCCGACCCCGGTCCCATTGAGCGACGCGAGGTCGACGCCATGCTCCTTTGCGAGTTTGCGTACCAGCGGCGTCACGTAGCCGGCCTCGGAGTCGCCCACCACTGGCGCGGGGGCAGCAGTAGCCGGCGCTGCCAGCCCGTTCTGTTCGGATCGGGCATCTTCTTTTGCGGTCGGTGTCGCGACCTTGGGCTCCGGCTCCGGCTGTGGTGCGGCCTCAGGCTCAGGTTCTGCTTCGGCCTGCTCTGGCTCGGGCTGAGGTTCTGCCTTTGCCTGCTCCGGCTCGGGCTG
>JBKPTR010000017.1:0-4738 GCA_046735615.1 Actinomycetota bacterium
CGAGATGAACCGCCGCAGCTTCACCGACGACTTCGAGGTATTCACCCGCATGCAAGCCGAATCGGCAGAACCAGGCGATTGGGGCGACGCCTATCCCTACTCCCGTGGATCCATCCACGTCACTGTGGAGGAGCTGGCCGCCTTCTTCGAACAGTACATCGAGCTGCTCAAGCGCTACCAGCGCCCGGCCGAGGATGCGCCAGAAGACGCGCGCCTCGTGCTCACCCGCTTCTTCGCCTTCCCGGCGCCATCAGGCGGCGGTGCCGCTGGCTGATACCCGCCGCTCGGTCTACGACAAGGCACCAGATCATCGGCGATCCGAGGATGATCGTCGCTTCGGCGGTAATGGAGCTGCTCTCCACCTCTCCGGTCCCATCATCACCATTCCAAGTATATAGAGAATATCTAATATATCTTATATACTCCACTTATGACTGATATTGCTGTTCGCCGGCTGACCGGTTTCGCCGGCATCCTCGCGGCCGTACTCGGTGTTGTCTTGGTGCCGTTCTACTTCACCTACTCCGGGCCGCCGCCGGCCTGGAACGTGCTGGCCCGGAACCTGATCAATCTGATCGCCGCCGTGGCCATCCTGGTGTTCCTCCTCGGCCTTGCCCACCTCGTGCATCGGGCGGGTACCCAATACGACTTGTTAGCGAGCGTGATCTCCGGCGCCGGTCTGATATATGTGGCTGTCACGCTGGTCGCCATCTCGCTAGAGACCGGTGTGGTGCTCGAGACCACCGACGGCACGGTCGATCCGACCGTGGACGGTCCAGTCGCCCACGCGAACATGCTGTTGCACGGCTCGATCCCGCGATTCCTCACCGCCATAATGATGTTCGCCGCCGGGGCGGCGATCGTGCGCTCCGGCATCCTGCCGCGTTGGATCGGCCGCTCCGCCTACGTGATCGCCACCATCAACCTTGCATTCGTACCAGCCATGTTCCTCGGTGACGACGCGTCCCACTTCTACAGCGCGGTCGGATGGGGCACCGCGGCGACGGCTGCGACGCTGTTGCTCTATTGGGCGTTGGCCGCCGGAATCGCAGTTTTGCAACGCTCGCGGTCCGCGGAGACCGGCACGCCCGGGGCCGCTAGGTCGCTGGGCGCGGCCCAGCGCATCGGTATATGACATGTGCGCCGCTTAGTCCTTACACTGCGCGGTCATGAAACCCTCGGACCGAGCCGACGCGTTAACCATCTCCGAGTTGTTGTGGCGCCCGGAGGCCGCGCCGGCCAAGGCGGAACGACCGCGGTTGGGGATCAGCTCGATCCTGGCGACGGCGATTGCGATCGCCGACGCCGAGGGCCTCGAGGCGCTCTCGATGCAGCGCATCGCCAGCGAACTCGACTACACGCCCATGGCGCTCTACCGGTACATGCCCAGTAAGGCCCATCTCCTCGCTGCGATGACAGATGCTGCGTACGGGACACCGCCCGTCCCCAGCCGCCGACAGAGCTGGCGAGCAGAGGTCGAGTCGTGGGTGATAGCGCTGTGGCGGCTATACGGGCGGCACCGATGGTTGGTCAAGACGCCCACCACGACGCCGCCGATCGGGCCGAACGCGCTGGCATGGACGGAGGCGCTGCTGCGCCCGCTGGTCCGCGCTGGGCTGTCCGGCGGCGATCTGCTCGCCGCGGCAACTTTCGTGTCGAGTGCCTTACGGGATCTGGCACGCATCGCCAGCGAGCTGAATCCGGCAGCCGCCACGGACTACGGGCGGGTGCTCGCCGAGCGGCTCGACCCGAAGCAGTTTCCGATCATGGCCGAGCTGGCGGCGAGCGCCACGTTCGACAACGACGAGGACGTCGCGCCGATGGTCTGGTTCGGCCTCCGTCGGTTGTTGGACGGCATCGACGCCTACGCCAAGGCCTTCGGACTTGACCAGGCACGGGGGTCGCGCTGATGTCGGTGCGAGCGTCGAACTCGGCCTCGATCGCGGTCACCAGTCTGAGTTTGCGCCAAGGCTGGTCCCGACCTTGCGCAAGCTGCGTGAGCGCGCGCATTGGGTTCGCCTCGCGTAATGGATGCGCCCCGCTCAGTGGTGTGGTTTCCCACTGCAAAGGTCAGTGTTATTGATCATGCCGTCAATGCGGCGGGTTTGGCTACCTCCTTGGAGTGGTGACGTTGCTGAGTGATCAGTTTCATGCTTCCTTCAGAGAGGTATCGGCGTTCGGTGGCGACGGCCCATTCGTCGTGGATCTCGACGAGTACAGCACCGGCGAGCCGCAGCAGGGCGGGAGGGTTGGGGAAGACGCCGACGACCTCGGTGCGCCGTTTCACTTCCCGATTGACCCGCTCTAAGGGGTTGGTGGACCAGATTTTGCGCCAGTGCTGCTGGGGGAAAGCGGCGAAGGCGAGAAGATCGTCGCGGGCATCACGCATCATCTGCTCGACCTTGGGCAGCTGCCGGCCTAGCATCGCCGCGATCGTCTCGAACTGCTCGATCACGTGGGCGGTGTCGGGTTGGGCGAAGATGGTGCGGATCGCGGCGGCCACCATCTCGTTGTTACCGCGGGGCACCTGAGCGAGCACGTTGCGCAGGAAATGCACCCGGCACCTTTGCCAGCTCGCCCCGAACATCACTGCCCCGACGGCTTGCTTGAGGCCGGTGTGGGCGTCGGAGATGACTAGCTGCACCCCGGCCAGCCCGCGAGCCTTCAACGAGCGCAAGAACGCGGTCCAAAAGGCGCCGTCTTCGGAGTCGCCGACATCGAACCCCAGCACCTCGCGGTGGCCGTCGCCGGTGACTCCGGTGGCGATCACCACCGCCTGGGAAACCACCCTGTGGTTGACCCGGGCCTTGCAGTAGGTGGCGTCGAGGAAGACATACGGATAGCTGGTGTCGGTGAGCGGGCGGTCACGGAATGCCGCCACTTCCACATCAAGGTCGGCACAAATCCGCGACACCTCCGACTTGGAGATACCAGAGTCGATGCCCAGCGCCTTCACCAGGTCATCGACCTTGCGGGTCGACACACCGTGCAGGTATGCCTCCATCACCACCGCGAACAACGCCTGATCCACCCGACGCCGCCGCTCCAACAGCGACGGGAAGAACGACCCGACCGCAGCTTCGGGATCGACAGCTCCAAATCACCGGCCGGGGTCGACAGCACTCGAGGTCGGTAACCGTTCCGCTGCGCCGTCCGCTCCGGGGTGCGTTCCCACGGGCCGGCACCGATCACCGAGGTGAGCTCGGCATCAATTAGGGCTTGATAGATCGTGGTGGCCGCTAGTCTGATCCGCTCATCCACCCCAGCGGACTTCATCGCTTCCAGCACCTCGAGTAAGGCAGCATGGTCCATGGCCATCGTGCATCGTGTCTTTCTGTGAGTTCCCTAGTCCGGTCTCACTGACCGTTGCACGATGGCCGCCCACCGCGCCGATAACGACACGGCGAACAACCTCAGGAACTACACCACTCCCCGGGACTGATACTCGCGTAATGGATCACGTGACGACGAGACGAGCCGCGCCCGCGACAGGTTCGGTCGTCTCCCTTGGTGTGGCAATCTTGTCATTTGGGGTTCATTTAGATTTAACCCCTGTAAGGACGGGTCGGGAGTCGGGAGAGCCTTCGGATGCGGGCTGTGGAGGAGCAGGTGGACAAGTTCGAGGTCGAGCCCGATTGGGTGTTGCCCCAGATAACACCTCTAGTGCCGGCTGGCGGCCGTATTGATCAAGAGGTGCGCAGGCTCGACAACACCTACTTCGACACACCGAGCGCTGGTCTGCGGCTGTTTGGGATTACGTTGCGGCGTCGGATGGGCGGCTCCGAGACGGGATGGCAGTTGAAGGTTCCGCACGGGACTGCTCGCGCCGAACTGCAGGTCAGCTCGGGCGCCAAGACCCTGCCGCCTACGTTGACGCGGAGCGTCGCGGGTCTACGCGCGGGCGAGAAGCTGGACAAGATTGCGACACTGACCACGGCTCGCACCGCATACCGGGTCCTTAATGCCGACAACGAGCTGATCTTGGAAATTGCCGACGACCAGGTGGAGTCCATCCCTTCTCACGGTGAGTCGACACAGCAGTCGTGCCGTGAGGTGGAAGTCGAATTGGGTCCCGCTGGAAAGAAGGGGGACCTGAAGCGGGCAGGAAAGCTCTTGTGTGACGCAGGTGCAACACCAAGTACGGTCCGGACCAAATTAGACCGCGTCTTGGGGCCAGCGTCGTCGAATGGTGAGAAAGCCACGGCCGAGACAGCCACGGTCGGGAAACTGGTAGCCGACTACATCGCGACCCAATGTGATGTGCTCGCTTGCAACGACGTCGGACTACGGACTGGCGCGCCCGTAGTACACGAAACTCGGGTGGCGGCGCGCCGGCTACGCAGCACCTTGCGGACATTTGGCGACGTGGTCGTCCCCGCTCGGGCCGCTGAGCTGAACAACGAACTGGTCTGGTACGCCGACCTGCTCGGCCAGGTACGCGACCGGGAGGTCATGAGCGCTCGACTGACCACGCTGATTGCCGAGCTGCCACCGCACCAGGTTCGCGGACCGGTAGAGGCCGAGATCACCAAGACTCTCGCCAAGGAACGCGACGACGCTATTCAGCGACTCAATACCGCGATGCGCACCCGGCGCTACCAGCACCTCGTGCAGCTGCTGCGCACCTGGAAGACCGCACCGCCGTTCACCGACGCGGCCGCAGGAAGGGACAAGACCGCGGTCAACTACGTGGAAAAGGCCAGGCGAGCGGCAGACAAACGGCTACGGAAGGCCGACG
>JBKPTR010000018.1:0-5921 GCA_046735615.1 Actinomycetota bacterium
AGAGGCGATGGCGGCGAAGGTCAGCTGGGCCGGCGTGAACTCCGGCCCCGGGTGGCTGGTGGTGAAGGTCGGCAACACCAAGCTCAATGTGGCCAACGTGGTTACTGTGGCCAACGCTGCTCCCGAGCCTTCTGCGTTGAACATCGTCATGTGATAACGCACAGCGCCGATCATGAGAGTGATACCGACGATGCCATTGCAGGTGATCATGACCGCGGCGAACACAGTGTCACGGGCCAATGACTCGCTCCCAGGTCCGCCTCCAACCATCAGCGTCACGATCAGCCCGACTTCGATGATCGTGACGGCTATGGCTAGCACAAGCGATCCGAAAGGCTCGCCGACCCGGTGGGCGACGACCTCGGCGTGATGCACTCCGGCGAGAACTGCCCCGCAAGTGCGAGCGCTACGACAATCTGGACGATGACCGAGAGATCGCGACCCCAAGTGAATGCAAGTAACACTGCTGACAGCACGGGGGCAACCACTGTCCACGACAAGACTTTCGGAAGACGACCGGCCGCCATGGAGCCAGGCTTCCATAGGCACGCCGCCGGATCGGGCAACGACCGCCCGAAACTGCCCCTATCCCGTCGAAGGTCGCTCTCGATAAGCCCAGCGCATCAAACTGTCAGAGCCCGCCGATATTGTCGAGGCATGGATCTCAAGCTCGAACTTGTCGGTGTGCCGGTCAGCGATGTCGACCGCGCCAAAGCCTTCTACGTCGACCAGGCTGGTTTCGTCCTCGACCATGATCACACGGTGACTGATGACATCCGCTTTGTGCAGCTCACTCCACCCGGCTCCGCGTGCTCGATCGCCATCGGCAAAGGGCTGACGCAGCTTTCGCCCGGAGCGTTGGACAACCTGCAGGTAGTAGTGAGCGACATTCATGAAGCCAGAGCGGAGCTGGCCGGGCGGGGCGTCGATGTAAGTGAGGTCGACGTTCTTCCCTGGGGGTCGTTCGTCTTCTTCAGCGATCCCGACGGCAATCGCTGGGCTGTGCAGCAGCTGCCCAATTATGCACGCGGCTAGCGGTCGGTGCTTGCGTTCCCACCCGAGCGCCGTCGCAGAGCCAGGAAGATCAGGAGCAGTCCCACAACCAGGCAGAGCAGTCCGATAGCGAGCCAGGTCCGGCTGCCCGTCATGAAGCTTCCCTTGATGAAGCCTGCACCCTGACCAATCCATGTCGCACCGACGAGGACGGCGAGTCCGCCGATGATCAAGCTGAAGGTACGCGCCGCCCGGGATTTCATCTGGAGTTCATCCCTATCGGGTGATTCGGAACAAGCGGTCGTCGTCGGAGGCCGGATCACCTCTGCCGTCGGTGTTGGAGTTGGTCATCAGCAGGCTGTTTCCGTCGATGGCGACCTCCACCGTCCGTAACCGGCCGTAATCTCCACGGAAGTGCGCGATCGGATCGCCGGTCTTCGTGCCATCAAGCGGAATCTGCCAGAGCCGTTCCCCGCGCAATCCTGCCATCCACAGATCACCCTGCCAGTACGCCAACCCCGAAGGCGAGGCATCGCGGGTACGCCAGACAACCTTGGGGTTGGTCATGCCACGCACCCTGCCGGAGCCCTCCACCTCGGGCCATCCGTAGTCGGCACCCTCTTTGATCAAGTTCAGCTCGTCCCACTCTTGCTGGCCGAACTCGCTGGCCCACAATCGGCCCTCATCGTCGAAGGCCAGTCCTTGGACGTTGCGGTGGCCGTAGCTGAAGACCTCATTGTCGAATGGGTTGCCGGGTGCCGGCCTGCCGTCGAGCCTGAGTCTGAGGATCTTTCCGCCAAGCGAGTCCTTGTCCTGCGCCAGCCTTCCGCTTCCGCTCTCACCGGTGCCGACGTACAGATAACCATCAGGCCCCACCACCAGCCGGCCGCCGTTGTGGATGAAGCCTTTTGGAATGCCGCGGAGGATGACCTTCGGTGAGCCGAGGTCGCGGCCGTTCCAGCTCATCGAGACGATCCGATTCTCATCAGCGGCGGTGTAGTACGCGAAAACAGTCTTTTCGTCCTTGGTACTGGCCAGGCCCAATAGACCACCCTCACCAGCCGGATCCGCTTCCTCGATGGTTCGGACTCGGGACGTCGAACCGTTGTCTACGCGGACGATTCGCCTGGTGTCGCGTTCACTGATCAGGAAGCTGCCATCTTTGAGGGGGACCAGACCCCACGGCGCCGCGAGATCGGAGACAACCTCCCGAGTGCGAGGATCGGCGCGCGACTGGACGTTGCTGGGACTCGGGGTTGGACTACTGGGACTTGGACTCGACGGCGGCGATGAGGTTGCGGGAGTCGGCCCGGCCGTACGGGTCTCAGGGCTTGGCTCGTTGGCGACATTGGTGCAGCCGGTGACCAGAAGCAGCGCACCACAAGCAGCCAGCAAGCGCGAGCGCCTCCCCCGATGCGTCAGGCGCGGGCGCCTGCCCGGATGTCTCTCCGGCACCGGGTCTGGTTCACCTCCACAGTCTCGTCTGCCCAGTCACGGCAGCTCTCACGTCCGTAAGTCCGAGGAGTTCAAGATGTCGATCGCATCCGGCTCGCCGACCAGCTTGATCTCGGCCACGCTGGTCCGCCCATGGGCGTACAACATCAATTCGCTCGGGGTGCCTACCAGAGTGACGGTCGAGGCACCGCTTACGGCACGGATCGTCTCCGGCGCACCATCTGCGGCGGCGGAACCGAGGCGTTCCAGGACGACTCCGACCTGAACCCTGCGGAACCACGCTCGACCGAGCAGCTTGAGTCGGCGCCACATCCACTCCTCGACCTCGTCGTCGAGGTGCCGCGAAGTCTGCGGGGAGTCGCCGGCCCGGCGTACGTCTTCATGGTGAATGAAGAATTCGGTGGTGTTCGCCCCCTCGTCGACCCCGGGAATCGCAAAGATCGAGAATCGCGCGGGACCTCTGCGGACCCGGTCAACCAGTTCGGGGAATTCCCACCGCTGCTTGATTTCGGCTATCCGGCGCTCGTACAAGCTGGACAGCGGTTTGGCTACGATTCCGCTCGCCCCAATCGGATCAGTTTCGCGAACCCAAAGATGAGCGGCGAGGTCGTGCGTATCCCATCCCTCGCACAGAGTGGGTGCCTGCGGTCCGACCTTGTCAAGCAAGTCGCACAGCTCAGCCCGTTCGGACCTGGCAAACGTCACGAGGGACCATCGTAGCGCCACCGGCTGGGACCTCCGCATGGTCACGCTCGCGCCAGCGTGCGGGGGAACCACCCGCGAACTCACCATTGGTCGGAAAGTTACCGATCAGTGATAGGCCGTATTGGAACAATGGGCGCGTGACCGACTCAGCACCGGCTGTCGCCGGCAGCATGCTCGACCCGGACGTGGCCGCGTTGCTCAAGCGCGACCCGGCCGGACTGGTCACGGCGGTCATCCAAGAAGAGCGCACCGGAGAGGTCTTGATGGTGGGCTGGATGGACGACGTGGCCCTGCACAAGACATTGACCACAGGGCGCTCCACTTTCTTCTCGCGCAGTCGGGGCGAGTATTGGGTCAAAGGTGAGACCAGTGGCCACCGGCAGTGGGTCCGCGAGGTGCGGCTCGACTGCGACGGCGACACCCTGCTGGTGAAGGTTCATCAAGAAGGCGTCGCCTGCCATACCGGCAACCGCACCTGCTTCGACGGGCGCCGGCTGCCGGCTGTCGTCGTCGATCACATCGAGGAACCGGGGCGGTGAGCGAGCTTTCACCATCGCTGGAGGAGTTCCGCAAGCTGGCTGTGGAGCGTCGGGTCATCGCCGTGTACCGCCGGCTGCTCGCCGACGCCGAGACAGCTATCGGGCTCTATCGCAAGCTGGCCAGGAATCGAGCGGGCAGCTACCTGCTCGAGTCGGCTGAGCAGGGGGTGTGGTCGCGCTACTCCTTCGTCGGAGTCCGGACGGCAGCCACGTTGACCGAGCAGCACGGCCAGGCTGTCTGGTTAGGGCATGCTCCCGTCGGTCTTCCAACCGGTGGAGACCCATTGGCCGCCGTACGCGAGACCCTACGTCTGCTGCATACCCCGCATGGAGACGACCTGCCGCCCTTCACCTCCGGTCTGGTCGGTTATCTCAGCTACGACGCGGTACGCCGGGTGGAGCGGCTCCCTGACTCCTGCGTGGACGATCTGAAGATTCCGGAGCTCGCCTTTCTATTGGCTTCTGATCTTGCCGTCCTTGATCATTACAACGGCGAGGTGTGGTTGGTGGCCAACGCGATCAACTTCGACAACACCGACGAGCGCGTTGACGAGGCGTACGCTGACGCCGCGGCTCGGGTCGAATCCATGACCGAGTCGCTGATCCAGCCCACCCCCGCCGGCGTGGTGTCGGCCAGCTTCGATCAGGCCACATTGCCGATCCGGCGGCAGCGCACGTCCCAGGAATATCAGCGGGCCGTCAGTGCCGCGGTCGAGGAGATCAAGGCGGGTGAGGCGTTTCAGATCGTCGTCAGCCAGCGGTTCGAAGTTGATACCAGCGCCGACGCGCTCGACATCTACCGAGTGCTTCGGCTGACGAACCCGAGTCCGTACATGTACCTGCTCAGGCTCGACGGCTTCGACATCATCGGCTCCTCTCCGGAGGCACTGGTTACCGTCAAGGGAACGACAGCAGTCACTCATCCGATCGCCGGCTCGAAACCACGCGGGGCCACCCCTGCCGAAGATGCCGCCTTGGAGGCTGAGCTCCTCGCGGATCCCAAGGAACGCGCTGAGCACGTGATGCTTGTCGATCTGGGGCGCAATGATCTTGGCCGAGTCTGCGAGGCAGGCACCGTAGAGGTCGTGGAGTTCATGGAAGTCCGCCGCTACAGCCACATCATGCATCTCGAGTCGACAGTCACCGGCACGATTGCCGAAGACTGCACCGCGCTCGACGTAGTGCTGGCGGCCTTTCCGGCTGGGACCCTCTCTGGCGCACCGAAGGTGCGTGCAATGGAGATCATCGACGAACTAGAGGTCTCCCGCCGTGGCCTCTACGGCGGCGTGGTCGGGTATCTCGACTTTGCTGGCGACGCCGACGCTGCGATCGCGATTCGGACGGCGTTGCTGCGTGACGGGGTTGCCTATGTCCAGGCCGGAGGCGGAATCGTTGCCGACTCGCACCCTGCCACCGAGGATCAGGAGACTCAGAACAAGGCCGCCGCGGTGGTTCGGGCTATCTCGGTGGCTGAGAGCTTCACAGCCGTCAAACCAGCAGCCTCGAGCGCGGAACCCGGAGCCGAGGCCGGATGAAGAGTAGGACGCTGGCCTTCGGCTGCCTGATCATCGGTGGCGCGCTGGCGCTGGTCGGCAGTGCGCAACCGTGGTGGCGAGCCGACAGCCAAGGTGTCGTCGTGAAGTTCAGCGGAACCCAGGCGACCACGGGATTGAGCCAGGCACTTGCGATCGTTGCGCTTGCCGGCACGTTGTTGCTGCTAGCACTCCGGACTCGCGGACGTCGCGTGGTCAGCGCGCTGTTGCTGCTGGTCGGCGCCGCAATCGCCATCGTGGGCGGACTCAGGCTGCAGCCCAGTGCCGAGGCAGTCCGCAGCCAGGTGCGAGAGGTGAGCCTGACGGATGCATTCCAACTGACCGCGACGGTTTGGCCGTGGGTCTTTACGCTGTCCGGCGTACTGGTCGCCGGCGGCGCCGTTTTGACCATGATCACCGCGTCGGCCTGGCCATCCGCACCCGATCGTTTCCAAGCCGGACTGGTCAAGGCGGAGGGCTCCGCCTCCGACGATCCAGCCGAGCTGTGGAAGGCGATGGATGCGGGAGTCGATCCAACCGCAGATGCGAACGACACGGCCAAGGTGCCACACCCCGATGTGCAGGATCGCGCCGCAGGCGCCACAATGGAGGACACCGGCCGGCAGGAGCGCGAAGCGTGACGGGAGTCCTGGACGGTTCGTGCTCAGGATGCAGATCCCGATCAGCAGAAACGAGG
>JBKPTR010000019.1:0-10708 GCA_046735615.1 Actinomycetota bacterium
GCCATCAGCTCGCCGAACACGGTTGCGCTGGGTCCGTCGACAGGCCGGTGCGAACCGGGATCCACGCCGCCGGCGCGTAGCCAGTCGTGCAGCCGCTCGCCGTTGACGCCGAGTCCGTGATCTATTCGGTCGTCCGGGCCGGTGATAAACCCGTCCAGGGACATCGACATGTAGAGCACGACCTTGCTCATGGTTTGTCCGATCCTTCCTGCTGGCGTCGAACGGGATGACTACTTCAGATTCAGCTATCAGATGGCCACCTGCCAGACCATCTGGAGCTCAATCCATGACCATGTTTCGCGATTCGGCGGGGACGTCGCCGGCTTCGTGGCACGCCTGTCGCTCCATCTGGCCCAACCAGAGGACATAGCGGCGGACCCGGGTGCCGCGGCGTTGTGGCGCTATGCGCACCAGCACCATCCTCCCCGGCCCGGAGAGCAGGTCTTGGCCTGGCGCTTCCTGGTCGATCGCGATCCTGACGAGCGTCATCCCCGCCTTTCGGGCACCTTGTTCGGGGTCTGGCACATCAGCGACATCCTGCTTCGGCCACCGACTGCGTGGGACTTCATCGCCAACTACAGCGACCTCGAGCACTGGCAGCCGTTCTTCAACCACTGGGACTTCGTCCATCTGCCCGAAGCCGACTATCAGATCGACTCCATCCGTTATGTGACTTTCGCGCATGATTGGCGCCGCGTTGGGGTGGCGGAGTGGCTGGAGCTTACGGCCGCGCGTGAGTTGGGCGAGCCGGTCAGTCAGCGAGTTGAGCCGGCGGCGGCGCTCTCGCAGGAGGAATTCGGCGCCGCGGTGAAGGAGGCGCTTCGTTCCCTGCATCATCCGCAGGCGCTGCTGCGCAACCCACTGCTGGCATCAAGCATGGTCCAGACTGAGCTCCGGGAGCATCCCGACAGCCGACCCGACGAGGTCCTGCGCGGGCTCATCCTTGAAGCCGCTCACGATCTCGAGTCGGATCCGCGAGCCGACAACCAGTACCGGGTGCTGAACCGCACTTACCTCCGCCCAGCACCCACCCAGGAGAAGGCCGCCGAGCTGCTCGACCTGCCGTTCAGCACTTACCGCCGCTACCGAGACCGCGGGATCGAGACGATCGCCGACTGGCTGTGGGAGCGTGACATCGACAGCACTGCCGGATTCAGCTGATCATCGAATAGTTCTCCGCACCAAGGGGCCCGCCGGCATCGCAAGCGCTCTCCAGGATCTGGCTCACCGCGCGGAAGTATCGCCCCGGCAGCTCGATCGAGTGGCTGCCATCTCCGTACCGATGTTGATCACCGAGGATTCGTCTGAGGGCGCCGGCTTCCAGGACGGCTACATCGAAGTCCTGAGCGTAGAAGGGATCAAAGCTGCACACGCTGCCGCCCAGGGCGACGACCCCAGCAGGCAGATGGCGTGCGCGGTCAAAGCGGCGTCGCCCAGTCCGCGCGGACGTTGCGGCACTCACCGGCCCCAATGGTCGGCCGCCGGCGATAGCCATTGCAACTGTCCGTGGGACGAGGGTGCTCACGAGCTCATTGAACCGGTCGCCGGTGAATGGCGAGCTGCCCGGACAGGCAACACTGACCAGGTAGTTGCCATCTTCGACGGCCATGATCACAGTCCGATAGGGATGCGCGGGTCGAGGATCAACAACTACAGCGTCCGGCAGCGACCCAGCCGGCAGCCGATATACGCGGCTCACGTAGGGCGCGATGATCTGCTCCCGTTCACTCGGGATACGGGTGCGCCAAATGTCGTCCAGCCATACACAAAGCCGTGACCCACTGCCCATGGCGTCGACGACAAGATCAGCGGGATGCTTCGCGCGGCCGCGCTTTGGCTTCGCGGCAGGATCTGTACGCCAATACACCGCCCACCGTCGCTCACCAGTCCCACGACATCACAACCGTGCAGCGCCGCGATGGCGTCGAGTGAGATCAGGCGCCGGGACAGGTGGCGCTTGATGAACCGCTGGGTGAACTGCAGTCGAGCACCGCCCCGATCTACTCCGGATACGGAGGCTGTCGTCGGTCGTTGGCTGAACGGTAGGACTATCGCTGCTCCATCTGTGGTGAGTTCTGCGGAAAGATGAGGAAAGAGTCGTTCCAGCTGAGGTCGTGCCCGTTCCGAGAGGACCTGAGCCAGCGCTGGCGCGGCGCCGGGCCGATCATCCTGTGGTCCGGATCCCGTGCTCCCGGCGAGGTCGTGGGCGTGACGTTCAATGACCGTCACCTGCTCGAAGGTGTCGGCCAACACTCCGGCGGCCAGCATGCCGGCCATTCCACCGCCAAGAACCACCGCGTGCCCACTCCGATCCATCGCCGCCCTGGGAGCTGATCGGTGTGCTGGCATTTCCTCGGCCCTTCACGGAGTTGATCAAGTCTGGCGCCGGACCACTCGAGGAGGTTCGGGGTCCAGCTCGGTGATTCCGCCCTTCCATGCTCAGCTACCCGAATGCCCAACAGCCAGGTCACTTCGCGCCCAATCAATGGTCATGGGCTGCCGGCTGAAGGTGACCACCTACAGGCAACCGAGCCTCGACTGGGCGATGAGTAGATGGGCAGCAGCTGGTCTGTACCTTGGGCAGGATTCCGATCCACGCTGAGCGAAGAAATCCAAGCCGTGAAGGGAGCTAGCTCGTCGATGGTATTTCCAGGGATCGGCACGGTGGTCAACGTCATAGCCGTGCTCGTGGGCTCAAGCGTGGGGCTGTTGTTGGGAGCCCGACTTCCCACGCGGACTCGGGACACTGTCACCGACGCTCTCGGGCTGGTCACCCTGCTGATCGGTGCCCTGTCTGCGGCCGAGGTGGGTTCCGCGGCGCTGGCGGACACGGTAGGGTCCGCTGCACCGGTGCTGATTGTGCTTGGTGCCCTGCTGTTGGGCGGCATTGCCGGCTCACTGCTCGACATTGAGGGCCGACTCGAGATTTTCGGCGGCTGGCTGCGAACGCGGCTCGGGCGGCGTCGCTCCGTCGCACGGCAACGCGTTCCCACCAAGACCCAAGCCCGCGAGGCGCAGTCTGGACACGTTCCCGCGGGAACGGTCTCCACCGAAGCTGCACCCTCAGACGGTGCCGCCCGGGAGCGCTTCATCGAGGGCTTCGTTACCGCCTCGCTGGTCTTCTGCGTCGGTCCATTGACCATCCTCGGCTCGCTGTCGGACGGTCTTGGGCGTGGAGCCGATCAGCTCATCCTGAAGGCAGCGCTGGACGGCTTTGCCTCGATCGCTTTCGCTGCTGCGCTGGGTGCCGGGGTGATGGCTTCGGTGGTGGCCATCGTCGTGGTACAGGGCTCCCTCACGCTCGTCGGGGTGTTAGCTGGCAGCGCGCTGCCTGAGGCGCAACTCGCATCCATCACTGCGACTGGCGGGCTGCTCTTGCTTGGGGTCGGGCTGCGGCTGCTGCAGATCAAGGCGGTACCCGTAGGCAATTTGCTGCCCGCGCTGCTGGTCGCACCAGCACTGGTCTGGATAGTGGCGGCATTCAGATAACGATCAGGGCCTAACGGCGAGTTCGTCAGAGCGTCCAGCCTCGAGTCGCGACCACTGAGCGATGGGCCGTCCGTTGATCCGGGTGACGTGGCCGGGGCTGACTCCCCACTGTTGTGGCCAGCCGGGGAGCGAATCCTCCCACGGCTCCTGGCGTCCGTACACGGTGAGGTCCATGAGCGCGTAGCTGTAGTCCATCGCCTCAACGCCACGGCGGGTCGTCCAGTAGGCTTCGAAGACGCGGTCGCCGTCCCGCAGGTAGCACACGAGGTGCATCATGCCGATGTGGCGTCCGACGAGGAGCGCGTCTAGCGAGGCCTGTGCTGAGTACCACGGCACGTCCCAGGCCATGAAGTCGTGGTAGCGGATGCTTTCGTCGTACGGACCCTGACAGAAGACCGCGTACGTGATGTCGCGAGAATGCAGGTAGGACAGCTCCGCGATCTGTGTGGGGACCCACGTGCAGCCTTCGCACTGCTCGGCCGCGGGTTTGCCGGGGTGCCACATGAAGTAGTAGGCGATGAGCTGTCGGCGCCCTTCGAACGCTTCGAGCAGGGTCAGCGGCCCGTTGGGCCCGATCAGCGCGAGGTTGGCGTCTACCTCGACCATGGGTAGGCGCCCGCGTGCCGCGGCGATCCCGTCGCCTTCCCGGGTGTGCGCCTTTTCCCGAACCCGCAGCCTGTCCAGTTCGGCCTGGAAGGTGGCCCGGTCGACGGCCGCGGGCAGGCTCGGTGCGTTGGTGGCGCCGACCGCCGGCCCGCCGAGGTTTGTTGACTCATCCTTCATGACTGTCTCCTTGTTGTTCTTGTTGTTCCGGCGACACCGATGAGTCGGGCAGGCGGCGCTCAGGCGCGCTGACGTTCGTCTCGCTGCCGGACCAGTTCCTCTACCGCACTCGGGAGGGTCGTCTCGAAGTCGATCAGCTTCGCCCACGTCGGCACGACGACGATCCGTACCATGCCGTCGTAGAGCGAACGCACATCGGCCTCCCATGCGACCCGTTGCTCGGGCGTCATCGTGTAGGTGCCGTTCATCTCGAGGTACTCGTCCGGGATGCCCTCGACGACATCCAGCTCCGCCCGTCCGCGGATGAGCAGGATGCGCGGCGGGTGCACTTCGGTGTCGATGGTCAGGGCGACCGCCGGGTTGTGTCGCAGAGCCAGGACCTTCGCGGCGTTCTTGGCTGTGCACATGACGATCGCCGACCCGTTCCATGTGAACCCGATCGGGATGGACCGCGGCGTACCGTCCCTGGCCACGTAGGCCAGGCGGGTCACGTCGCGGGCCAGGAGCTCCTGGCTGATAGGACTGTTCAGGACGTCGGTGATTTCACTCGGCTGCACGGTCAGTCGCCCCTTCCAACTGTCGCTCCTCAGTGCGGTCGCGTCTCACGAGCGGTTAGACGCCCGGACGTAAAAAATCCTCTCACTGATTTCCTCGTGGTTATCTGAGCTCAACTGTCTCCCATGTCAGTGACCACCGACCAGGCCGAGTGATGGCCATCTACGCGCCAGGCGCTGGTCAGTCGTACAGCCGAAGCCGCGCCTCCCCGGTCACCTGGTCGGCCCCCCACTCCTCCTCGTCCCCGTCGCGCACGGACTCGCGCGAGAAGACGCCGATCCCGTGCTCGATCGCGGCGGGGTCGGTCAGGTGCTCCCCGGTAGCGGTCATGTACACCGCCTGGCCGGTGCCCGGCGGGACCGTCGAATCGAACACGACCATGGCGATCTGCGGCCGCACGGCGACGTTCTGTGAGTGGCGCGCACCGGGGTAAGACACCCAGTACAGCTTCCAGGTAGTCCTCCTTCGCGAACCACGCCGGCGAGGCCCACGGCACCCCATCTGCGTCCGCGGTTGCGAGCACGACATAGATACCGGCATCGAGGATCGAGCTGCCCACTGCTTATTTGCAGTTCGGATCCTCTCTTGTTGAACATGCATGTACAAGTTATTGTATTATCTCGAACATAGCTGTTCAGTTTCCGAGATATTGCGAAAGCTCTAGAGAGAAAGGGACAGCCCAGTGATCACCCTCCCGAACGTTGAGGAGATTCGATCAGCGCAATCGCGTTCACCGGAGCATCTGGGCCAGCGCCTGGAGTATGAACGTGCCCGCCGCTTCGTCGGTCGCGATGCGGAACTCGAGTTCTTCGCGGCCCGGCTGGCGGCAGCCCGAACCCGGGTCACCGAGGCCGACCTGTTCAGCGTGTTGTGGGTGCACGGACCTGGCGGTATCGGAAAGTCGAGCCTGCTAGAGGGTTACGCTCGGGCAGCTCGAAAAGCCGGTTTCGCTGTGGCTCACGCGGATGGCGGAGGGATGTCGTCGAGTCCGGCCGGGATCCGTGCGGCCGCCGACTCGCTTTCCGACGTGATCATCATCGATGCTGCCGATCGTCTAGGGGCGGCAGAGGATTGGCTACGGGATGAGTTCCTGCCTGCACTACCGGCCAAGACGGTGGTTGTTATCGCCAGTCGCAGACCGCCGGCTGCGGCATGGCTGTCCGATGCCGGTTGGCGAAATTTGCTACGGGTGATCTCGCTGCGCAACCTGTCGACCGAAGCCGTTCGAGCTCTGCTCGACGTGGAGCGAATACCGGACGTGGTGCTTGAGCGGGCGATGGCGTTGACGCATGGACACCCGCTAGCGGTATCGCTGCTGATCGACGTCATTCGCCGATCATGCAAGGGAACCGAGGTTCCGCGAGCTCTTGCGGATCTCCCTGATCTGGTGTCGGCGCTCCTGCAACGGCTGGTCGATCAAGCTCCGAGTGCCCGCCACCGTGCCGCATTACAGGTATCCGCGCACGCTGCGGCAACCACGGAGCCTGTACTTCGGGCGGTACTGCCTGCCCCCTGATGATCATGAGGTGGCGGAGTTGTGGGACTGGTTGCGCGACCTCACCTTTATGGAGGACACCCCTGCCGGCGTGCGCCCGCACGATGTGGCACGCGACATCCTCGAGGCCGACTTGCGGTGGCGGGACCCCGAGGCGTACGCCGATATTCACCGTCGACTGCGTGGCTACGTGATCGACAACATTCGCGCACAGGCCGGAAATCCGGATGGTCTAGAACACGCCGCCGCCGACCTGCTTTTCCTCGTTCGTGATCATCCGCTGCTGGGCTCGTACTGGGACTGGGATGCGCTTGGGGAGGGCATTCGACAACGCGTGACACCCAAGCAAGCAGAGGTGATTATTGCCATGACCCGTGCGACGCAAGGTGATCAGCAGGCAAACCTGACCGCTCACTGGCTGCGCGTGCAACCCGAGGCCTTCCGGTTGTTCCGCACTCCCGAGGGCGAGGTCTGTGGCTACGCCGCCCGCCTGGCGCTCCATCTCGCCCAGCCCGAAGACATCGAGGTCGACCCCGGCGCGGCGGCGTTGTGGCGATATGCCCAGCGGCACCACCCGCCTCGGCCGGGAGAGCAGGTCTTGGCCTGGCGATTCCACGTTGATCGCGATCCCGACGAGCGCCATCCGCGTCTCTCAGGAACGATTCTTGGCGCCTGGCACATCGCTGACATGCTGTTGCGACCGCGTACGGCGTGGGAATTCGACGCGCCCTATACCGACCTCGCCTACTGGCAGCCCTTCCTTAACCACTGGGACTTCTTCCATGTGCCCGAGGCCGATTACCAGATTGGCGACACCCGTTACGCAACATTTTGCTCACGACTGGCGCCGGGTCGGGGTGGCGGAGTGGCTGGAGCGTACGGCAGCTCGGGAACTAGGCGATCAGGTTAGCGTTCAGCCGAGCGAGCCAGTTGCGGCACTCTCGCAGGAAGAATTTGCTGCCTCGGTGATGAACGCACTGCGCTCGCTCCACCGGCCCCACCAACTGTTGCGCAATCCGCTGCTCGCTTCCAGCATGATCCAGAACGCGCTACGTGAACATCCGGACCAGCGGCCCAACGAGATCCTCCGATCGCTGATCTTCGAATCCGCCCAGGCCCTCAAGTCGGATCCAAGGGCCGAAACCCAATACCGGGTGCTGGACCGCACCTACCTGCATCCGGCGCCGAGTCAGGAGAAGGCGGCCGAGCTGCTGGATCTACCGTTCAGCACCTACCGCCGTTACCGTGACCGCGGCGTTGGGGCGATCACGGACTGGCTCTGGGACCGCGACATCGATAGCACCGCCCGACTCAACTGACCTCTGATCTAGGTTCCTGGCGACAGCGGCTGAACAGCTATTGAGCGGAAGGTGATCTGGCCATTGACCAGATTCCCGCTCCACCCTGGTGATCGCAAATCTCTTGAGGAGAAAGACAAATGTCGACGATTCAGCCGGCGCCCGCACCGGCCTCCGCGCACCGAGCTACGGCCTTCTGGCACCGATGGCCGATCGCTTTCGGCCTCCTCGCCGCTGCGCTCGCGTTCTCAGCTGGTGGCGATCGGGACACCGTTATCACCGCTCTCTTCGTTGCCCTCACCTGTTATCTGGCCGCTGCTGCCCTTGATCGGCCGTGGGTAGCGTGGGCCGCGGTTCCGATCGCCAGCGTGGCGGTGACCGTAGGCCGGTTCCTCGACATCGATCCCTGGTTAGTGATCGGCGGGGCTTCGGTCGTCCTCATCGTTGTCGGTCTGCTGCGGCGTGCTTCGCAACCGGCGCTCACTGCCCAGTCGCTTGCGATGCTGGGGTACGGGGGAGCGGCCGTACTCGCCCTTGCCTTTAGTCCGGTGGTTGGCGCAGTGCTGGCATCACTGGCTCTGATCGCACATGCCGTCTGGGACGTCCTTCACTATCGCAAGAACGCGGTCGTGCCCCGTTCGCTCGCCGAGTTCTGCATGTTCTTCGACGTTCCGCTCGGAGTGGCTGTCATCGTTCTGGTCCTCACTGGCGCTTAGCGGATTTCTTGCTGGTCGCTGGCTGCGTACTCATCCAACTCACGTGAGCGACATCTTTCATGCAGTCATCACCCAGATGCAGCGGGAACAACCCACGCTGCGTGGGATACGACTAGTAAGCGGACAAATGCTTGCACTCTTGAACAGGAGGAACCGGCATGACAGAGGCACCCAAGGCAGAAGCGATGTCGCGCGAAGGAAAGGGAACCCAGGCTGCCAGCGAGGCTGGCCGCAGCCAGCCGCTTTCGTGGGCTGAGGTCGAACGGCGCCTCGCTCGCGGCGGCTGGTTCTGGCTCGCTACCGTACGCCCGGACGGCAGGCCGCACGTGATGCCGCTGTTCGCGGCGTGGTCAGGCACATCGTTCTTTGTCGCCAGCAACAACCGGGCGCGTAAGAGCCGCAACTTGGAAGCCGAGCCTCGCTGTGTGATCAGCACCGACACGGGCGATTTGCACGTGATCGTCGAAGGTGTGGCCGACCATGTGCGCGACGAGGAGGGCCTGCACCGCGCGGTCGAGGCTTTCCAAGCGGTTTACAGCTGGCCCACCCAGATTCAGGGCAGCCAGCTGGACGCTGACTACGGTGCGCCCACCTCGGGAGGTGCGCCATTCGAGGTGTACGAAGTCACTCCCGTCAAAGCGTTCGGACTGCCCACCGACGGCGAATCCACTACACCCACACGCTGGACGTGGTCACAACCGTCGACTTGAGACATCAAGCAGGTTTGCCGTGGCATTCGGTGCCGCCTCGCCGTCGCCGCTGCCAGCACAAGCATGGCGACAGCTGAGCCGAGCCATGATCGGACCGCTGCTGCGGCCCGGGCACGAGCACTTCGAGACGCTACAGAGACCAGCGACGAACCGGTATCCAGCCTTGCACCCACAAGCGATCGCCCGCTGCGCAACCCCAGACGATGTCGCCCATGCGATCAACTTTGCTCGGCGGTTCGGGCTGGAGTCGGCGGTTCGAGGAGCGGGGCATTGCTTCGCCGACCACTCGAGCACGACAGGGCTGCTGATCGAAACGGGCCTCACGGACACGGTGGCCGTGCACGGTGATCTTGCCACGATTGGAGCGGGCGCCCCGCTCGCCGAGATCTATCGCAAACTGCACCAACACCAGGCCGCCATCCCGGCGGGGTGCGGACCAACCGTCGGCATCGCCGGTCTTGCTCTGGGCGGCGGGTTGGGAGTGCTGGGACGGACGTATGGCCTCACCTGCGATCGCCTGACCGCGGCCCAGATTGTTCTCGCCGACGGCGTTGTCATCACCTGCGACGACACATCGGATCCGGATCTGTATTGGGCGCTGCGCGGAGCCGGAGCTGGAAACTTCGGGGTCGTGACCGCGCTCACCTTCCGCACCGTCGCCGATCGACAAGCCGTGGCCTTTCATCTCACCTGGCCCGACAACGACGCGCTTGCAACCTTGATTGCATGGATGGAGTGGGCGCCGAAAGCGCCAGATGCGATGGCGGCGAGCCTTGTCGTACGAGCCGCCGCCGATTCGTCAGTTCCTCCGCAGGCGCACCTGATCGGCGCGTTTCTGTCCGACGGGCCTGCCGCGGCCGACGCTCTCATGCATTTCGAGCGGCTGGCAGGCGCGGCCGTTCGCAATCGAAAGCTTGCCGGGGCACCGATCAGCGATGTCAAGGCGCAGCTTGCGGAGTTTGGGGCAGAAATCGGCGCTGGCTCCTCCACGGCGATGGACCGTAGCGCCTCAGAGTTCCATCGTGAACAACTTCCGGCGTCGAGCGCCGCGGCGTTGCACCAGGCATTGACCATCGATCGGATTCCCGGCCAGGCACGCGAACTGGCCTTTACACCCATGGGCGCGGCCTACAACCGTGTGCCTGCCGATGCGACTGCTTCGTGCACCGCGGCGACAAGTTCTTGCTGGAATACACGGCCACCTCGGATCCGGCCCAACCAGCTGCCTCCCGGCCCGCCGCGTACCAATGGCTGGGCCACCTCCGCGAATTGCTCGATGGACACGGCACCGGCCGCGCGTACCAGAACTTCCCCGACCCGAAGCTGGCCGATCCGCTGCGCGCGTACTACGGGCAAAACTTGCCCAGGCTGCGCCATGTCAAGCGTCACTACGATCCCGACAACTTTTTCTGTCACAAGCAGTCGATCCCTCTGGGGACCGACAAGACCGATTCATGAGGAGATGTGGTGATCGAGATGATCAATGAGGTGAAGCGCCTCCTGGAACGCCCCAACTACGCCCACATTGCGACCCTGTTGCCCGACGGTGCGCCGCACAGCGTTCCGGTATGGATCGATGTCGAGGGTGCCGACGGGGTTGTGATTCTCACCTCACCCGGCTCACGGAAGGCGCGCAACGTCAAGCGAGACCCGCGAGTGGCG
>JBKPTR010000020.1:0-7710 GCA_046735615.1 Actinomycetota bacterium
GCTGATGATGTCGTACGCCTCGACGGCAGCACCCTCGTAGGTCCAGCAGTCCTGCACCAGGCGTACGCCTTTGGGCCGGCCCGTCGTACCGGAGGTGTAGATCAAGGTGGCCAGGTCCTCAGGCCCGATTGCTGCGATCACGTCGTCGACCGCTGTCGGGTTGCTCTCGAGATGCTCACGGCCAAGCTTTTCAAGATCGGCCCAGCCGATCACCTTTACATGATCAACTTTGCCGTCCAGCTGCACGATGGTGATCAAATGCGGCAGCTCGTCCAGATGATCAAGTACCTTGTTGACCTGGAGATCGTCCTCGGCGAAGACCACCCTGGCTTGGGAGTCGGCAAGGATGTAGCCCACATCCTCGTGCTGCGTCGACGGGTAGATCGTCGTCGTGGCGCCGGCAGCGCACATGATTCCAAGGTCGGCCAGGATCCACTCCATCCGGGTACTGCACGCGATAGCCACCCGGTCCTCACGTTCGATTCCGAGCGCAAGCAGGCCAGCCGCCAACTGGAAGGCTCTGTCCTTGGTCTGCAACCAGCTCAAGGAAACCCAGCGGTCATCCTCGATGTAGCGGAATGCTTCCTTTGAGGGCGATTTCTCGACCTGTCGCAACAGCAGGGCGCCCACCGAAGCCGGCCGCGCTGCCAGCAATGTTGTCTCGGTCACATCCGAAGGGTAGCGTGATTGCTCCGCTCGCCAAGCTTGCCAAGTGCGGATCGCGGCTAGATGAGGCGCTCCAAGATGATGGCCACGCCTTGGCCGCCGCCGACGCACATGGTCTCCAGGCCGAACTGCACATCTCGTACGCGCATGGCGTTCAGCAGCGTAGTCATGATCCGCGCACCGGTGCACCCGAACGGGTGCCCAAGTGCGATCGCTCCTCCATGGACATTGAGCTTGTCCATATCCAGGCCGAGATCTCGAGCGGACGCGATCACCTGCACAGCGAACGCCTCGTTGATCTCCACTAGATCCATGTCGTCGACCGTCATCCCAGCGTTGGCCAGGGCCCTGTGACTCGCCTCGACTGGACCCAGGCCCATAATCTCTGGACTGAGCGCGCTGACGCCTGTCGCGACGATCCGTGCCAGCGGGGTCAGACCTAACTCGGCCGCACGCTGGTCGCTCATGATCACCACAGCAGCCGCCCCATCGTTCAGCGGACAGCAGTTGCCGGCAGTGACTGTGCCGCCCGGGCGGAAGGCAGGCTTCAGGGCGGCGACCGCCTCCATTGTGGTGCCTGGTCGAGGGCCGTCGTCAGTGTTCACCACAGTGCCGTCAGGAAGCCTTACCGGTGCAATCTCAGTGTCGAAAATCTGGTTCGCAATGGCCTTCTCGGCAAGGTTCTGGGAGCGTACCCCGAACTCATCCTGCTCCACTCGGGAGATGCCGCGCAGGGTGGCGACGTTCTCAGCAGTCTGACCCATAGCAATGTAGACGTCCGGAAGTAGCCCCTCCTCGCGCGGGTCCCGCCACTTCTGGTTGCTGGCGGCAGTGGCGAGGCTGCGTTGCTCGGCGGCAGCAAAGAGCGGATTGTGCGTGTCCACGGGGTCGACGCCGGCGGAACCGAAGCCGCGATAACGCGAGACGCACTCCACGCCGGCCGAGACGTAGGCATGACCCTCGCCGACCTTGATCGCGTGAAAGGCCATCCTGGCGGTCTGCACACTAGAGCCGCAGAAGCGGTTGATCGTTGCAGCCGGAACTCCGTCCAGTCCAAGTTGTACCGCGATGCGGCGCGCCAGATTGCCGCCCTGTTCGTCGCGAGGCTCAGCGCACCCGACGTAGATGTCGTCAAGTGTGCGTGCGTCGAAGCCCTCGAGCTTGGCCAGCGCAGCGGTGATCACTCCGGCAGCAAGATCATCGGGACGGATCTGCGTGAGAGACCCCTTCCCGGCGCGTCCGATCGGGGTACGCGCGGCAGAGACGATGACGGCTTGGGGGCCCTCGACACCGCTGTGCGACATCATGATCACAACCCCAGATCGCGGCCGATGAGCTCTTTCATGATCTCGTTCGAGCCTGCCCAGATCTTGGAGGCCCGCGCGTCGGACCAGGCGCGGGCGACGTGGTATTCGTTCATGTAGCCGTAGCCACCCCACAGCTGTACGCAGGCGTCGAGAATGTCGTTCTGCGCCTGCGCCGACCACCACTTCGCCTTGGCCGCATCAACAGCGGTCAGTTTGCCGTGTACGGCCTCCATCACGCACTGGTCGACGAAGGCCTGGGTGACTTCGGCCAGCGTCTGCAGCTCGGCAAGGGTGAACTTGTTGGCCTGGAAGGAGCCGATTGGGGTGCTAAATGCCTTCCGTTCCTTCACATAGGCCAGGGTCTCATCGAGGATCTGTCGAGCGTGGGCGATGTTGTTCACCGCCGAGCCAATCCTCTCAGCCACCAGCCGCTGCATCATGTAGACGAAGCCCTGGTCGATCTCGCCGATCACATTAGCCGCTGGAACTCTGACGTCGCCGAAGAACAGCTCGGAGAGGTCTGACTCCGGCTGACCGACCTTGTCCAGCTTCCGCCCACGTTCGAAGCCAGGCATGCCGGCCTCTACCGCGAACAAGCTGATGCCCTTCGCACCCTTCTCCGGACTAGTTCGCGCCGCGACCAGCACGAAGTCGGCGCTGGCGCCATTGGTGATGAAGGTCTTCGAACCGTTCAAGATCCAGTCATCGCCGTCGGGTACGGCTCTGGTCTTCAGCGCGGCGAGATCAGAACCGCCGGAAGCCTCTGTCATGGCGAGCGCAGTGATCAACTCGCCGGTGCAGAACCCAGGCAGCCAGCGCTGCTTCTGTTCCTCGGTGCACAGGTCGACCAGATATGGCGCGATGCAGTTGGTGTGGATGCCGACACATGAGGGGTAGGAGAACGCCAACCGGGAGAGCTCCTCAGCCAAGATCAGCGAGAACCGTAGATCGTTTACACCGGCGCCGCCGTACTCCTCGGGGACGTTGAGCCCCAAGAAGCCTTGCTTGCCGAGCTCGAGCCATACCTCTCGGCCGAACTCGTGGTTGGCCATGTGCTTCTCGTGGTGCGGTCGTAGGGTCCGGTCGACAAACGCCCGGCAGCTTTCTCGGAACGCGTCGTGGTCCTCGTCGAAAATGGTTCGCCTCATCACGCCTCCACTGAAAGGCTGAAGTTACTCATCGGTAATTTTAGTGCGTGCCAGGCTTGTCGCAGCGCGCAGGGATGGGCTCTTCGACAAGCTCAGGGCGCATTCGACAAGCTCAGGGCGCATTCGACTAGCTCAGGGCACATCCGACGGGTTCAGTTCGTACGGGCACTACGATCAAACGTGATCATGACAAAGACCGTCGCGCTCTCCCCTGAGGTCAACGAGCTGACCTCACAACTCCGGCGGCGCGGTGTCGCTGACGTCCTGGACGCAACCGACCTCACCCGCGCCCTCTACTCCTCCGATGCCTCGCTCTATCGGGTCGTCCCGCAGGCCGTCGCCCGACCACGGACCATCGAGGAGACCGCAGCGGTCCTCGATGCGGCGCGTACTGTCGGCATGCCTGTGACCACACGCGGTGCCGGCACATCCTGCGCAGGCAATGCGGTCGGCTCCGGATTGATCTTGGATACTTCGCGGCACCTGAACACGATTCTCGACATCGATCCAGAGGCGCGCACGGCCCGAGTCGAGCCGGGTGTCGTGCAGTCGGCGCTGCAGGTCGCAGCAGCGCCCCATGGATTGCGTTTCGGGCCAGATCCGTCGACCCACAACCGCTGCACAATCGGCGGAATGATCGGAAACAACGCGTGCGGCCCGCGCGCTTTGGGATACGGCAAGACCTCCGACAATGTGATCGCACTAGACATGATCACTGGCTCTGGTGCGCATGTCACCTTGAATGGGACGACAGATCATGATCACTATCCAAGCCTCGCTGCCCTGAAGTCAGTGGTGCAGGCAAATCTCGGCACGATCCGCAGGGAGTTCGGGCGCTTCGAGCGCCAGGTGTCGGGCTACAGCCTGGAGCATCTGCTGCCGGAGAACCGCTTCAACGTGACGCGCTTCCTGGCTGGCAGCGAGGGCACACTTGCGGTGATCATCGGCGCGACAGTACGGCTGGTAGCCGATGCGCCGCACAAGATCATGATTGTGCTCGGCTATCCGACGATGGCCGATGCCGCCGAGGCGGCGCCGCTGATTGTTGATCGCCGCCCGACAGCGTGTGAGGGCTTGGACCGGCGGATCGTGGATGTGGTACGTCGCACGCGGGGCGAGACTGCCGTGCCACAACTGCCTCGCGGGAACGGTTGGATGTTCGTCGAGTTGGTCGGCGAGGATCTGGCTGAGCTTCGGACACGCGCCGATGCCCTGCTTGCTGCGGCCGGAGCGTCGGATGGAGTTGTGGTGGCCGATCCCGCGCAAGCGATGGCGCTGTGGAAGATCCGGGAGGACGGCGCCGGCTTAGCGGGCATCAGCCTTGCCCGACCGGCCTATCCCGGTTGGGAGGACGCTGCAGTACCGACACAGCACCTCGGCTCGTACTTGCGGGACTTCGAC
The DNA here is from genome assembly GCA_046735615.1 of Actinomycetota bacterium. Taxonomy (GTDB): domain Bacteria; phylum Actinomycetota; class Actinomycetes; order Propionibacteriales; family Propionibacteriaceae; genus Microlunatus. The sequence continues at coordinate 4,523 of JBKPTR010000020.1, forward strand.
CGGCTACTTATTGATCATGGACTGGATGGGCTGCCGTATGGTCACCTCGGCGACGGATGCGTGCACATACGCATCGACTTTCCACTGACCGAGGAGGGCGGAGCGCGGAGTTATCGGGCTTTCGTCGAAGAAGCGGCTCAGCTGGTTGCCAGCTATGGCGGCTCACTGTCAGGCGAGCACGGCGATGGCCGAGCGCGGTCGCAGCTGCTCCCAGCGATGTACTCCCCCGCTGCGCTTGAGGCTTTCGGTCAGGTCAAAGCCGCCTTCGATCCGGAGAACCTGCTGAATCCCGGCGTGTTGGTGGAACCACGTCCGGTGGATGTTGACCTGCGGGCCGTGAGCCTTCGCGGTCGGGTCGACCACTTCGCGGCAGCCGTGCACCGCTGCTCTGGGGTCGGCAAATGCCTAGCCGACACCACAGCCGGGTTGGGCGTGATGTGCCCGTCCTATCAGGCGACCCGGGAAGAGAAGGACTCAACCCGCGGGCGCGCCCGGGTGCTGCAGGAAATGATCAATGGTGACGTGGTCCATGGCTGGAAATCGCCTGCGGTGCACGAAGCGCTGGATCTGTGCTTGTCGTGCAAGGGATGTGCGCGGGACTGCCCAACCGGCATTGACATGGCCGCATACAAGTCGCAGGTGCTCGATCACAGCTATCGACGCAAGATCAGACCGCGCAGCCATTACGCACTTGGCTGGCTGCCCCGCTGGGGCCGGTTGGTTACCCGGATACCGTTCCTGTCCGGCATCATCAACCTGAGCACGACAACCCCTGGCGTCCGGAGACTGGTCCGCTGGACTGCAGGTATCGACCAGCGACGCTCGCTGCCAAGATTTGCGTCTGCTGCGGCACGCAAACGGGTTGCGGTTCCTGAGTCGTCCGGTCACCGCGTAGTTGTCTGGGTCGACTCCTTTTCAGACTTCTTTCCCGGTGATGCGGTCGCCGCAGCCGTCTCGGTGCTGGTCTCGGCCGGCTATGCGCCGCAGCTAGTGGAACGACCAGCCTGCTGCGGCCTGACCTGGATCAGCACCGGCCAGCTCGATGGGGCTCGACGACAGCTACGCAGGGCACTCGACATCCTGCATCCGTATGTAGCGGCGGGGACGCCGGTTGTCGGGCTGGAACCCTCCTGCCTCGCCGTCTGGCGCAGTGACGCGGCCGAGCTTTTACCGGACGATCCTCGGGTCGCAGAAGTCGCGGCAGGAGTCCTTACGCTGGCCGAGCTGCTAGCCCGTACCCCGAACTGGACGCCACCCGACCTCAGCGGCACGGAGCTTGTCGTGCAGCCCCACTGCCACCACGCCTCAGTGCTCGGCTGGCAGGCTGATGCCACCTTGCTGACCGCGACCGGGGCCACCCTGACCACTGTCGGCGGCTGCTGCGGCTTGGCCGGCAACTTCGGAGTGGAGACAGGCCACTACGAGGTTTCGGTCAAGGTAGCCGAGCACGACCTGCTGCCAGCGGTCGCTGCGCGTCCGGACGCTCTGGTACTGGCCGACGGCTTCTCTTGCCGTTTCCAACTCGCTCAGCTTGCCGGCCGCAAGGCCATCACTCTCGCCGAGCTTCTCGCTCAGCACCCAGTTATCAGCTCTGGGAGACGGGAGATCAGCGGGTAAGGCGGCGGTGGGTCACCCGGTGCGGACGGGCCGCCTCTAAGCCGAGCCGGGCGATCTTGTTCGCCTCGTACTCGGCGAAGTTGCCCTCGTACCAGAACCATTTGGCCTGGTCCTCGTCGTCGCCTTCCCAGGCGAGGATGTGGGTCGCGATCCGATCAAGGAACCAGCGGTCGTGGGAGATGACCACGGCACATCCCGGAAACTCGAGCAGCGCGTCTTCCAGCGACTGCAGAGTTTCCACATCAAGATCATTCGTAGGCTCGTCGAGTAGCAGCAGGTTGCCGCCCATCTTCAGCGTCAGCGCCAGATTGAGACGGTTGCGTTCGCCACCCGACAACACACCGGCAGGTTTTTGCTGATCCGGCCCCTTGAAACCGAATGATGCCACGTACGCGCGCGAGGGCATCTCGAAACTCGCCACCTTGATGTGATCGAGTCCATCGGACACCAGTTCCCACACGTTCTTGCGGGGGTCCAACCGAGAGCGGCCCTGGTCGACGTAGGAGATGCGTACTGTTTCGCCGAGTCGGAGGTCACCGGAATCCGGCTGATCCTCGCCAACGATCATCCGAAAGAGCGTTGATTTGCCAACACCGTTCGGCCCGACCACGCCGACAATGCCAGCGCGTGGGAGCGAAAAGCTGAGCCCGTTGAAGAGCAGCCTGTCCCCGAATCCTTTGACCAGCTCCCGTACCTCCAGGACATTGCTACCGAGCCGTGGACCTGGCGGGATGTTGATCTCTTCGAAATCAAGCTTGCGACTGCGTTCGGCTTCAGCGGCCAACTCCTCGTAACGAGCCAGCCGCGCCCTGCTCTTGGCCTGCCGCGCCTTGGGGTTGGATCGTGCCCACTCCAGTTCACGCTCCAGGATCTTCGCCCGCTTGGCATCCTTGCGACCCTCGATCTGAAGCCGAGCTTTCTTGGTGTCGAGGTAGGTCGAGTAGTTGCCCTCGTACGGATGGGTCCGCCCGCGGTCCAGCTCGAGAATCCACTGCGCCACATTGTCCAGGAAGTACCGATCATGCGTTACGGCCAGAACCGCCCCTGGATAGGCCTTGAGGTGCGTTTCCAACCACTGCACCGACTCCGCGTCCAGATGGTTCGTCGGCTCGTCCAACAGCAACAGGTCGGGCTGCTGAAGTAACAGCTTGCAGAGCGCGACGCGACGCCGCTCGCCTCCAGAGAGCACATCGACCATCGCGTCGGCCGGCGGGCAGCGCAATGCGTCCATGGCTTGCTCGAGCTGAGAGTCGATATCCCACGCGTTCCGACGATCCAGCTCGGTTTGGACTTCCCCCATCTCGGCCATCAACGTGTCGAAGTCGGCGTCCGGGTCGCCCATGGCGACGCCCAGCTCATCCATCCGCGCCTGCAGGGCCTTGATATCGGCGACTCCCTCCTCCACGTTCTCGAGGACGGTCTTGCCCTCAGTCAGGGGCGGCTCCTGAAGGAGGATCCCTACAGTCGCATCCTTGGCGAGCGTGGCATCGCCGTTGTTGGGTTTCTCGATGCCAGCCATCAACTTCAGCAGCGTCGACTTGCCGGTGCCGTTTGGACCAACGACACCGATC
>JBKPTR010000021.1:0-10037 GCA_046735615.1 Actinomycetota bacterium
CGGGGTCCTCCAGATCTCGCCGGGGAACGTGGTGAAGCCGACCGGGAGCGAGATCTCCGGAGGAGCCTGGCCGGACGCGAGTGCTTGAGCCAGGGCTCGTCCGTCCTCCCAGTAGGATCGGGCCGCCGAGGCGCCGGTGCCCGTCAGCCAGTACAGCGTGATGTTGTCGACGATGTGGTCCCGGGTGAGATTGCCCACGGGCTCGCCGTCGACGAAGGCGCGGGAGATCTTGTAGTAGCTGTCCGTGTCGTGGTCCAGCAGCCAGGCGGCCAGGGCGACGGGTGAATCCAGCAGGGCGTAGCTGATCGTCTGGGGCCGTGTGGCCATCTCCAGAAAGTAGCCGAAGCCGCTCTCCCTGAATGTGGCGAGCTGGTCGGCCGCCGCGCGTTCCTGCTCGGACTCCGCCGGCTGGGGGCCGGCCAGCACCGTCACAAGCAAGTTCATGTGGATGCCGAGCAGCCCCTCGGGTGCCTGCCGTCCCATCGCGTCGGTGACGGCGGCGCCCACGTCGCCGCCCTGGGCGACATAACGGGTGTAGCCGAGGCGGTGCATCAGCTCCGCCCAGGCCTGCGCGACGCGACCGGCGTTCCAGCCGACCTCCGTCGGCTCGCGGGAGAAGCCGTAGCCGGGCAGGGAAGGCAGCACGAGGTCGAATGCGTCCTCGGCGCGTCCGCCGTGCGCGGTCGGGTCGGTGAGCGGGCCGACCGTGTCGAGCAGTTCGATCACGGATCCCGGCCAGCCGTGGGTCATGATCAGCGGCAACGCGTTCTCGTGCTCCGACTTGACGTGGATGAAGTGGATGTCCACCCCGTCGATCTCAGTCGTGAACTGAGGTAGGGCGTTCAGCCTTGCCTCGACCTTGCGCCAGTCGTACTCGGTCCCCCAGTAGGTGGCGAGCTCCTGAATCGTCGCCAACTGGACGCCCTGCGACCGGTCCTCGACGAGCTCCTTCGAGGGGAAGCGGGTTGCCTCGATCCGGCGGCGCAGGTCGTCGAGCTGCTTCTCCGGAATCTCGATGTGGAAGGGGCGAACCTCGGTGGGGGTTTCGACTCTGCTAGTCATGACGACCTCCGTTGCTGGTGGGGCGGTTCGGGAAGGACAACGACAAGAAAATTGGGTTGATTCTGCACGAAACTGACCCTGGAGCCGTCTTAAGCTTGTCCCCCGCCAGCCGAAGCCGTCTCCGAAACGGCCGCTTCGGTCTCGACTTCCTCTCTGGTCACGCGAATTTGGTCACACTACTGCTGCCCACGACGGATGAACAGCGCCGAAACCAGACGTTAAGGAGTGATTCACCGATAGGCATCCTCGAGCCAACGCAATACAGGTGAGGCCAGTGACCCATCGGCCGCGCTCAGGAATGAGGCAATGCCCCAAGGTGAAACCCGGAAAGCAACGAGGAGCGCATGACGAAGAGCGGAGCAAGAGACGGAGTGCGGCGTGGGAAGCCTTCGTTGGCAGCTTCACGAGTATCGACCCCAACTTGACAAACGCATACGCCGGCCTAGGTAGCCCACCTTTGGGACTGCGAGGCCCCGCGCCGCTCCTCGGGCACGGCGCCACTAGTGACAACCTCGTGTGACACCTCGCCATGCTGGAAGGCGTAGACGACGGGGACGGAACCATAGTGCTCGACCTCGTGACGACGAGGAGTATGAGGCGGCCAACCAGCCGTAAACGCCATTTCCTCTACCTCACACAAAAACCTTGATCAACTCGCCTCAGCTCACTCTGCCCGCCCCTGCCCAACGAGCCACTTCGAATGCCGGAAGGGCAAGCCCAAACTGGCGCTCAGAAGATCATCGGCGACTTCGCCCCCAAGCTCGTGTCGCTCACCGATGACGTCCTCGTCGGCGACATCTGGAAGCGTCCCGAGCTTGCGCCGAGGAATCGCAGTTTGATCACCGTCGCCTCGCTGATCACCGGCGGCAGCACCGAACAACGTCACTTGGTCGGCGCCCAACACCGACTTCACCGGCAAGCTCGTCGATGTGCACCCCGACGGCCGAGCGCCGGTCACGCATCCAACTCGAGGTCGCCAGCAGGTACTTTTCCCCGCTTCGACCGGAACAGCCACACCGGTCGCAGCCTCGCCACCGAGACTGCTGATCACTATCGACCGTTGATCAACCGCGTCCTTCACGACGCTGCGCATCCCTCAAGCCTGATCCTTCCGATCATCGAGCGGTGAACAGCGGGAATACTGACTTAAACCCGCCCGATGAGCACTGGCCGGGTGCGGTCCTCACTCGTGGTGGATCGGGCATCGAGGGAGAAGTGAGGGCTTGGGGAGGGTCACATGACGCAAGACGGCAACGCCGCTGCAGGCGACGCGGCCCCTTCAGGGCACGTTGTCGTGTCGGGAGGGGCCAGCTCCTCAGCCTGGGCACCATTTCGTCATCGCGCCTACCGTTGGCTGTGGATCGGTGTGCTGATTAGCTGGATCGGCACCTGGATGCAGACCGTCGGTGCTCAGTGGCTGGTCGTCGACGCGCCCAACGCGGCAACGCTCGTCTCGTTGGTGCAGGCGGCGACCACACTGCCCGTCATGCTGCTCGCGCTCCCGGGTGGAGTGCTGGCCGACTCCTTCGACCGGCGCTGGCTGTTGTTCTCGATCCAGGCCTACTTTTTCTTCCTCGGCATCTTGCTCGCCGTGCTGACCGCAGCCGAGCAGATGCCGCCGGCCTTGCTGATCGCGTTCACTTTTCTTCTTGGTGTAGGCGCGGCGGTGCAACTGCCCACATGGGCGGCGACCGTTCCCGAGCTCATACCTAGGACAGAGCTGCGTGCGGCATCGAGGCTCGACCTGGTCAGCGTCAACCTGTCACGGGCTGTCGGGCCGGCCCTGGCTGGTGTGGTCATCGCACACCTCGGTGGTGTCCCGGTTGTCTTCGCATTGAACGCCGCATCCGTGGTCTTCCTCGCCGTCGCGCTGCTGCTGTGGCGCCGCCCGCAGCGCGACATGGCAAGCCGAGAACGCTTCGTGCCGGCCCTCCGGGCGGGCGGCCGTTACGTGTGGCACGAACCTGTCGTACGGCGCATCATGCTGCGAGCAATCATGTTCGTCGCGCCGGCCATGGCGCTCTGGGCACTCCTGCCGCTGATCGCCAGTCAGCACCTCGGGGTAGGAGCCGACGGTTACGGCGCCCTCTTCGCTGCGCTTGGCGCCGGCGCGATTCTCGGCGCGCTAGTGCTTGGACGGCTGACAACCAAGTTCTCCACTAACGCGGTCCTCATCGGTGCCGGCATCCTGTACGCGGCAGCCCTTGCGGTGATCATCCTGGTGCCCAGCTTCCTCGCCGCCTTAGCGACCCTCGTCCTCAGCGGGCTGGGTTGGATGGCGATCACTTCCACTTTGCAAGCCGAGCTTCAGCTCATCCTGCCGGGGTGGGTACGAGCTCGCGGCATAGCTCTCTACACCATGACCTTCATGGGCTCGCAGACCGCCGGCGCCTTACTTTGGGGATTGGTCGCCGACCGGGTCGGGCTGCGGCCAGCCGTCCTCTCCGCAGCTGTTGTCGTGCTTGCCGGGGTCGGCGCCGGCCTTTTCTGGCGGTTGCCCGAGACCGGCCACATCGACCCGCAGCCCGCCACCTACTGGGGCGACCCACGGGTCGCCTTCGAACCCGAACCGGATACCGGACCAGTGCTGGTCGCAGTTCATTTCACCGTCGCTGCGGAGCGGCAGCCGGCCTTTCTGACTGCGATGGATCAGCTCCGGCTCTCCCGGCTCCGAACCGGGGCGACCAGCTGGGAACTATACCGAGACGGCGAACATCCCGATCGTTTCCTTGAGATCTTCCGCGTGCCCTCTTGGGAGGAACACCTCCGCCAGCACGAGGGCCGCCTCACCGGAACCGACCAAGTGGTGGAGGAGGCCGTGCTGGCCTTCTCGGATCCCCCGGTGCACGCGGACCACCTGCTACCCCCGTAATACCGAGGGCCGGTACGTCCTTAGGCCAGGTCGTTAAGGGCTGCGATCTCCTGACTGTCGAGACGGAGGCTAGCGGCCGCCACGTTCTCCTCGAGGTGTTGGACCGAGCCGGTGCCGGGGATCGTCAGCATCGTTTCGGACCGGGCAAGCAGCCAGGCCAATGCCACCTGGTACGCCGTCGCGCCGTGCCGCTCGGCAATGCGGGTTAGCGTGGGGAGTCGATCGAGGTTCTGAACCGGCGCCCAGGGCAGGAAAGCCATGTGCTCTTGCACGCACAGGTCGACGAGCGCGTCCGATGAGCGGTCGCCGGGGTTGTAGCGATTCTGGATGGACACGATTGGGGTCAGGGCTTGCGCCCGATGTAACTGATTTTCGTTGACGTTGGACAGCCCAATGTGGCGGATCTTGCCCTCATCCTTCAGGGCGACGAGGGCGCCGATCGAGTCCTCCAGCGGCACCGCCGGGTCGGGGCGATGAAACTGGTACAGGGGGATCTGGTCCAACCGGAGCCGCCGCAGGCTGCCCTCACATGCCTGACGCAAGTGCTCCGGCCGGCCGTCGGGATCCCACCGCCCGGCGCCTGGCCGTACGAGTCCACCCTTGGTGGCGACGACCAGATCGTCCGGATAGGGATGCAGCGCCTCGGCGATGAGCTCCTCGCTCACCTTGGGGCCGTAGGAGTCGGCCGTGTCGATGAAGTTAACGCCCAGCTCGACGGCCCGCCGCAGCACGGCCCGAGCCTGGTTCCGGTCGGGCGGTTCGCCCCAGATTCCTCGACCGGTGATGCGCATCGCGCCGAAGCCCAGTCGGTTGACGGTGATGTCGCCACCGATGTCGACCGTCCCGGCGTCGGCCGCGGTCGCTCCGTTGGTCTCGGGCATTGGGGACTCCTTCCATTTGACCGGAGCTCAGCCTGCCAGCAATCGACGTCAGCGCGAATACTGGCTGCCTGAAGTCGCTATGGGTCCTGCCAGCCGCTTTGATCCTGGCAGCGCCGAACCGCGGCGGCACTCCACCTGACATGCTGATGGCTTCTCATTCCGAGTTGTCAGCGTCTCAGCGGGCTATAGCACCCTGGGACGCTGACAAGTCGGCGATCTGGTCGTGATCTTCAGGCGTCGAGCCGTGCGGTGGAGTCGCGTACGACAAGACGGGTGGCCAGTTCGATGTGGCGGGTGCCGACGACATCGTTGCTGATCATTTGAGCTAGGGATCGGGTGGCCACGCGGCCCATCTCGAGTAAGGGCTGGGCCACCGTTGTCAGCGGTGGAGCGGAGCGGCTGGCGAGGAAGGTGTCATCGAACCCGACCACACTGAGGTCTTCAGGTATGCGAATGGAACGCCGGCGTGCTTCTTCCATGACCCCGAGGGCGATCTCGTCGTTCGCGGCGAAGATGGCTGTCGGCCGGTCGGGGCGATCTAGCAGATCGCGGGCGGCCTGTCTGCCGGCGTCATAGGTAAAGGCAGAGTGCGTGACCAGCGTCTCGTCGAGATCGATTCCCGCTTTGCGCAATGCCGAGCTATAGCCGGCTAGCCGGGCATGGCTGAGCTCAACCGAATGCGGCCCGCCGGCATGGCCAATGCGCCTGTGCCCCAGGGAGAGAAGGTATTCGGCGGCCGTGACTCCGCCGGTGAAGTTGGTCGCACCGATGGTGATGCATTCGGTGTCCCCGACCCGGAGGGGATCGACAACCACGACGGGAAAGCCGGCGTCGTCCAACGCCTTGAGCGATTTGTGGGAGGCATCCGCGGTGATCAGAATGGCCCCAGCACGCTCGGATCTGAGCAGCCCTTGCGGGTTGATCAATGAAGAGTCAGGGCTGAGTACGCGACCGATCACCACCTGGAACCCTTCGGCTGCTGCCGAGGAGGTGATGCCTTCCAGGACGCCAATGATGTAGGCGTTCTGCAGCTCGGGGAACACGACTTCGATAGATCGGCCCTGCTCGCGGTGCCGGGTGGAATTGGATCCCGCCGGTCGGTAATCAGAGTCCCGCAGGTGTTTCTGTACCCGTCGACGTGTCTCGGCCGCGACGTCGGCACGATCATTGAGCACCTTGGACACAGTGGCCACCGAGACCCCTGCAGCCCCCGCGATTTCCGCAAGTGTGGTGCGGGCTTTCGGCACTGTTGCCTCCCATCTAAACAGGTTTCGACGGAGTCGACACTGTGATCGTGCTACGTAACTGTTATGTATACGCCAAAAACAGCCCGACCGCAGCTCTTGACATGACACCCGAGCGGTTTCTATCTTATGCATGATCTTTCGATAACATCGAAACTTTTCGACGCCTCGACAGAGGCCTTTCCCACCTGTCACTGCTTGGAGGATCGATGACCATTCCGCGTACCAGCCGGCGCACCTTCCTGGGCCTCGCGGCCGGCTCAGCCCTCGGCGCCTTCGGGCTTTCCGCTTGCGGCACGTCTGGCCCTGCTCAGCCGGGCGGAGCCGCCGCCAGCGGCAGTGCACCCGGTGGCGCTGCTGGCACCGCCACCATGTGGTCGCTGACCGGCCAGCCCAACCAAGGTATTCGGCAGGACTCAGTGGACGCGTTCAGCAAGCTCGGCAAGGGAACGATCAAGGTCACGTTCTTCCAGAACGACCCCTACAAGGCCAAGATTCGCACCGCGGTGGGAGCCGGACAGGCACCGACGATCATCTTCGGCTGGGGCGGAGGCATCCTCGGGTCGTACGCGGGCGCCGGCCAAGTCGACGACCTTACGAGTTGGCTCAGCGAGAATGCTGCCTTCAAGGACAAGTTCATCCCAGCGGTGTGGAAGGCCGCGACGATAGACGGCAAGATCTATGCGGTTCCCATCCAAAACACCCAGCCGATCGTCATGTACTACAACAAGACCGTCTTCGACAAGGCCGGTGCCCAGCCCCCGGCGACCTGGGACGACGTGATGCACCTCGTTGATGTCTTCAATGGGCAAGGCGTGGCGCCATTCTCCCTAGGTGGCCAGTCCAAGTGGACCTCGATGATGTGGCTGGAGTACCTGTTCGACCGGATCGGCGGTCCCGAGGTCTTCGATGCGATCTATGCCAATAAGCCCGATTCGTGGTCCGATCCTGCAGTGATCAGTAGCTGCCAGAAGGTTCAGCAGCTCGTGAAGGCGAACGGCTTCATCAAGGGGTTCTCCTCGATCGCCGCCGACACGAACGCCGACCAAGCTGTGCTGTACACCGGCAAGGCGGCCATGATGCTGCACGGCGGCTGGGCATACGGAGGTATGAAGGCGACCCAACCGAAGTTCGTTGCCAGCGGGCTGGGATGGGGAAACTTTCCGACCGTGCCCGGCGGGAAGGGAGACCCGAAGGACGCCGTCGGCAACCCGGCGAATTATTTCTCTATCTCATCCAAGGCCACCGATGAGGAGAAGACGGTTGCGAAGGCCTACTTCACCGACGGCCTGTTCACCGATGCCGAGATCGACGCGTACGTCAAAAGCGGCCAGGTACCGGTCGTTAAGGCGGCACAGTCGAAGCTGGCCAGTTCCCCCGATGCACCGTTCCTGCAGTTCGTCTACAACATGACTGCCCAGGCGCCCAACTTCCAGCAGTCCTGGGACCAGGCGCTCAGCCCGGCGCAGGCCGAGACGCTGCTGAACAACATCGACCAGCTGTTCTTGCTGAAAATCACGCCCGAGCAGTTCGCGACTGCGATGAACGCCACCATCGGGAAGTGACATGGCAGCCCTAGCTCCTCTGGTTGAGGACCGGACCCAGCTGTTAGACCAGGGCCGGCCGCCGGGCGCCACGAAGACTCGGCTTGGCATCCTGGTGCTTCCAGCCTTGCTGATGTTTATCGGATTCGCCTTTATTCCGCTGATCGGCGTCCTGGTGCTTTCGTTCACTGACTGGGACGGGATCGGTGCCATCGGGTTCGTCGGCGGCCAGAGCTGGGTCCAGGTGTTGACCGATCCAGGCACCTGGCACGCGGTCTGGCTGACATTCGCGGTCATGATCATTACCTGGCTGGTGCAAACCCCAATCAGCCTGCTGCTGGGCACCTTCATTGCTGGGCAGCAGCGCTACCGGGCATTTCTCGCCGTGCTGTTCTTCCTGCCCCTGCTGATGTCATCGGCTGCCATCGCCATCGCGTTCAAGTCCCTGCTGGACCCGAACTTCGGGCTGAGCGCCGGGTTGCACCTGCCGTTTCTGGCACAGGACTGGCTGGGTGACCCGACGCTGGCGTTCATCACGGTGATATTCGTGATCGCCTGGCAGTTCATTCCCTTCCATACCCTCCTCTACCAAGGTGGCGTACGGCAGATCCCCGAACAGATGTACGAGGCGGCTCAGATCGACGGGGCAGGGCGGGTTCGGCAGTTCTTCTCGATCACTGTGCCGCAGCTGAAGTACACGATCATTACCTCCTCGACTCTGATGCTTGTTGGGTCACTGGTCTATTTCGACCTGATTTGGGTCCTCACCCAGGGCGGTCCAGGTAATGCCACCCGCATCCTCGCCCTGGACATGTACATCCGAGGCTTCCAGGCGAACCAAATGGGTGCGGCGAGCGTGATCGGCGTGATCTTGGTCGTCATCGGGCTGGTGCTGACGCTCGTCATCCAGCGCCTCGCGGGCCGGGACCTCAGGGCTAGCCAGATGGAGGGAATGTGACATGACCACAACCGTTGCGACTCCGGTCACAGCACCGCCGCGGGCTGCCTCCCGACCGCGACGGGTGAAGGGTCGCCGCAACTATCTGGGCGGCTTCTTCGGTTGGGTGTGGTTGGCGATCATCATCATCCCCGTCTATTACATAGTGGTCACCACCTTCAAAGATCAGGGCGCCTACTTCACCCAGAATCCGCTCGCCCTCCCCAATCCACCGACGTTGACGGCCTACCAGCAGGTGGTGGAGGCCGGGATCATCCGCTACTTCTTCAACTCGGTCATCGTCACCGTCGGCGCGGTGATCCCGCTTGTGCTGTTCAGCTTCCTGGCGTCGTACGCGATCGTCCGAGGCAACAGCCGGCTGCTGCGCTTCAGCCGCAGCATGTTCCTGCTTGGTCTCGCCATCCCGTTGCAGGCCACGATCATCCCCATCTATTTGATCATCACCCGGATCCACATGTACGACTCGCTGGGCGCGCTGATCTTGCCGTCCATCGCGTTCGGCATCCCCCTCACGGTGTTGATCTTGAGCAACTTCATCCGAGACGTACCCCGCGAGCTGTTCGAATCGATGCGACTCGACGGCTGCACCGACTGGCAGATGGCGTGGCGCCTGGCGTTCCCGCTGACCAGACCGGCAATCGTGACCGTCAGCATCTATAACGGCCTCAACGTCTGGAACGGATTCCTCTTCCCCCTGATCTTGACCCAGAGTCCAGAGAAGCGCGTGATGCCGTTGGCACTGTGGGCCTTCCAGGGCGAGTACCAAGTGAATATCCCGGCCGTGCTGGCCGCTGTGGTGCTCTCCACGCTGCCGATCTTGATTCTCTACATCGTCGGCCGTCGCCAGCTGCTGCGTGGTCTGACCGCAGGATTCGGCAAGTAGCGCTCCGGAGGAACCAATGACCACCTCTCCAGCCCAACCCATGCGCCCTGAGCGTGTCGAAGGCGCGCCAACCACCTAGGAGGAGTCTCATGGCACCGCAACCCACGAAAGAGGACAAGTTCAGCTTCGGTTTGTGGACGGTCGGCTGGCAGGCGCGGGATCTCTTCGGTGACGCGACGCGGCCGGTACTCACCGGCGCCGATGCAGTTCACAAGCTCGCCGAGCTGGGCGCGTACGGCATCACCTTTCACGACGACGACCTGATCCCGCCGGGTAGTAACGGCACCGAGCGGCAGCGGATCATCGATCAGTTCACTGCGGCGCTGCAGGAAACCGGGTTGGTGGTTCCGATGGTGACCACCAACTTGTTCTATGACCCGGTGTTCAAAGACGGCGGTTTTACCAGCAACGATCGGACCGTGCGGCGGTATGCGGTCCGTAAGGTGATGCGCAACATGGACCTGGCTGCTGAGCTGGGCGCGCAGATCTATGTCTTTTGGGGTGGCCGGGAAGGCTCGGAGGTCGACTTCGCGAAGGATGTGCGGGCGGCGCTGGATCGGTATCGCGAGGCGCTGGATGTACTCGCCCAATAC
>JBKPTR010000022.1:0-7268 GCA_046735615.1 Actinomycetota bacterium
GTAGACTCATCATCACCCAGCACGCCACACGCCTGCCGCGGGCACGCCTCGCCATGGACACGGCCACAATCCTTCATGCGGACCTGGACGCGTTTTACGCCTCGGTCGAACAGATGCTCGATCCGCTCCTCAAGGGGAAGCCGATCGCGGTAGGGGGCGGCGTGGTGCTCGCGGCGTCTTATGAAGCGAGGGCCTTCGGCGTCCACGGCGGCATGCCGGGTCGGCGGGCGCGAGCGCTTTGCCCCGACCTGGTCTTCGTCGGCGGGCACTTCAAGGAGTACCAACGGCTCGGCGACGCCGCGATCAGGGTACTGGGCGACTTCACGCCGCTGGTCGAGCGGATCTCGATCGACGAGGCTTTCGCCGACGTCGCAGGCTGCACACACCTCTTCGGCACGCCGGCCGAGATAGCCGCGGCGATCCGCCGACGCGTGCACGACGAACTGGCCCTTCCCATCTCCGTCGGCGTCGCCAGCACAAAGCACCTCGCCAAGATCGCCTCGCAGGTCGCCAAGCCCGACGGGCTGGTTGTCGTCGACCCGGGGACCGAGCTCGCCTTTCTCCATGATCTGCCGGTGGAGATGATGTGGGGCGTCGGCCCGGCGACCAGGGCGCGACTCGCCGAAAGCGGCATCGCTACCATCGGCGACCTGGCGCGGAGCTCCCCAGGCGCGATTGCCCGGCTTCTCGGCCGTGCCGCGGGCGAGAGGCTGGCCGCTCTCGCCTGGAACCGCGATCCTCGCGCCATCCGGACCCATGTCCGCGCCCGTTCGGTCGGAGCGCAATCGGCGCTCGGCCGAAGGCCCGTCGAGGACCCGATCATCCGCCCGGCGCTCCGCCACCTTGCCGACCGGGTCGGCTCGCGCCTGCGGGCGAAGGGCAAGTCCGGGCGGACCGTGACGGTGCGGGTGCGCTTCGGCGACCTCCGCTCGGTTACACACGCCGTGACGCTGCCGCAACCCGTCGCCGCGACTGCCATCCTCGCGGAGATCGCCGAGGACCTGGTTCGAGCCGTCCTCAGGAGCCATCCCGCAGAACGCGCGATCTCTCTGCTCGCCATCTCGGTATCGCATATCGAGGACCAGGCGGTGGTGCAGCTCGATCTGCCGCTCGGCCTCGCCGACGAGGCGCGGCGCCCGGGCGCTAGGAGAGGGATGGTGCACCTCCTCGCGGACCGCGCCATCGACGCGATCCGTGACCGTTTCGGCTGGGAATCCGTCGGCTACGCCTCGGTCGCCCTCGACGCCCGCCGCTCCGTTCCCGACGCCTTCCGCGAGCTGGCGGAGCGGGAGTTGTAGGGTCCGACCGGCGTCATTCCGGGTACTCGTCCTTCCGCCAGGAACGGGGCTCGGCGGGTTGGGCTTTCGGCGTTCGCTCGAGCAGGAAGCTGAAGTAGGGCGCGACGAACGGATCGGGCGCCGTCACCGTGTAGGTGTGGTAGACGGTCCCGTTCTCGCGTGCGAATGCGATCCAGCCCGGGGTCTCGCGCAGGCCGTCCTTGAGCGGGGCCCCGACTTGGCCTGACCACTCCTGGAGCCAGTCGGGCGGGTTCTCGATCATCTCCTTGACCTCGGGAACCTGCTGCGCCTGCTCTTGGGTGATCGCAAGGCCGAAGTCAAAGGCGAACTCCGTGTTGTAGGTGGAGACGTACGGGAACTGCCAGCCCATCCGCCGCTTGTAGGCGGTCAGCCGCTCGATCGGTGCCCGGGAGAAGCAGAGCAGCGTCACGTCGCTGTGGTTCAGGTGGACGAGCGAGCCGTCGAGCCCGTCGCCCACGCTGGTACAGCCGGGGCAGGCGCCGAGCGTGTAGTCGGGGCCGAACATGATGTTGTAGGCGAGTAGCTGTGAGCGTCCGTCGAAGAGCTCGGCGAGGGTCTTCTTCCCGTCCTCGGTGTCGAACTCGTACTCCTTCTCTACCGGGACCCACGGGAGTTCCTGACGCTTTCCCACGATTTCCTTGTTCCGCTCCGCCTGCACGGCCTCGAGCTTGGCGAGCTCGCCCCGGGCGGCCAGCCACTCTTCACGGGTTCCGGTTCTGTGATCGGTCAGCTGTTGTGTCATCGTTTCATTCCTCATGGGACAGGATCGCGAATGTGCCACCTTGGCGCTTGCGGGTTACCTCCTCGACAGGCTTTTGGCGCGCCGAATTGGAGTTTAGGAACGAGCGGGATCTGCTACAAGAGCCAACTGAGCGCGAACCGAATGGCCCGGCTCACTGGTCAGATGTCTTCAAGATCGTACTCCGAGCCGTCATATGAGCGCCCGAGCGTGGGGCATTCATGCGCACTCCAAAAACCAATTGCGACATGAAATCAGTCGACCTAGCTTACGACCGATTCCATGACGCAATCAGAACCGCGCGGATGTGCCGCGTGAGGAAGGGAAGTGGTATGGCTAAACTCGTGTTCGGAATGAACCAGTCCCTGGACGGCTACGTCGACCATATGGCGTTTGCGCCAAGCCCCACGCTCTTCCGCCACTTCATCGAGGAGGCTCAGGGGCAGGCGGGCAGTGTCTACGGTCGCCAAATGTATGAGGTCATGCGTTACTGGGACGACGATCATCCTGAATGGGATGCAGAGCAACACACCTTCGCGGCGGCGTGGCGGAACCAACCGAAATGGGTCGTCTCACGCTCGTTGAAGTCGGTCGGCCCCAACGCCAGGCTTGTTGAGGATGATCTTGAGGGCGCGATCCGCGAGCTGAAGGCCAAGCGCGACGGGGAGATCGAAGTTGCTGGCCCGGACTTGGCGCAAAGCCTCACCGAACTTGGCCTGATCGATGAGTATCGAATCTACCTGCACCCCGTCGTGCTTGGTCACGGCAAGAAATATTTCGCCGGACCCCGGCCGCCGCTCCGCCTTATGGCTCATGATCGGATCGCCGAGGATGTGATCAGGTTGGCCTACGTTCCTGCTTAATCCCGCGACTCGCCGTCTGACACATCCCAGCCGACACGAACCATCACGAGCGATGTAAGATCGACAGCACTTGTCAGGTCCGGGTTCTTCCTTCGATTCTCGCCAAGGCTCGCTCCTCAGGCGTCCCCCTTTTTCCCCTTTTTCCGCGCCTTCTTCCGCGCAGACAGCGCCGGCGTGATGCCTTAGACGGTGCGGGGTCG
Source organism: Actinomycetota bacterium (assembly GCA_046735615.1). Lineage (GTDB taxonomy): Bacteria > Actinomycetota > Actinomycetes > Propionibacteriales > Propionibacteriaceae > Microlunatus. Next base: position 3,122 of record JBKPTR010000022.1, read on the forward strand.
CCACGGCTCGTGCTCGTGCGCGAGCCAGACCAGCTCGGGGTCGAGCGCACGCACCCGCAGCTGGCCTTCGGTGTGCGGCTCGTCGAGCTCGCCAAACCAAACCGCCACGTCGCCGCCAACGACGACCGGCCGCCTGTCAGTCTCGACGACGACGACCTGCATGCCGCGTGTGTGGCCCGGCGCCGGGACGAGCCGGAGCCCGGGAAGCAGCTCGAGTTCGCCGTCGACCGGCACGTACCGCACGCCGGGCGCCTCGACCCACTCCCGAATGGTGTAGTCATCCTCGTTGCGCGCGTCGTCGAGCTCCCGACGCTGGACGTAGATCGGCCTGCCGACGAAGAGGTGGTTGCCGCCGCAGTGGTCGAAGTGCAGGTGTGTGTTGACGACGATGTCGATGCCGGCGAGGTCGAAGTTCTGCTTGCTCAGTGGACGGAGGCGGGGATCGAGGTCGGCCACCGCCGGGTGCAGCTCCGTCATGCCGGTGTCGACCAGCACGCGCGCATCGGGATGGTCGATGACGTGCACATAGACCGGCATCCGCTCGCCCTCGGCGAGCAGGTCGGCAACATGGACTGGCGTGATGGTGATTGAGGCGACGGCGTTCATTTTTTTCCTTCCGTCAAGATTATTGTCCGATTAACGCCTTAGAGAAACTAACTTTGGATGTTCTTCCAATTCGGGCCGCCAACGCAGCGGGCGCTCGGCCCCCCTTGCGTGCCTACCATCCGTGTGTTAAATACTGAACCACATGGTTCAGTATGTCAAGACCCGCTTCGATGCCTCGTTCGCTGCGCTCTCGGACGCCACCCGACGCGGTGTTCTGGAGCAGCTCGGGCGTGCAGACGCTTCGATCACGGACCTTGCCGAGAAGTTTCACATGACCCTCACGGGCATGAAGAAGCATGTCGGCGTCTTGGAGCAGGCGGGGCTCGTCACCACGGAGAAGGTCGGGCGCGTGCGGACCTGCACGCTCGGCCTGCGCCGACTGGAGGAAGAGGCGGCATGGATCGAGAGGTACCACCAGCTCTGGGACGCACGCTTCGACGAGCTGGACAACGTTGTCGAGGAACTGAAACGGAAGGAGAAGCGGGATGGACGCAAGAAGAGAGAGTGAGCTTACCCCCATGAAGAACCGCACGACGGTGGAGCGCAAGTCCGAGCGTGAGCTCGTCGTCACGCGAACTTTCAACGGCCCGGCGCGCCTTGTGTTCGAGGCGTGGACCAAGCCCGAGCTGTTCAGGCAGTGGTGGGTGCCAAAGTCGATGGGAATGTCCCTGCTTTCCTGCGAAATGGATGTTCGTGTCGGGGGCAAGTACCGTTTGGAGTTCGCACACGGGGACTCACAGTCGGCGTTCTTCGGCACGTACAAGGAAGTAACACCGCACTCGCGCCTCGTCTGGACCAATGAGGAAAGTGACGAGGGTTCCGTCACGACGGTGACCTTCGAGGAAAAAGGCGGCAAGACGTTGCTGGTCATGCACGAGCTTTATCCCTCGAAGGAAGCTCTCGACGCTGCCGGCACCGGGGCGGCGGATGTGATGGTCGAGACATTCGCGCAACTGGATGAGCTTCTCGTTACCCTCGGCGCGAGCATGGGACGGTCATGAAATCGTCCATCTCGCGGTCGGCCGCCTAGCTCTTCACTCGCGGAGGAGAACCCCGACGTGATCTACGGTCTTTGTGGGCGCTAGCGCGGAGAAGGTGGTTCGCCAGAAGTGGTGCATGTTGAAGGCGACTATGGACGAGCGCGGGCGTCGACTGTGGTCCGGCACGGAGGCGGGCGTGATCGGCTGGGGAGGCGTGACCGCAGGAACGGCCCGCTTTGGTGGGCATCCCCGACGACATGGCGCGTGCATAAAGGGCAGCTATCCACCGACCTCTCCGGGAACCTGCCGGTCGGCAGACGGCCCCGTTGCGGTCATAGCGCTCGCGAGCCGGAAGGGCGACGCAGTACGAAGGCCGCGTGCGATTCAGCCCGGGCCTGAAGTCAGCGCCAAGCGTCTGTGCAATGCGCGCCGCGTCCTTCATGTATTCACTGACGATGTCGCGTCGTCGAACTATCCGGTCTTCAAAGGCCCGGCGACCTTGTAAGTACTGAGGATGATGCCGGACGGCGTTGCTTGCGTGCTGACGAGCTCGAATGAGCGTGCCGGGGTTCCCTCCGCAAACAAGCGCTTACCCGTGCCCAACAGGACCGGATAGACGGGCAGCACGACTTCATCCGCAAGCCCATGTGCGAGCACCGTCGATGTCAGCGTGATGCTACCCGAGAGGATAAGGTCCGGGCCGTCCTGCGACTTGATGCGGCGAATGCCCTCGACGATGTCCGGTCCAACGCCCTCGAACGGGCCCCATTCGAGACTTTCCGGACGGTGGGTAGCGACATATTTCGTTGCCGCATTGAGGCGGTCCGCCATCGGACTGCTCGGCGCCTTTGGCCAGAAGCCCGACCAGCTATCGTAGGTGCGACGGCCAAGCAGCAGATCGAAGCTCTCGCCATGCGCGGCGAGTATTGCGTCCCGGCCAGCGGGGGTCCGATAGGGCGCGGTCCAGTCGCCGTAGGGGAAATCGCCGTTTTCGCCGGAGACCTGGATCACACCGTCCAGCGAGGTGTGTTCGATAATTTTCAGCTTTCTCATTTGAGTTTCCGTGTTCTGGGGTGTCAACACTCAGGTCTCGACATCAAGTGATGGGTGTCGTCTGCCTAACGCCACCGCAACGCGAAGTTAGACCGCGCGGCGCTGCACACCGTATCGCACGCTCCGGGCCGGTCGGGGCGACAGAGCCATGCCTGCGGGTTGCCGTAGTCCGTCGATGGCGATCGGCTGGGGTCTGCGCGAGCGCGTCCGTCGCCGCAATCGAGAGGGCCAGGAGAGCAAGTCTCAGCCGCATCTACTTGAACTTCACTTTCGCGATTTCCGGGTTCGGCGTGAACCCGTCACCGAAATCCTCGATGTCCATCAGCTTGCGGATCTCGACGTGCACCTCGCCGTTGGGAGAGACAAAGGGAGCGCGCTTCACAACCTCGATCGCTTCTTCCAGCGACTTGACCTTGATGATCGTGAAGCCCGCGACGAGCTCTTTCGTCTCGGTGAACGGACCATCGATGACGGTGCATTTGTCGCCGCTGAACTTCAGGCGCGCACCCTTGGAGGTCGGGGCGAGGCCCTCGGCGGCGAGGAGGATCCCGGCCCTCGCGAGCTCCTCGTTGTACTTCTGCATTGCGGCAAACGCTTCGGGCTTCGGCGGAGGGCCCGCTTCCGCTTCCTTCGTCACCATACCCATGACCATGAAACGCATTGTTCTCTCCTGGATTCGGTTCGTGTCGGTTGCTGCGCCCTTCGTGGCCTCACTAACACGTCGAACGAGACCGGTCAAAATCGACACGAGCTTGCGGGCGTCGCTCACCATTTCCCGACGTCCGCGATCAGTTTCTGAGGGGGAGGTAGTCCTTTGGGATATCCTCGGCCAACTTGTGCAGCAGCATCACGCGCATCGGGGGCTCCGTCCTATCTGGTGTTCTTCACGGTCTTGGCGCGAAGCTCGTTCACCCCCGCCGCGATCTCGGGGCCGAAATCCTCCGACTCCCAAATCGGGCGGATCTCGAGGTCGCTCGGCCCCGGCATCGGGTTGGGGCACCGCTTAACCCACTCGATCGCCTCTTCCATCGACCGGACCTGCCAGATCCAGAACCCCGCCACCAGCTCCTTCGTCTCGGCGAAGGGGCCGTCGGTCACCGCTTGGTCCCATTGAAGTGGATCCGCTTCCCGAACTTGCTCGGCTTGAGCCCGTCACCGACGAGCATGATCCCCGCCTTGATCAGCTCCTCATTGAACCTCCCCATCTGCTCGATCATCTTCTCGGCCCCTTCCATCTCGAAGGGATGCGACTCCGCTTCCGACTCCCTGGTCGCCTTCACGAGCACCATGACCCGCTAGGACCTCCTCTATGGTGGGGAGCGGCCCTGGTGGCCTGCTCTACCCATACGTCGTTCGGGGGTACCGGAAATCGACATCACCTGCCCAGGAAGAACTCTTTGGCCCAGCAGGCAGTTTGACGCGGCTGCAACCAGCATCCCACGCGGCCGGCAAGCTCCGACATTTGAGTGAGTAAAGTACGGCAAAGTCGAGCATGAAACTCAGCAAAC
>JBKPTR010000023.1:0-14069 GCA_046735615.1 Actinomycetota bacterium
CCATAGGCGCCGACGTTCTGAATCGGTGTCGCGCCAACCAAGCCGGGAACGCCCGACATGGCCTCGAGGCCGCTCCAGCCACGCTCGACGGCGTATCGCACCAGGGGGTCCCATGGTTCGCCGGCTGCAACAGTGATCACCACACCTGAGCATGCCGCAGTATCCTCCGTGATGCCGCGCGTGGTGATCTTGAGCACCGTGCCGTCGAAGCCGGCGTCGCCGACCAGCACGTTTGACCCTCCACCCAATACCAATACTGGTTCTCCAGAGGCATCGAGGTCTCGCATCGCCTCGACCAGCTCGGACTCGGTCTCAACAGTGATCATCCGACGTGCCGGACCGCCCACCCGTAGCGTCGTGTGATCAGCTAGCAGCTCCCCTTCGACAGGCTCAGCGGACAGATCAGCAGGCTCAGCGGACAGATCAGCAGACTTAGGTCGCAGGTCGGCAAGCTCAGGGCGCATGAACAGTCCTAGCTTTCATGATCAAGATGTGGCACTCGCATACCAAGATCAACTTCGGCTCGCGCGACGCCCAGCACCTTCTGTCCATCACAGATCGCTTCGATGCTGACGGTAACGAGCGACCCTTCGATCGCTGCGACACTCGCATTGAAGTGCACCTCAACCCCGTCCGCATCGTCGGGAACCACCACTGGCCGGGTGAACCGGACGAAATAGGAGGTGACCCGGCTGGGATCTCCTACCCAATTCGTGACGACTCGAAGCGCTGTTCCCATGGTGAGCGTCCCGTGAGCAATGACGCTGGGCAGTCCAACCCGCCGTGCGAAGTGCTCCGAGTAGTGGATCGGGTTGAAGTCGGTCGAAGCACCCGCGTAACGAACCAGCCGCTCCCTCGTGAACCGGACAGCGAGGGACGGCAGCTGGGTGCCGATCTCGACGCCTTCAACAACCGTGGCCTTCATGCCGGCACCTCACGCGCGTGGAAGAAGGTGGCTTGCGCTGTACAGATGGGCTCAGCGTCTCGATCTGAAATGTCCACAGTGGCCGAGACAAGCTCCGAACCCGGACGTATCCGCACCTTGTCGATGACGAGGGTGGCGATCACCACGTCACCCGTGCGGAGCGGTCGGAGGAAGGTGTACCGCTGATCGGCCTGCACCACCCGATCCAGCGACAGCTCCAGCTCCGGGTCGCCGAAGAGCTGGTCCCACGCGTGAGCCGAGATGACAGCGGCGAAGGTCGGTGGGGCCATCGGTGAGTCGCCGCGATATCGCGGGTTGTCGTCGCCCAAGGCTGTCGCGAACTCGGTGATCTTCGCCGCCGACACCTGGTACGGATCGCAAGGCGGGTAACGGCGGCCAGCATGTGCCTCGGTGATGGCCATGGAGCAACGCTAACGGACCCGGGTGGCTGCGAGCGTCGGGGAAATCGTGCGCCGCCGCGCTGCGCCAGGCTGGCGCGCCGCTGTCCTGGACGAATGAGCGAGCAGACACGCTGTGGCCCACGAGCGCCAGGCGAGCGAGGCGAGCAATGGACAGAGGAGCGAGCGGAGGCGCATTTTCCTCTGCGAGCGACGACGAAGTCGGCGGATTCCAAGCGCGCCCAGGATGATGCGCCGCTGTCCTGGACGAACGAACGAGCAGACACGCTTTTTGGTCTGCAAGTGAGAGAGGAAGGCAGCGGCTCAAAGCGCGATCCTCGCGGAGCGGAGCGAGCAATCAAACATTGCGCGAGCAGCTCAAAATCGACGTCTGGATGCGTCGTCGTAACGCTGACGGACCAGGCCGGCCGCTCGCGCTCCCAGCGGCGCGGCCATTCGCCAGCCCCGCTCGGCCGCGAATGCGCGCACCGGTGATAGCAGCAAGCCCTCTGCAAGGAACAGCGGCAGGATTGCGATGGGCTCGGGCAGCCCCTCGAGTACGTCGGTGACACGAGGCCTGCAGGTGCCGAAGCATGCCCGCACCGGGTTGCGACGGCCCCGGGCCAGTCGCGCCGCAAGATCAACAACTGCATCATTCGCGGCCCGTCTGGACGAGCCGACACCGAAGAGCAGCACCGAACTGTCATTGCCGATGCCAGCCTCGTCCAGGCTTTGACGGAGCACGTCAGCGACGTCGTCAGCGGTACCGAGGATGTCGGCAACTACGAGCTCAAGAGGATGGGCCTGACCGACATCGCGTACTGTCTCGGGGACATCGACAGTCGCGTGAAAGGCCTCGGTGAAAAGCAGGGGAACGACCACAGCCGTCTCGTGACCAGCGTGAGCGAGCTGCAGAGCGGCTGCGCTGAGATCGGGCTCTGCCAGGTCGAGATATGCCGGCATCGCGGTGATCTTTGCCTGCTCGGCAACGGCGGCCATGAGCCGCTCGATGCCCAGACCGCCCTCCCGGTGCCTGCTGCCGTGGGCAAGCCCAATCAGCGGGGGGCCGGGCTGACTCAGTCTGGTCAGCGCGTCTCGCGGTGCGAGGTGTGCGTCCGGCAGCGGGGGCAGAACTTCTTCAACTCGAGGCGATCCGGATCGTTGCGCCGGTTCTTCTTGGTGATGTAGTTCCGCGACTTGCATTGTGTGCAAGCCAGTGTGATCTTCGGCCGCACATCAACGGTCCTGGCCATGGTCGTGTCCTCTATCCTCGTCGGTGCTTGTCGTGCCGGTAGCGGGAGCGGGACTCGAACCCGCGACACAGCGATTATGAGCCGCTTGCTCTACCGCCTGAGCTATCCCGCTGTGGTCTCCCTACCAGTTTCCCGGTCGGGCAACGACCCGGATGGGCCGCATATTCCGCCGGTGCGCGGTGGCACCGGAGACGGAGTCCGAGCCCCCATGCGGAATCGAACCGCAGACCTTCTCCTTACCATGGAGACGCTCTGCCTGCTGAGCTATAGGGGCGCGTAAATGCCGCGCGACGGGCGGCACCAACGGACCAAGATACACACTGCGCTGCTGCCAGGGCGAATCCAATGGCAACCTGGCGATAGGGGGACATTGGTCAGTCCAGAGCAGGGCAGATGGTCACTTCCATCGCTCCCCCACCGATCGATATCGTCTCCTCATGAATCCTCCGGTCCCGGCCGGGGTTGATGGCAAGGCGTCCGACGCACTATTGAAGCTCGGCCGGTTTTTCACCAGATGGGAAGAGTCCGACGACGGTCGTGTGGCGTTCCGCAAAGGCGGTCGGGCGGGCGATGTCTTCTACCGGGATCGTTGGAGCCACGACAAGGTAGTGCGGTCCACTCATGGTGTGAACTGCACCGGATCGTGTTCCTGGAAGATCTACGTCCGCGACGGGATCATCACTTGGGAAGCTCAGCAGACTGACTATCCCTCCGTCGGTCCCGATCGACCAGAGTATGAGCCACGCGGGTGCCCTCGCGGTGCCGCCTTCTCCTGGTACACCTACTCCCCCACTCGAGTCAGACATCCGTACGCGCGCGGCGTCCTGCTGGAGATGTATCGCGAAGCCAAGCAGCGACTGAAGGATCCGGTTCTGGCCTGGGCGGACGTGGTCAACGATCCCGGGCGGCGTCGTCGTTATCACCAAGCGCGCGGAAAAGGTGGCCTGGTACGAGTTTCCTGGGCCGAAGCTGTGGAGATGATCGCCGCTGCTCAGGTGCACACGATCAAGACCTATGGGCCCGACCGGATCGCCGGCTTCTCACCGATTCCTGCGATGTCTATGGTTTCCCACTGCGTCGGAACCCGGTTCACGCAGCTCATCGGCGGAGTGATGACCTCCTTCTATGACTGGTACGCCGATCTGCCGGTGGCCAGTCCGCAGGTCTTCGGTGATCAAACTGACGTGCCGGAATCAGGTGACTGGTGGGACGCCACCTATCTGATGATGTGGGGCTCTAACGTTCCCGTGACCCGAACTCCCGATGCGCATTGGATGGCCGAGGTTCGTTACCGCGGCACCAAGATCGTCACCGTTAGCCCGGACTACGCCGACAACACCAAGTTCGCCGACGAATGGTTGCCGGCGCAGGCTGGAACGGATGGCGCACTGGCCATGGCGATGGGCCATGTGATCTTGAAGGAATTCTTCGTCGACCGGCAGGTACCGTTCTTCACCGACTACGTCAAGACCTATACCGACCTGCCCTTCTTGATCACGCTGACCGAGAACACCGAGCACGGCGGCCTGGTGCCGGGCAAATTCTTGACCGAGGCCGACCTGGAGACGCGACCTGAGATCGTCGAAGGGCGCTCTTCGACAGGCTCAGAACGAAACTCCCCACCCGAAGCCGCCTGGAAGACGGTGCTTCTGGACGCCGCCACTGGCAAGCCGCTGGTTCCCAACGGTTCAATGGGGTTCCGCTACGCAGACTCCGGCATTGGTCGGTGGAATCTTGATCTCGAGGGTGTGACGCCGGCTCTCTCGATTCGCGAGGTCGACGACGACGAGGTCGTGGAGGTGCTGCTCCCCTGCTTCGAAGCGGCCGACGGATCGGGGTCCGTAGTCCGCCGCGGCGTCCCGGTGCTCAGGATCGGCGATCACGTCGTCACCACCGTGCTCGACTTGATGCTCGCCCAGCATGGGGTCGCCCGTCCGGACCTTCCGGGAGACTGGCCCACCGGCTATGACGATCCGACGTCGCCGTATACGCCGGCCTGGCAGGCAGAGATCACCAGCGTGCCGGCTGAGGCGTGCATCCGGATCGCCCGCGAATTCGCCAGCAACGCCGAGCAGTCCAGGGGCCGGTCCATGATCATCATGGGCGCCGGGATCTGCCAGTGGTTCCACGCGGACGCCACCTACCGGTCGATCTTGAGCCTGTTGATCTTGACGGGCAGCATGGGGCGTAACGGCGGCGGCTGGGCCCACTACGTCGGACAGGAGAAATGCCGGCCGATCACCGGATGGATCTCGCTGGCCAACGCGCTCGACTGGTCGCGGCCGCCACGCACCATGATCGGCACCGCGTACTGGTACATGCACACCGATCAGTGGCGCTTCGATGGCTACGCTGCTGATGCCCTTACCTCACCGCTGGCCGAAGGACACCTGGCCGGCATGCACACTGCGGACACCATCGCCCAGTCGGCCAGGCTGGGTTGGATGCCGTTCTACCCGCAGTTCAATGCCAATTCTTTGGATGTCGCCGAGGAAGCGGAGGCGGCAGTCGCGGCGGGCGAGGCGCCCGATGTCGCCTCGTATGTGGCGAACGCACTGGCCGCCGGAACGATCAAGATGTCGATCGAGGATGTCGATGCACCCGAGAACTGGCCCCGGACGCTGACACTGTGGCGCTCCAATCTGTTCGGCTCCTCGGCCAAGGGCAACGAGTACTTCCTCAAGTACCTCCTCGGCACCCACTCCACGTCATGGCCGAGGAGGGAACTGCCGAGGTCCGCCCGCAAGACGTTGTCTGGCGCGACGAGCCGCCGGAGGGCAAGCTCGACCTGCTGCTCTCAGCCGACTTCCGGATGACCTCGACAACATTGCTCTCCGACATCGTGCTGCCCGCTGCCACGTGGTATGAGAAGTACGACCTCTCCAGCACCGACATGCATCCCTTCGTGCATGCGTTCACGCCGGCCATCGACCCGCCGTGGGAGGCCAAGAGCGACTTCGAGATGTTCCATCTCATCGCCCAGGAACTCTCACGCCAGGCCAAAACGCACCTGGGCACCCGGCACGACCTGGTGGCCGTTCCGATGCAGCACGACACTCCAGGCGAGACCGCCCAGCCGAATGGGATCGTCCGTGACTGGAAGCGCGGAGATGTCAGAGGCATGCCGGGCAAGACGATGCCCAGTTTTCAGATCGTCGAGCGCGATTACACCGCCATCGCCGACAAGCTCGCCGCTGTCGGTCCGCTGGCGGACAAGCTCGGCTTCACAGTCAAGAACGTCACCTACCGGCTGGATCAGCAACTAGCTCAGCTGGCGGCCTCCGGTGGTGTGATGCTCGGCGGTGCGGCGGATGGACGACCGGCTCTGGACACCGACACCAAGATGGCGGAAGCCATTCTCACCTTCTCCGGCACCACTAACGGTGAGCTGGCAGTCCAAGGGTTCAGATCCCTAGAGCAACGCACTGGTGTCCACCTTGCTGATCTTGCGGAGGGGTCTGAGGAGAAAAGGATCACCTTCGCCCAAACCCAGCAGGCACCGGTTCCGGTGATCACGTCTCCGGAGTGGTCGGGATCAGAGACTGGCGGCCGGCGCTATGCCCCGTTCACCGTCAACGTGGAGCGACTCAAGCCCTGGCACACGCTGACTGGCCGGATGCATTTTTTCCTTGATCATGATTGGATGCGTGATCTTGGTGAAGCGCTGCCGACCTATCGACCGCCACTAGACATGCACCGGCTCTTCGGCGAGCCGACTCTAGGCGCGGATGGAGCCAAGCAGGTGACGGTGCGTTACCTGACGCCACACTCGAAGTGGTCGATCCACTCTGAGTATCAAGACAACTTATTCATGCTCTCCTTGTCGCGCGGCGGACCGACCATCTGGCTCAGCCCTGAGGACGCGGCTGCGATCGGTGTGGCCGACAACGACTGGATGGAGTGCGTGAACGCCAACGGCGTGCTCGTGGGGCGGGCCATTGTCAGCCATCGCATGCCGGAGGGCGTCGTGTACGTCCACCACGCTCAGGAGCGAATCATCGACGTGCCGAAGTCCGAAGCGACTGGTCGGCGCGGTGGCATTCACAATTCGATCACCCGCTTGCTGGTGAAACCCAGCCACTTGATTGGCGGTTATGCCCAGCTGTCGTACACGTTCAACTACCTAGGTCCAACGGGCAACCAGCGAGACATCGTCTCCACCATCCGGCGCCGCTCCCAGGAGGTGCAGTACTGATGCGCGTCATGGCGCAAATGGGCATGGTGATGAACCTTGACAAGTGCATTGGTTGCCACACCTGTTCGGTGACCTGCAAGCAGGCCTGGACCAACCGGGCCGGCACCGAGTACGTGTGGTTCAACAATGTGGAAACCCGGCCCGGCCAGGGCTATCCGCGCCGCTATGAAGATCAGGAAACCTGGCGGGGCGGCTGGACGTTGAACAGCCGCGGTCGGCTCAAGCTCAAGGCCGGGGGAAGGGTTCGCAAGCTGCTGGGCATCTTCGCCTCCCCGGTGCAGCCCAAGCTTGCTGACTACTACGAACCGTGGACGTACGACTATCGGACGCTGATCGATGCACCACTCGGTGACGACTTCCCCGTGGCGCGGCCCAAGTCCTTGATCACCGGCGAAGATACCAAGATCACCTGGTCGGCGAATTGGGACGACAACCTTGGTGGAGTCAGTGAACAGGGACATCTCGACCCCATCGTGCAGCAGGTTCGCCGAGAGTCCGAAGACAAGATCAAGTTCACGTTTGAACAGACTTTCATGTTCTACCTGCCGCGAATCTGCGAGCACTGCCTGAACCCGTCCTGCATGGCCTCCTGCCCCTCAGGTGCGATCTACAAACGCGCGGAGGATGGCATCGTCTTGGTGGACCAAGATCGTTGCCGAGGCTGGCGGCAATGCGTGACCGGCTGCCCGTACAAGAAGATCTATTTCAACCACAAGACGGGCAAGGCGGAGAAGTGCACACTGTGCTATCCCCGGATCGAGGTCGGACTGCCGACGGTGTGTTCGGAGACCTGCGTCGGACGGCTGCGCTATCTCGGCCTGTTCCTCTACGACGCCGATCGGGTGACCGCGGCGGCAGCGACACCCAACGAGAAGGATCTCTACGCCGCGCAGCTAGATTTGATCTTGGATCCCAATGATCCGCAGGTAATCGCTGCAGCACGCCAGCAGGGCATTCCACCGGACTGGTTGGATGCCGCACGACGCTCACCGGTCTACGCCCTGGCCAAGACCTACAAGGTGGCGCTGCCCCTACATCCGGAGTACCGGACCATGCCGATGGTCTGGTACATCCCGCCGCTCTCGCCCATCGTCGACCTACTGCGTGATCAAGGTCATGATGCCGAGTCTCCGGGTGTCTTGTTCGGCGCCATTCGAGCGCTACGCATTCCGATGGAGTATCTGGCCGGGCTGTTCACCGCGGGTGATGTCGGTGAAATCGAGCGGGTGCTGACGGTGCTGGCAGCCATGCGGGCGCACATGCGCAACATCACCTTGGAGCAGCCGCAAGATGACTCGATTGCGGCATCGGTGGGCATGACCGATCAGCGCATGCGCGAGATGTACCGCTTGATGGCTATTGCCAAGTACAACGAACGCTACGTGATTCCCAGGGCACACGTCGAGCAGGCGCATGAGCTCGAGGAGCTCGGTTGCTCGCTCGACTTTGACGGCGGACCGTACGAGCAGGGACCGTTTGGGGAGGCCAGTGGTCGCCCGTCCCCCGTCGCGGTTGAGACATTCCAGGCCCTGCGGCAACGGCAGACCTCTGATGTGAGTGTTTCGGGCGAGGAGCTCCAGGGACGCGTGAACCTTCTCAACTGGGACGGCAAGGGGTCACCCGAGGGCATGTTTCCGAAACGCGGGGAGCCGGCGTGAAAACCCGCCGTCGAGATGCAAGCCGGGTGGTCCGCCAAGCTGCCGCCCTCTGCCTTGGCTATCCCGAGCGTGACGTCATCGCAAAGTCTCGTTTGCTGCGTGCGGCCCTCGCTGAGAGCGCTCCCCGGGAGGCGGCGAGCTTCGAGCCATTGCTGGCGTACTGGGAATCTTCGGAGCTTGGGGCGATCCAGACTCACTACGTCGACGTCTTTGATCTGTCTCGCAAGCACAGCCTCTACCTGTCGTACTGGACCGACGGTGATACCCGCCGACGCGGCGAGGTGCTGGCCGCTTTCAAGCAGCGATACCGGCGCTCAGGTTTCCTGGTCGATACCAAGGGCGAGCTACCCGATTACCTGCCGATGGTTCTGGAGTACGCGGCGATCGTGGACCCAGCCGATGGAACCGCATTGCTTCAGGAATATCGGAGCAGCGTCGAGTTGCTCCGGTTGGCACTCGTTGAACGCAGCACGCCGTACGCCGGAGTGGTGACCGCCGTTTGCGGGACGCTGCCCGGTGCTTCACCTGCCGACCGTAAGGCAGTCATGGCGATGGCGGCGACCGGGCCTCCGACCGAGAGAGTCGGCTTGGAGCAGGCAACGCCTCAATTCCTTCCTTTGGGCGGTTCGCGATGAATGTCTTGCTGTGGGGTGTGCTGCCGTACGTCATGATGGCGATCTTGGTGGGCGGCCTGATTTGGCGATATCGCTATGACCAGTTCGGATGGACTACCCGATCCTCTCAGCTGTATGAGTCGCGGTTGCTGCGGATCGGCTCTCCGCTGTTCCACTTCGGCATCTTGGTCGTGATCGTTGGACACATCGGCGGTCTGGTCGTTCCGAAGTCGTGGACAGAAGGTGTCGGAATCACCGAGGGCATGTATCACTTCAACGCTCTGCTGTGGGGGACTCTCGCCGGAGTTTGTACCCTGGTCGGGATCTTGATCTTGATCTATCGGCGGCGTACCACGGGCCCGGTGTTCATGGCCACCACCAAGAACGACAAGGCGATGTATGTGGTCCTTGTGGCGGCGATCGTGGCCGGGCTGGCGACGACTGTGCTCAGCGTGTTCGGCGGGCACGAAGAAGTGACATACCGCGATACGGTCTCACCCTGGTTCCGCTCTCTGTTCTACTTCTCGCCCAAGATCGACTTGATGGCGGCGGCTCCGCTGGCCTTTCAGGTGCACACCCTGATCGGGATCCTGCTGTTCGCCATCTGGCCGTTCACGCGCTTGGTGCACGCCTTCACGGTTCCGTTGCACTACCTGTTCCGGCCCTACATTGTCTACCGGAGCCGGGATGATTTGCCTGCTCCGGGAGCCGCCCCAACACACCGAGGCTGGGCCCCTGTCGGCACCCGAGACCGCAGCCCGGACGCCTGAGAGGAGCAGTTGGTGACTAGCCCGACTGCAAGCGACACCACCATTGAGACGGGTCAGACCAAGAACCTGGTCCTGGCGCTCCTGGGCTTCACGATCACCTTTTGGGCGTGGAATATCATTGCGCCTCTCGGCGTCCGATACAGCGCCGAACTGGGCTTGAATCCGTCGCAGACCTCGCTTCTTGTCGCCATGCCGGTACTTGTCGGATCCCTGGGCCGGGTACCGGTGGGAGCACTCACCGACCGCTATGGCGGTCGCATGATGTTCACGGTGCTCACCCTCGTTTCGGCGATTCCCGTCCTGCTCGTTGCCTTTGCGGGATCGCTGAAGTCGTATCCGCTGCTGCTGGTGTTCGGCTTTTTCCTTGGTGTGGCTGGCACGACATTCGCCGTCGGTATCCCGTTCGTGAACGCCTGGTTCGAACCGGCGCGACGAGGCTTCGCGACAGGAGTCTTCGGCGCTGGCATGGGCGGCACGGCGCTGTCCGCCTTTTTCACCCCGCGACTGGTGCGGACCATCGGTTACATCCCGACACACCTGCTCATCGCCGGGGCTCTGGTGGTGGTTGGCGCGGTCCTCTGGTTGCTGATGCGAGACTCACCTGCTTGGAAGCCCAATCTGGCACCGGTCGTACCCAAGCTCGCTGCGGCCGCCAAGCTGCCGCTCACCTGGCAGATGTCGTTCCTCTATGCCGTCGCCTTCGGTGGTTTCGTAGCCTTCTCGACCTACTTGCCGACATATCTGAAGAATGTCTACGCCTTCGACCTGACCGGCGCTGGCACCAGGACGGCAGGCTTCGCCATCGCAGCCGTGATCGCGCGACCGATCGGCGGCATCGTGGCCGACAAGATCGGTCCGCGTATCGTCGTCGCGATCTCCCTCGCTGGAGCTGCCGTCATGTCGTTGATCATCGCGCTGCGCCTACCAGCGGAGATTCTCGCTGGCACGTCGTTCGTCCTGATGGCCCTCTTCCTCGGACTCGGCACCGGTGGAGTCTTCGCGTGGGTCGCGGAGCTGGCACCAGCCGAACGGGTCGGCACCATCACCGGGATCGTCGGCGCATGCGGCGGGCTCGGAGGCTTCTTCCCCCCTCTCGTGATGGGTGCGACCTACAACGAGGCAGAGCACAGTTACACCGTTGGATTAGTGCTATTGACGATCACGGCCGGCGCCGCGCTGGTGTTCACGCTGTTCGGTATCCGGCGAAAGGCTCCTGCCACTGCGTAGCGGCTTAATCCGCCCTTCGACGGGCTCAGGGCGCATTCTTAATAGTCTCGGCGCGCATTCTTATGGGCTCAGCGCGCAGGCTCACATGCTGAGGCCGCGCATTCTCAACGTCGCATTATTTACTCGGACTTGGCATGATCTCTAGATGATGCTGAGTCCGAGTAATTGACGCGAGGTGGTTGCAAGCGACCTCGGGGAGAAGCGACTAACACCTCAGCCCACTGATAAGCCGGTGGGCATCTTCCGGACGATCGGTATCGCACATCGGACCACATGGCAGCGTCCACAGTTCTACGTCCTCGTCGTCGGCGCCATGCAGCTGGCCCTCATTCTGGTCGCCATTCCGGTGATCCGGCTGCTCTACCAGTTGGTGCTCGTCCAAACCGGCCTGGGCAGCATCGCGTACGACCGAATCTCACATGTGCTGCGCAATCCGCTGGCCGACGTCACACTGCTGGTGATCGCGATCGTGGCCGTCATCGCAAGCCTCGCCGAACTGGTCACCTTGTTTGTGCTGGCATCGCACCATCAAGACGGCGAGACGACATCGCTCCGGCCGGCACTCCAGCAGGTCTGGGGAACGATCAAGAAACTGGCCCATCCACAGGGGCTGCTGATGATCATTTATCTGATCTTGCTGCTGCCGCTCGGCCAACTCGGACTGACGTCGATCTTGACCAAGAAGGTCGCGGTACCGCCCTTCATCAGCGAGGAGCTCAGCAAGAATCCGTCGATGAACCTGATCTACAGCGCGGTGCTGCTGCTGATCGGCTACCTGAACCTGCGGTTGATCTTGACGCTGCCGGTGCTGGGAGCTACGTCAGCGGGAGTGTGGGCAGCCTTTGTGACCAGCTGGCGCCTGACACGCTGGCGCGCGCTTCGGATTCTCGGCTTGCTCGTGGTGGTCACCATCCCGGCCGGAGTCGCTGCTGTCCTACTGGGCGTGGCTGCTATGGCGCCCACGATTGCTATCGACCGACTGGCTCCTGCTACATCCCCGTGGCTCGCCTCCGCCGGACTTAGTGCCTGGCAGATCGGCACGTTCGTGATCGCGGCGCTGCTGACGATCATGATCGTCCAGTCACTGACTGCGATGATGCGCGATTGGCTCAGACGCCTAGGTGAAGATCATCGAGATGTCGCGACCGTCATTTCGTACTCAGAACCGTCCCATGTCACCGGTAGCCGTCAAAAGTTGCTGTGGGGCGTGGCTGCGGGCGTCATCGTCGTGGTTTTCACAGTCACGGTGGTGTTGAACCATAAGACCATGGTCAACCTGGTCAATAGCGATGAGACCGAGGTTCTGGCGCATCGCGGGTTCATCCACAGTGGTGTGGAGAACACGCTCCCGGCCCTGCAAGCCGCCGCCAAGGCAGGTGCCGACCGGGTCGAGTTCGACGTAATGGAAACCAAGGACGGCAAGTTCGTGGTGATGCACGATGCGAATCTCAAACGGCTGGCAGGCCGGAACCTGAACGTCAAAGACCTCACCCAGGAAGAGCTGACGAAGATCACTGTCCGGGCTGGAGGCATGGAGGCCAAGATCCCCACACTCGAAGAGTGGATCCAGCTCTCGATTCAGCTCAATTTGCCTCAGCTGTTGGAGATCAAGCTGCACGGTGGCGAGACCCCTGATCTGGTGCCGCGGCTGCTTGCGGTGCTTGATCGTGCTGGAGTGACGGAGCACTACACGTACCACACGCTCAGCCGAGAGGTGGTCGACGAGCTCAAGCGACTCCGGCCGCAGCTGGTGGTGGGGTTCATAGTGCCGATCAACTTCGGTGGCGTACCCGACGTGAACGCTGACTTTCTGGTCATTGAGCAGCAGTCGTATAGCAGCCGGTTCGTACGACAGGCGTGGGGAGCTGGCTACAACGTGATCGTCTGGACGGTCGACGACGAGCAGCAGATGCGGAACTACATGGATGCCGCGGTGGACGGGATCATCACTGATCGGCCGGATCTCGGCATTGCAGCACGCACAGACATCGCAGAGGACAAGGGCTTGTCGGGCCGGCTCTCGGACGCGATCGCTCGGTCGGCTTCGTTCTGAAACTGTTGCTCAGGCCTGCGGCTTCACCAGCGGGAACAAGATCGTGTCGCGAATTCCCAGGCCCGTCAGGTTCATGACCAGCCGGTCGACACCCAGACCCATGCCGCCTGTTGGCGGCATTCCGTACTCCAGAGCCTGCAGGAAGTCCTCGTCGACCTGCATTGCCTCGGGATCGCCTGCGGCGGCGCGAAGAGACTGGGCGACCAGCCGCTCCCGCTGCTCGAGGGGATCTGTCAACTCGGAGTACGCAGTTCCCTGCTCAGAGCCGAAGATCACCAAATCCCACTTCTCGGCCAGCCGCGGGTCGTCGCGATGCTCCCGAGCGAGTGGTGAGTTCTCCTTGGGGAAGTCGGTGTAAAACACCGGCATCGTCGTACTGCCTTCACACAGTTCGCTGTAGATCTCCTCCAGCAGATATCCCCAGCTTGCGCTGGGTTCCAGCTCCAGTCCGATCGCCTGAGCATGCTGCTGGAGCACTGACGTCGGCGTATCCACTGTGATCTCCTCACCTAAGGCCTCCGAGACCGCCTCGCAGATGGTCTTCACCGGCCAGTCGCCGGACAGGTCGTACTCGATGATCTTGCCGTCCGCGTCTGCCCTGCGAGCGATAGGTGAGCCGTACACCGCAATCGCGGCCTCTTGGATGAGAGCTTGGGTCAACACCCGCATGGTGTTGTAGTCACCGTAGGTTTCGTACACCTCCAATGAGGTGAACTCCGGATTGTGCTTGAAGTCCACTCCTTCATTGCGGAACTGCCGCCCGAGCTCGAACACCTTCTCCATACCACCGACAATCAAACGCTTGAGGTGCAACTCCGTAGCGATCCGCAGGTATAGCTCAAGATCGTAGGCGTTGATGTGCGTCTCGAAAGGCCGGGCGTTCGCGCCGCCATGGATCAGTTGCAAAACCGGAGTTTCGACCTCGGTGAAGCCTCGAGCGTGGAGCGAGTCGCGAATGCTACGGACGACAGCGGCT
>JBKPTR010000024.1:0-12180 GCA_046735615.1 Actinomycetota bacterium
GACGAGGCCGTCTGCATCGACTGGTCGCAGGGCCGCGGCATCAACGTGCTGATCCTCAAGCCCGGCCGAGCCCTGCCGTTGTACGCGGGAGCGGCGGGTCGCGTCACCCTCGCTTTCCGTGACGAAGATCCAGCGGCCTACCTGGCTCGGGCTCCGTTCCCGGCGTTCACTCGCCGGACACTGCAGACCGCGAATCAGCTCCGGCGCGACATCGACAGCATCAGGGCTCGGGGTTTCAGCATCTCCGACGAAGACGTCACAGTCGGCATTGGCGCCCTGGGCGTACCGGTCTTCGGCGCGGGTGACATTATGCGAGGCGCGTTGTCGTTGGCTGGACTGGCCGAAGACATTAGGACGTCACGATTCGAGCTGGTCGATCATCTCAAGGAGTCGGCGACCGCGCTGGCTGCTGGACTCAACTGAGAAAGAGGAGGAAGGCCCTGAACCGCTTAGAGTCCCGAGCGCTCAATGATGGAAGGGCGTTGCCAGCGATCGGCTTCGGCACCTTCCCAGCATCAGGGAGAAGACTCGGCACAGACGGTTGAGTATGCGATCAGTATTGGCTACCGGTTATTCGACACGGCTCTCAGCTACGGCAACGAGCGTGGCGTCGGCGAGGGAATCCGGCGCTCCGGTGTGCCACGAGACGAAATAATCGTCACGTCCAAATTGCCTGGTCGCTATCACGGCCTAACGGAGGCACGAACCTCTGTAAGCGAATCCTTGAAGAATCTCGGTGTGGATCGCATCGACCTCTACCTCATCCATTGGCCGTTGCCGCGGCAGGGTCGTTTCGTGGACACATGGAAGGCGCTGGTTGAGATGCGGGAGGAGGGCCTGCTTGGATCCATCGGAGTATCCAACTTCACGCCACAGCATCTGAACGAGATCATCGACGCGACCGGTGCGGTTCCTGCCGTCAATCAAATCGAAATGCATCCGTTCTTTCCACAGGTAGAGCTCCGGGCCGTACACGATGAACTCCGAATAGTGACTGAGAGCTGGAGCCCTCTGGGCCGCGGGACGGGTCTGCTTGAGCAGCCGCTGATTCAGCAACTCGCTGGCAAATACGGCGTGACGCCTGCCCAGCTGGTGCTGCGGTGGCACATTCAACTTGGTGTGGTCCCGATTCCCATGTCGTCAAACCCGGAGCGGCAGCGCGCCAATCTTGACCTCGACGGCTTTGAGTTGTCGCCAGAGACCATGGACCAGATTTCCGGTCTGGAGCGAGGACGGATATGGGGTCAGGACCCCGACGAGTACGAGGAATTCTGATCTCAGCGCGAGGTCGCCTGCGCAGAAGGCGCAAGTAGGGAAAGAAAGAAAGATAAAAGCTGAATCTTATGATGCTGCAAGTGAAGAGGTAACCGGTCGTAAAGGCTGCTCAACGGCTCGGACTGCCCCTTGCCGGCCGCCGGCTCAGCGGAAGGACTGACAGGTTCGCCCATTGCGTGGCGCTCAAGCCCGCATTTGTCGTCGTAAGCACCGTCTGAGGTCAGTATCGATGACCTGCATCGCCCAGCCTTGACCAATGTGGCCACTAATGCGCCATAATGCAGACTAATTGTCCATCTGGTGAGAGAAATTCGGCGAGGGAACTTCAAGCCTTTCCCGGCCGCAGAAGGAGGTTCAGCTATGAGCGTCACAGCGCCTGGGAAGCGCACGCTGGGCGTCGCGATCATCGGCAGCGGTCTCATGGCCAAGGCGCACACAATGGCCTGGCGCAATCTCCAGGCTGTGTACGGACGGGTGCCGGCTGACATCAGACTGGTCGCCCTGGTCGACGCCACCGATGAGCTCGCCGCCGCAGGAGCAGCCCAGTTCGGTTACGAGCGCTGGACCACGTCCTGGCAGGACGTGGTAGCGGATCCCGCGGTCGATATCGTCGACATCGTCACACCCAACTTCCTCCACAAAGAGGTAGCGATCGCCGCTGCCCGGGCCGGCAAGCACATCTGGTGTGAAAAACCCCTCGCTCTCACCGCTGATGATGCCCTTGAGATGACCAAGATCGCTGAAGACTCAGGTGTGAAGACGTTGGTCGGGTTCTCCTATCTGCGCAACCCCGGCGTCGTCTTGGCGAAGGAGTTGGTCGAGGACGGCCAGATCGGGAAACCGGTGTCCTTCACTGGGACTTTTGCCATCGATGCCATGACCGATCCCGGAACGCCCTTTACATGGCGGCAGGATCGCGCCCTCGCCGGCACCGGCGCACTCGGTGATTTGGGCGCTCACATCATCGCATTCGCGCGGCATCTCGTCGGACCGATCGAGCGCGTCGCGAGCCTCTCGACTATCACCGTGCCACGGCGTCCGCTTCCGTCGGGAACCTTCGGCTACGGTGAGCGGGCCGACGCCAACGCACCAATGCGAGAGGTGGAGAACGACGACGCGACAATCTTCCTGGTGGGCTTCGCCAACGGGGCGATCGGCTCGATTGAGGCCAACCGAGTGTCCGCAGGCCGTTCGTACGACGTCGGCTTCACGCTTACCGGGACTATAGGCGCCCTCCGATTCGACCAGCAGAAAATGTTCGAGCTGCAAGTGCGCCTGGCATCCGATCCAGTCGGAACCACTGGTCTCCGACACCTCCAACTTGGTCCCGATCACGGAGACTATGGCGCGCTGTGGCCGGTGCCCGGTATCAACATCAGCATCCACGATCTGAAGTTCTTCGAGGCACACGACCTAATCGAAGCCATCATGACCGGCACTGCGGCTTGGCCTGACTTCCGCGAAGGTTGGGAGGTCGAGAAGGTCATCGACGCCGTTGACGAGGCGTCCGGCACCAACAGCTGGGTCGCGATCCGATGAAAGACGGTCGAAGCGTCGATGCCGTGCACGGTGGATCGAGGAGGCGGCCAACCAGTGGACATCCCAAGCGTGTCCACAAACGTTCCCGGCCGTAGACATGGACTGACCAGCGCACAGGAATCATCCGGCGAACGACCGACCTAGGAAGCCTCGGTGGGGCGGAAATGCGCTCAGACTGTGACGATGAAGTCAAAGCGAGCGCGCTGCGCCCCCGGTAGGAGTCGAACCTACGCCCGACAGATCAGAAACAGACCATGATCAACAATAGGATCGCAACTATATTCCCTAGTGAAACGGCGTTTCCAGGGCCATGCGACGCGCTCGCATGAGCGAGAATCAGGGGCCGATAGAGACCCGATAGGGAGTCATGTGGGGAGCGCTCACGATTTTGAAAGCGCGAGTCCTGCCGCTCCCGGATGGTTGCACGAGGCGGTACCCGCGCGATTGCCGCCGAGCTCGCCCAGCTTGCGCCCGCATTGCGGCGATCGCTCACCTGGGACCGCGGCCGCGAGATGGCCGAGCACCAGCAGCTCGCAGCACAGCTCGGGATCGACGTGTACTTTTGCGACCCGCGGAGCCCGTGGCAGCGGGGTTCAAACGAGAACGCGAACCGGCTCTTGCGCCAATACCTCGCCAAGGGCGCCGACCTCCAACGATTCTCGCTACGCGACCTCGACGACATCGCCGAGCGCACCAACACCCGTCCCCGGCCGTGTGCTCGACTGGGCCACCGCCGCAGAACTGTTCTTGCCCCGTGTCCGCGAGGAGTGCATCGCAAACCCGATCGATCATTGAGTCGAGACGGCGGCACCGCTGGCGGCCTCACTGGACAGGGTCCGTCGGTCGCTGCGGTCGTCCGGCCCCTTCGATGAGGTATCTATCTCAGGTGCTTCATGTCGACGGTGGCCTGTCCGTACTCCGGGCGCCCGGTGGGCCGGTAGACCTGGATCGTTACCCCTTCGGGGTGGCTCGGGATTCCACCAGGTCAAGCGCTATGTCCGGGCCGGTGTCGGGGAATAGTCGCGTGCCCTGGCCGACGACCACCGGGACGGTGAGCAGGGTGATGTCGTCGACAAGCTGGTTGTCGAACAGCCAGCGGATCAGGCTGCCGCTGCCGTGCACGTGCAGCTCACCCGCCCGCTTGGCTTCAGCTCGCCGATGGCCGCCGCGACGTCACCGGAGAGGACAGTCGTGTTGGCCCAGCGCGGTTCGGTGAGCGTGCTCGGTGGCGTGATGCGGCGAGATTCAGCGGTTCGGCCGAGCGCGGGCCGCGTTCGATGCTGGCCCACGGACGTTATGGTCGCTAGCTGCCAAACTCGGTTGGCGCGGCCGAGCTGGGGTGGCCCGGGTGTGTCGGAGGTCGCCGTCGACCTGGGTTGCGGCGCCAGACCTGTCGCCACCAGCTCGACCGGCACGTGAGCGTGTCGTTTTACCGCCCAAGCCGGCGCTTCAACTTCGGCGTTGAGACGGACCTATTCGGCGAGCGCAGCAACCAGGTGTGATCGGGCGTCCCGAGTATGGTCCCCAGTTAGAGTCGGCCCCAATGCGGTCCGGAAGCGTGGCAGCTAGCGATGTATTGCGCCCCCGGTAGGAATCGAACCTACGACCGACAGATTAGAAGGCTGCTGCTCTATCCTCTGAGCTACGGGGGCCAGGCCACGCTGTCCGTGACTACGGCCGGCTCGCGATCACTGTAGCGCCCAAATCCCGGCTACAAGCGTCGTCGTACGCCCATGAACGGGGCATCCGATCCGGTTGAGCTTGGCCTGGGCCGTTACCGGGCGAAAAAACCGCACCGGTCGAAAGTTGGTGCATCAGCTCAGAGATACACGGACATCCTCGGTAGGTTCGCTCGAGTGAGCGATGCCAGCGAGAGGAGCCCAAAGCTCACCCGCTGGCGCGACATCGCGATCGCCGCGTACGGGCCGACTCTGCTCGTATCCATCGGTCAGGGTGCGATCCTTCCACTCGTTGCACTCTCGGCCCGAGCGCTCGGCGCCAGCGTGGCGACTGCGGCATTCATCGTCGCCCTGATTGGTATCGGTCAGTTGGCCGGCGATCTCCCTGCCGGAGCGCTGGCGGCAAGGATTGGGGAGAAACGGGCCCTGATCGCGGCTTGTGTGCTCGACGCTGCAGCACTCATGGGAGCCTTCCTTGCCCAATCGCTAGTGCTGCTCGCCGTCGCAATGGTGGTGACCGGCCTGGCTGGCGCCGTCTTCGGCCTGGCGCGCCAGGCGTACCTCACCGAAGCCATCCCCATCCGGATGCGGGCCCGTGCTCTCTCCACTCTGGGCGGTACCTTCCGGATCGGGCTGTTCGTTGGACCATTCCTCGCCGCAGCGATTGTCTCGCGCTGGAGCATCGGCGCCGCGTACGCGTTCGCGGCCGCCATGAACCTCGCGGCCGCCCTCCTCACCGTGTTCCTTCCCGACGTAACCCGAGACCGCCACGCCATGCGCGCTTTGGCGAGTCGGCGGCAACGAGCCGTCATCACGGTGCTGGCCGAACATCGGCGGGTGCTGCTCACGCTTGGCATCGGCGTTCTGGTCATACAGGCCGCTCGTGCCACCCGCCAGTCGATCGTGCCGCTGTGGGCGGAGTCGATCGGCGTAAACGCGGCGACGACGAGCGTGATCTTCGGCATCTCGGCTGGCGTGGACATGCTGCTGTTTTATCCGGGCGGCGCGATCATGGACCGCTTTGGACGGGTCTACGTGGCCGCGCCGTCCATGATCGTGCTCGGGCTCGGCTTCATCCTGTTGCCGCTGACCAGCGGGGCAACTAGCGTCGGCCTGGTGGCTGCGCTGATGGGTCTGGGCAACGGGATCTCCTCCGGCGTCGTCCTGACTCTTGGTGCCGACGCGTCACCGGCACAAGAGCGTGCCCAGTTTCTTGCAGGATGGAGGCTCTGCAGCGACCTCGGCAACGCGGCGGGCCCGCTGCTCATCAGTGTGGTCAGCGCACTTGCCACCCTGGCAGCGGCGGCTGTCACGATGGGATTGATCACCTGGGCCGGCTCGGCTTGGTTGATCAAGTGGGTGCCGGTGTACTCCGCAAGGCCGCATCGCCAATCACGAAGACGAGAGGCACAGGAACCGTAGATATGGCCACGAGCGACCTACTGGTCTGGGTTGATTGTGAGATGACGGGGCTCGATTTGATCAACGACGAGTTGATCGAGGTAGCCGCGCTGGTCACCGATGCGGACCTCAATGTGCTTGGGGACGGCGTGGATCTCGTGATCAAGCCCAGCAACAAGGCATTGGAGCAGATGGGTGACTTCGTACGCGGCATGCACGAGGCCTCGGGCCTACTCAGCTTGCTGGACTCAGGATTGTCCACGACGGAGGCCGAGCAACGTGTTCTGGACTATGTACGGGCGTTCGTGGCAGAACCCGGCAAGGCTCCCCTGGCAGGCAACACGATCGGCACCGATCGGGCGTTCCTGGCGCGCGACATGCCGACATTTGAGCGGCATGTTCACTACCGCAGCGTTGACGTCTCCAGCATCAAAGAGCTCGTACGACGCTGGTATCCGCGGGTCTACTATCAGGCTCCGGCTAAGGCCGGAAATCATCGTGCGCTTGCCGACGTACAAGAGTCCATTGAAGAGCTGCGGTACTACCGCGAGGCGGTCTTCGTACCCTTACCTGGCCCGGACAGCGCCGCGTCGAAGGAGATCGCGGACCGCCATCAGGGTGCTCTGACGGGGGCCGTCCCGAGCGAGAACTGATTACCCGCGCGACGACGCCGCCCGGTACACTTCACGCTGCGCAGTGTGGCCCGCGGAGCTGGTTCAGGGCCTCTCGCATGGTGGGTGTAGCTCAGCTGGTAGAGCACCTGGTTGTGGTCCAGGATGTCGCGGGTTCGAGTCCCGTCACTCACCCTCGGGGCGTGAGCGTCGGGAATCGCGCGCCGCCGTGCTGAGGAGGAGCGAGCAGACACGTTTATTCGTCTGCGAGTGAGGACGAAGTAGGCGGATTCCACGCGCGATGCGCGAACGCCCCAAAATAGGGGCGTGAGCGTCGGGAATCGCGCGCCGCCGTGCTGAGGAGGAGCGAGCAGACACGTTTATTCGTCTGCGAGTGAGGACGAAGTAGGCGGATTCCACGCGCGATGCGCGAACGCCCCAAAATAGAGGGGCAGGGATAGGAATCGGGGAAACGATCGTCGCGGAGGTTCGATGACCTACTACCCGTCCTACACCCACTAGTGCCATGTCAATCTCGACTGCCCGTTTGAGTGCAGCCACGCTGGCTGGACGCCTAGCTGGTGCCGCTTCCCGGATTGCCCGTCGCGGTACCGGAGCCTCGATCCAAGGGAAAGTGATGCTCAAGCTCGACCCGGGAGCCCTGGGCAAGCTGCTGTCGGGCAAGCGACTCGCGGTTGTGTCCGGTACCAATGGCAAAACCACGACGACGCATTTTCTAGCCTCCGCGCTGCGCGAATCTCTCAACCATGACGGAAACCGTCTAGTTCACAACGCAGACGGAGCCAACCTGCATCACGGCCTTGCTTCGGCGCTGAGTAGCCATCCCCAAGCTGAGATCGCGATCTTGGAGACCGACGAGCGGGTGGTCGGTGACATCATTCGTCTCGGTCGGCCTGAGGTGTTGGTACTCCTCAATTTCAGTCGCGACCAGCTCGATCGGCACCACGAGATCAAAGGTCTTGGCCGCAGCTGGCGCGAGGCGCTTGCTGACGCGGGTCCCGCCGGACCCATTGTCGTCGCCAACGCAGACGAGCCGCTGATCGTATGGGCGGCGCTGGCGGCCAAGCAAGTCATCTGGGTGGACACAGCCACGACCTGGACGCAGGACTCCTCACTCTGCCCCAAGTGCGACGCCAACCTAGTACGCACCGAGCCTGATCACATCTCGGGTCAACGAGGCGAATGGCATTGCACAGGTTGCGGCCTCGCCCAGCCTAAGGGCGACTACCGCGTGGAGAGTGGCACGATCGTCGATCGCGCACGACACGTATGGGATCCCCAACTCAGCGTGCCGGGCACCTTCAACATCAGTAACGCCGCCTGCGCTCTGGCGGCCGCGGAAATCATGGGTGTCGACCCTCGAACCGCGCTAACCGGGATGCGCACGGTCACTTCGCCGGCTGGTCGATTCTCCACGGCACGATTCGGAAGCACGACAGCCCGGCTCCTGCTGGCCAAGAACCCGGCTGGCTGGGCCGAAGCTCTGCCGTTGGCGCAGTCGCAGACCGTTGTGCTGGCGATCGACTCGGCTGCGGCTGATGGTCGTGACGTGTCATGGCTCTGGGATGTGGAGTACGAGCGCCTTGCGGGGCGGTCAGTGATCGCGACCGGGCGCCGGGCGCAGGACTTGGCGGTACGCCTCAGATACGCGGAGGTCGACTATCGCTGCATACCCGATCTTGCCGACGCGCTTGAGGGACATCCGGAACCGGTCGACGTGATCGCGACGTACACCCCGTTCCAGCGGCTTCGCAGGATGGGGAGGGTCTAAGGTGAGCAATCGAGTCGATGGTCGACGCGTTGAGGTGGTCCTGATCTACCAGTCGCTGCTCGGGCTCTACGGCGACCGCGGCAATGCGACGGTGCTGATCAAACGCCTGGCCTGGCGCGGGTACGAGCCGGTGCTGACCGTCGTGGAGCCCGGCGATCGGTTGCCCGATACGGGCCACATCTATCTGTTGGGTGGGGGCGAAGATGCGGCCCAGATCTCGGCCGTACGGGAGCTCAAGGCTGACGGCGGGCTCTATCGCGCGGTCGATCGCGGGGCGGCCGTCCTCGCCGTCTGTGCCGGGTACCAGATCGTGGGAAAGAGCTTCACTGTCGGCTACAAGAACGACGTGATCTCCGGCCTTGGGCTACTTGACGTCACGACTACCCGTGGGCCGGTTCGTGCGGTCGGTGAGATCATCAGCCGCTGGAACGGCCGAGACGGCAATGACCAGTGGCTAACTGGATTCGAGAACCACGGTGGCTATACCCGACTCGGACCTGGTGTGACGCCGCTTGCCACCGTCGAGATTGGGGTCGGCAACTGCGACGACGGCACCGAGGGCGCGATCGCCGGCACGGTGATCGGCACCTATCCGCATGGCCCAATCCTGGCCAGGAATCCTGCGCTAGCTGATCATGTCCTAGAGCTGGCCCTGGGACACGAGCTGACGCCGCTGGCCCGTCCGGAGATCGATAAGCTTAGGAGGCAACGGCTCGCGAGGGTCCGTCGGTCAAGCGCTCGTCGGCGGGCCCGATCCAGAGTGCAGACCGAACAGCTCGGTAATCGAAGCCGATGACTGGTACTCGCTCCGAGATCGTCGTCATTGGCGGTGGCCACAACGGGCTGGTCTGCGCGACATATTTAGCCCGGGCCGGGCATCGGGTAAGTGTCTACGAAACGCGCAGCGAACTCGGCGGTGCTGTTGCGAGCAGGGAAGTGTTCGAAGGAGTGGCCGCCCGGCTCTCCCGCTTCTCGTACCTCGTTTCGCTGCTGCCGACCACGATCATCGAGGAGCTAGGACTCCGACTTGAACTGCGTTCCCGTCACGTCAAGTCCTATACGCCAGTCGACGGCAGCGGTCTCCTCGTCGAGCGTCAGGATGGACGCGCGACGCGCGACTCATTCAAGGCGCTGACTGGCAACGATCGCGAATATCAGGCATGGAGTGCCTTTGAGGCTCAGCTGCAAGAACTCGCCGCAGTCATCGAACCCACGCTGACTCAGCCACTCCCCCGTGCCGCTGACCTGCGGGCACGAGTCGATCAAGAATTCTGGTCGTCAGTAATTGAGCGGCCGCTTGGTCAGCTCATCGAGGCAAGGTTCGCTGACGACACGGTGCGTGGTGTGGTGTTGACTGATGGACTGATCGGCACATTCACCTCGGCGCACGATGCGTCGCTGCGGCAGAACCGCTGCTTCCTCTACCACATGATCGGCAACGGCCATGGAGAGTGGAAGGTACCGGTCGGTGGTATGGGAACTGTGGCCGCGGAGCTGGTCCGGGTGGCCCAAGAGGCGAATGTTTCTATCGAGACCAGCTGCGGTGTTGTCGGCATCAAGCCACTGACCGGCGGCGGAGCAACGGTGTCTTTGGCACATGGCCAGTCGATCAGCGCTGACACGATCTTGGTGAACTGCGCACCAGCAACGCTGCAGCAGCTGCTGGGTAAGCCGTACAAAGCCCCGATCGGCAGTCAGACCAAGATCAACATTGTGGTGCGGCGGCTGCCTCGTTTTCGTTCTGGGATTGAGCCGGCGCTCGGCTTCTCCGGCACCTTGCATCTTGGCCAGGGTTATCGCATGTTGCAGCAGGCGTACGAGGATGCGTTGTCAGGTCGGATCCCAACTCCTCTGCCGTGCGAGATCTACTGCCACACACTGACCGACGGCTCGATCTTGGACCCAGAGTTGCGGGCTGCGGGCTACCACACTCTTACGCTGTTCGGACTGCACACCCCGGCCAGCCTGTTCACGGCGGATCCAATCGGCTCGCGGGAGCGTGCGAAAGATGCGGCGCTTCGCTCCCTGCAGTCGGTGCTCGCTGAGCCTCTGGAGCCCTGCCTTGCCCTCGATCGAGGGGGCGAGCCGTGCATCGAGGTCATGACGCCGCTCGATATCGAAACCGAACTCGGGATGCCTGGCGGCCACATTTTCCATGGTGATCTTGCTTGGCCCTGGCTAGCCGACGACGCATCCGCTATGACTGCAGCTGAGCGCTGGGGCGTGGCAACCGAGCATCCCGGCATCTTGTTGTGTGGGTCCGGAGCTGTACGAGGCGGCGCGGTCAGCGGCCTCGGCGGTCACAATGCCGCTATGGCCGTACTGGAAGGCTACTGATCTCGCGTCCTAGCCCGGTCGTTTTCGCAGCACAGGCCGTCAATAACCGGAGGCGAACACGATTCCGGGCCCGCCAGCGTTTTTGCTAATGTTGCTCTTCGCGCGCCGCTAGCTCAACTGGCAGAGCAGCTGACTCTTAATCAGCGGGTTGGGGGTTCGATTCCCTCGCGGCGCACAACTGTCCTAGTCAGAAGCAGATTGTGAGCGGGAGCAATTGCTCCGCTCCCAGTTAACTCCCAGTTTATGGTGAGGGTCGCGTTGCGCCTGAATCCAACTCTGGGTCTTCATGATTGCCATTGAAGTGGCGATTGTGCCTTGTACTGCGCAGGTCGATCCGCTCATGCCGTCAGAGACTCCGCTACTGCGGCGGATGAGCAGGCTTGAGCAGGGCTTGTTGCAACAGGAACTTGCGTGAGCGGCGGCTGAACCGATGCTGCACAGTTCGGCTGCGGCCTACATCCGCTTGCTGAGCTCCGACAGCAGTAGCTGGAAGGACCCAGGCTCACCCAACGCGCAGACCAGGATGCGTCCAGGCCCGCGGCGCCGTTCGAGAGGGTTGACAGCGACATCAGCCCGCAGTCTCAAGGTCGCCACACGCCTTGCCGTGGTGAACAGCGCCGGCGCGGATCGCCCTGATGACCTCGATCGGCGTCACCAATCGCACCGGCGCATACAACCGGGCCACCGAGGCGCACGACTGGAAGCGCCGCTCCGAGCGGCTCGTCCGGGCCACTGGGCATCCGTACACGATCGTGTGACCCGGATGGTTCGACTACAACCAGCCCGATGAACTCCGACTCGACTTGTTGCAGGGCGACACCCGCCAGGCCGGGGACCCCAGCGATGGTGCGGTGGCGCGGCGCCAGATCGCTCAGGTTCTGGTACGAAGCCTCGGTTCAGACGCAGCCGTCCGTAAAACGTTTGAGCTCGTCGCTGAACTTGGACCGGCACCTGAGGACTTCAACGTACTGTTTGCTCCGTTGCAGGCCGATCTACCGGGGTCGCTCGACGGCGCGCAGGACCTCGAGAACATGCCACTGACAGATGAGCCGCAGCAAGTACGGGACGACCTTCGCGATCTGCAGCGATCGGCAGACAGAGCGGACGACCCGCGCCACCGATCCTGATCACGGAATGACCTACAAATGTGTGAAGGATCGCTCGGGTTCCTCATCGCACGACTAATCACGACAAATTCGATCTGGGTGGAAGAATCCTCGTACGTTCTCTCCGCGTTTTGAACGTCGGTCGAGCAGCCAAGCGAGCAGCATTAGACACCACTCAACCATGGGCGCATGCACACATCAGTGGACTGGTCGTGAGCGGGACCGTGTGCCACGGACGTGGCGCCTGCAGCTCTGAATGCGCCGCTCACCGGCCGGCCCGCCTATTCGAGGGGCTGGGTGGTTGTTCTGGGCCGATCAAGACCGCTGGCTCCATTCTGATTTCTCTTGGTCTCACTTGTGGTCTCATTCGTGTAAGTTCGGCGGTGTCCGCAGTGGACTACCAAGCCTCGGTTCAGGCGCGTCCGAGTCCAACCGAACGA
>JBKPTR010000025.1:0-18948 GCA_046735615.1 Actinomycetota bacterium
GGCAAGCTCGAGATGGTCCACTTCAGCGGCAGTCACGGCCTGGATTGCTGCAGACAGCGACGAGTCGCGGACTGTACGCCGCTCGTAGTAGTCGACATTGCGTGCCTTGTCTTCGTCGTCGAAGAGGTGACCGAACCAGTACTGGGCCAGTAGCAGGTCAGCCTGTTTGATCACTTGACGGCGGTACAGGTCGAAGTACGGCGCGTGTAGGAGCAACGGGTACTTGTCGCGGGAGGCCTCGAAGTCCCATGGCGGCAACCGGGTGAATCCCGCGCTTTGCTGATGTACGCGCAGGTCGTGGTCATATGGGACGTTGACCGCGTTGGCCGCGTGTCGCCATGCCGCGACCTCCTCGACCATGACGCCGAGGTCCCGGGCGCGGCTCGGGTGGCGTTCTGCGGCTTCTGCCGCACTGCGGAGGTTATGGGCGGCGGCGAGGTTGGTGAACACGTTGTCATTCACGATTGCGGTGTACTCGTCCGGCCCTGTGACACCGGCGATGTGCCAGACGCCGTCGAGGTCGTGGTGCCCCAGCGATATCCAGAGCCGGGCGGTTTCGACCAGTAGCTCCAGCCCGACCTCGAGCTCCATGTCTCGTCGCCGGTCACTGACCGATAGCGGGTTACCGCGGCAGCGATGTCGGCGTTGATGTGGAACGCGGCGGTGCCGGCCGGCCAGTAGCCGGAGCACTCCTCCCCACGGATGGTCCGCCAGGGAAACGCAGCTCCGCGCAGCCCGAGGGTGGCGACACGCTCCTTGGCCAGGCGCAACGCGGAGTGTCGCCAGCGCAGCGCGTCGGCGACGGCCTGCGGCTGCGTGTAGGTGAGCACCGGCAGCACATAGGCCTCGCTGTCCCAAAACGTGTGCCCGTCGTAGCCGGCCCGGTCAACCCCTTGGCTGGCAGGCAGCGGCGTTCCGCTCGAGCACCGGCCTGCAGGACGTGGAACAACGCGAACCGGACCGCCTGCTGGAGCCGCGGATCGCCCTCGATTCGCACGTCAGCGCCGGCCCAGAACTCATCGAGGTATGCCCGCTGCTCGGCGCACAGCTCCTCAAAGCCGGTGTGCCGGGCTCCCGTCAGCGCGGCGGCGACCTGGTCACGCAGCGCCGCGGTGGACCTCAGGCTGGACCACCCGTAGGCGACGAACTTCACAATGCGCAGCGCTTGCCCCGGTTGAAGGTTGCAGACAAATGTGATCCGCGCCCAATCGTCCATTGCCGCGCTCTCCACGCTCACCTCGGCCGGCGCTTCGACCAGGTGATCCATCCCGGCCGCTACCTGCAGCCCCGACAGGCGGGTGCGGTGCAATAGCACCGCACCGTGAGCGCGCAAATCCCGGTCCAGGGCGGACAGCGGGTTCTCCAGCGTGGCCGCCATCCGCGGGTCACCGGAGCGCGGCGGGATAGGTTCGTTCGCCACCAGCTCCGACTGCACGACCAACCGTGCCGACGCGTCAATGGGTTCGACGACGTACTCGATGGTGGCGACTGCCCGCTGCGTGAATGACACCAGCCGGGTCGACCGCACCCGCACCCGGCGCCCGCTGGGTGACTCCCAGTCCGCTTCACGTGTCAGCGTGCCCGCGCGCAAGTCCAACACACGCTCGTGTCCCAATAGCCGCCCATACCGGACATCGAACGGCGCGTCGTCGACCAGCAGCCGGATCAGCTTGGCGTTGGTGACGTTCACGACCTCCTGGCTGGACTCCGGATAGCCGTAGCCGGGTTCGGCATATGGCAACGGCCGCACCTCGTAGAACGAGTTGAGGTACGTGCCGGGAATCCCATACGGTTCTCCCTCGTCGAGATTCCCGCGCAATCCGATGTGGCCGTTAGAAAGCGCGAACAGCGACTCCGAACGACCCAACAGATCGAGATTGAGCCCGCACTCCCGCAGCCACCAGGGCTCGACCGGAGGTTCGGCTCCCTCGGTCACCTGTCGGCCTCTCCACTCGCCCTACCCAACAGCTCGGCCAGGTCGCTGACCACGATGTCGGCGCCATGCTCACGGAGGGCGTCCGCCTCGCCGGCCCGGTCCACTCCCACCACGAACCCGAATCCGCCGGCCCGGCCGGCCGCGACGCCAGCAAGGGCGTCCTCGAACACCGCGGCTCGCCCCTGCTCCACTCCGACGCACTTCGCGCCGGCCAGAAACGACTCCGGTACCGGCTTGCCTTTCAGCCCTTGAGCGGCAATTGCGAGGTCGTCGATCCAGCCCTCCGCCAGATGCACCAGCCCGGTGACCCGGAGGACCTCCGCGGTGTCGGCGCTCGAGCAGACGACGAGGCGACGCAGCCCGGCTTCTTGGCAGGCCTCCAGGTACCGCCAGGAGCCGGAGAACACCTCGACGCCTTCATCGCGGATCCGCCGCCGCAGCACCTCGTTCTTCCGGTTTGCCAGGCCATTAATGCTCTCCGCTCGCGGGCTATCGTCCCAGTTCCCCTCGGGCAATGTGATACCGCGACTGGCTAGGAAATCTCGTACTCCATCCGCGCGCGGCTTGCCGTCGACGTACCTGAGATAGTCCGCCATCGGATCGAACGCGATG
This sequence comes from Actinomycetota bacterium, assembly GCA_046735615.1. Classification (GTDB taxonomy): domain Bacteria; phylum Actinomycetota; class Actinomycetes; order Propionibacteriales; family Propionibacteriaceae; genus Microlunatus. The sequence continues at coordinate 2,549 of JBKPTR010000025.1, forward strand.
AAGGACTCGTCCGTACGCTCGGCCCGCTCCCGCAGGAAGGCGTCGAACGTCTCTTTCCACGCCTTGTCGTGCACCGCGGCGGTGTTTGTCAGGACGCCGTTCAGATCGAACAAGCCGGCGGTCACTGCATTGGGCAGCCCAAGCACACCGGCCTTCGCCAGTCCAACATCGAGGTCAGCCTCACCCGTCACGTCCCCTCCACGTTCGCAAACTCGCGATTCACGTCGTCTCCTAGGATCACCGCGACGCTGCGCCAATACATCACAGCCAGCCGGCTTCCGACACCCCGCCAACAGGAATCTTCAACGGGGGTTGCGCTACGCTCGCCGGCCAGACTGTTACCAGTGGCTGTCGTGCCTGGCCGCTCGCCCGGTTCCCGATTCCTGCTGGCTGGTAGCTGAATCTGGCGCTGCCAGGGAAGATCCGATACGGAAGAACTGTGATCGTGGGTTGCATCGGGCAGTTGTTTCCCGCCCAGGCCCCGTGCCCCTGCGTCGAGAGTGAGCCGTGACCCAACCCGAAGATGCCAGCCTCCGGAACGTGATCGTCGCGGTCGCCGCGAACTTGCTCATCGCCGTCGCCAAGAGCGTCGCCGCGCTGCTCACGGGCTCGGCGGCGATGCTCGCCGAGACGGCCCACTCGTTCGCCGACACCCTCAATGAGGTGCTGCTATCCGTCGGCGTCCGGAGCGGCGCCCGTCCCGCCAACGACCGACACCCCTTCGCCTACGGAAAGGCTGGCTACATCTGGTCGTTGCTGGCAGCCGTCGGCATCTTCGTCGTCGGCGGGCTGTTCGCCATCGCCGTCGGCGTCCAGACCCTCCGCCACCCCGAGCCGGTAACCAACGTGGCGGTCGGCGTGGCCGTGCTACTGGTCTCGGCCGGGTTGGAAACCATGTCGTGGCGCACGGCGCACCGGCAACTGCGCTCCGAGGCCGCTGTTGTGGCGCGGTGGCGTGGTCGTGTCGCGGCCGGCCACCGCCCTACAATGGGCGCGCGTGGGCTTGGCGAGAGTGGGGCAGAGCGTGATGGCGGAACCGCCCGCAACTGCCCTTGAGCAGGTGGGCGTCAGCGGGTCGGATGGGCTGCTGGCCACCAAGCTGTACTTGCCCCATCTGCCGCCGGAATTGGTGAGCCGCCCACGTCTGATGGAGGAGCTGGAGAAGGGGCTGGCGCGGGGGCTGGTGCTGGTCTGCGCGCCGGCCGGGTTCGGCAAGACCAGCGTGTTGGCCGAATGGGCCCGGCAGGGCCGCCGCCCGGTGGCCTGGCTGTCGCTGGACGAGGGCGACAACGACCCGGCCCGGTTCTGGCGCCATGTGATCGCCGCGTTAGACCGGCCGCGGCCGGGCATCGGCGAGCGGATCGCCCCACTGCTCGGGCCGTCGCCGCGGTCGTTTGAGGGCCTGGTGACGGCCTTGATCAACGAGCTGGCCGCCCAGCCGGACCAGGTGCTGCTGGTGCTGGACGACTACCACCTGATCGACGCCCACCAGGTGCACGCCTCGCTCGGGTTCCTGCTGGACCACCAACCGGCTTGCCTGCACCTGGTGCTGGCAAGCCGGGCTGACCCGCCGTTGAGGCTGGGGCGGTTGCGGGCCCGAGGACAGCTGGCGGAGCTGCGTGCTGCGGAGCTGCGCTTCACCGCGGAGGAGGCAGCGGTGCTGCTGCGCGAAGCGGCCGGGCCGGAGCTGCCCGACACAGCGGCGGCAGCGTTGGCTGCCCGTACCGAGGGGTGGGTCGCCGGCCTGCAGCTGGCCGCCTTGTCGCTGCGGGCGCAGGCGGACATCGCGGGGTTCGTGGCGGCGTTCAGCGGCAGCCACAGGTACGTGCTCGACTACCTCACCGAGGAAGCGCCAGCCGGAACCGGTGCGCGCCTTCCTGCTGGAGACGTCGGTCCTTGAGCGGCTGAGCGGCGAGCTGTGCGACGCCGTCACCGCGGGCAGCGACGGCCAGGCGATGCTGGAGCAGCTGGAGCGGGCCAACCTATTCCTGATCCCGCTTGACGAGGTGCGTGGCTGGTGGCGTTACCACCAGCTGTTCGCCGACCTGCTGCGCGTGCGCCTGCAACGTGAGCGACCAGAACGGGTGAGTGAGCTCCACCGCAATGCCGCCGCCTGGGCCGAAGCACATAGGCTGGCCGACGACGCCGTCCGGCACGCGTTGGCCGCCGGCGACCACACCTGGGCCGCCCGGCTGATCGAACAGCACTTCGACGAACTGTTCGAGCCGGGCGAGAGCGTCACGATTCAGCGGTGGCTCGCGGCGCTCCCGACTGAGCTGACCCGGTCCCGCCCACGGCTGTGCCTGGCGCAGACGTTCATGGCACTGGTAGGCGGCGACGTGGGGGCGATCGAGTCGTCGCTGGATGCCGCCGAGCGCGCGTTCGCCGCTGCCGCCGATGAGCAGCAGTACGAGCCTTCGGTTGGCAGGGCCGCGAGCGTGCTGGCGAACGTCCCTGTGGCCATCGCGCTCAACCGGGCCTTTCTCGCGCATCTGCGCGGCGACGCCGAGGCGACGGCCGGTTTCACCGCTCGGGCCCTGGACGAGCTGCGCGAGGGTGAGCAGATGCTGAAGTCCGTCGCCCAGCGGGAACTGGCGGTCGCCGAGTGGCTGCGCGGCCGGCTGCCAGCAGCCGAGCGCGCCTTCACTTCGGCCATCGCTGAGCTGTGGGCGGCCGGCGAGCGTGGCCTGGCCGCCGCCAACTGCCATTACCTCGGCGAGGTCCAGCGCGCCCAAGGCCGGCTGGACGCCGCGCTCGCCACCTACAAGCGGGCGCTGGAGATCACCGGACCGCCTGGCCAGCCGGCGATGTCCGCTGCCGGCATCGCGTACGTGGGCATGGCCGAGGTGGCCTACCAGCGGGGTGAGCTCGACATCGCCCTGCGTCAGGTCAGCGACGGCATCGTCCGGTGCCGGCAGCTCAACTACACCCAGCCGCTGGCCGCGGGCCTGGCCAGGCTGGCGTGGATCCGGCAGGCCCATGGTGACGCCGCCGGCGCCCTGGAGGCGATCGGCCAGGCCGAGCGTGCCGTGTCGGGCTCGGGCGTGGCCAGCCTGCTCAACCCGGTGCCCGCCCAGCGGGCACGGCTGCTGCTGGCCCAGGGCGACCTGGCGGCGGCCGCCCGCTGGTCGTACGAGCGCGGCCTCGGTCCCGACGACCAGCCCAGCTACCCCCAGGAGCCGGAGTACCTGGTGCTGGCGCGGGTGCTGCTCGCCCAAGACCGGCCCGAGCAGGCCCTCGGACTGCTGGAGCGGCTACACACTCGCGCGGCGGCCCAAGGCCGGACGGGCAGCGTGATCGAGATCCGGGCGCTGCATGCGCTGGCGCTAGCCGCCAAGGGGGACGAGGCCAGCGGGGTCGCGGTCCTGGCCGAGACGCTCACACTCGCTCATCCGGAGGGCTACGTGCGGGTGTTCGCCGACGATGGCACGCCGATGGGCGCCCTGCTAGGCCGGCTCATTGCGGCCCAGCGAACAGTCCAGGCCGCAGCCGGTGTCCCGCTAGGCTACCTCGGCCGGCTGGTGCGCGCCTTTGAGCAGGCCGGGCCGCGCGCGGGGCCGGGCGCAGCGGTCGTGCCCGGCCTGGTCGAGTCGCTCAGCAGCCGCGAGCTGGAGGTGCTGCGGCTGCTGGCGGCCGGCAAGGCCAACCAGCAGATCGCCCGGGAGCTGGTGGTGACGCTCAACACCGTCAAGAAGCACGTCGCCCACATCCTCATCAAGCTCGGCGCCGCCAACCGCACCGAGGCGACCGCCCGCGCCCGCGAGCTCGGCCTGCTGCGCTAGCCCCCGCCGGCCTGCAACCACCCGGGAGGCCCCTTCGTACCAGCTCGGACGACGAGCGCCCGCGAGGCTTCACTCGCGGCACCCCCGCTACTCCCTTCGGAATCCCGCCAGCCCGCCCGACTTCCAGGACTCCACCCCAGACGGCCCCTCCGGGTGACGCGCCGACGCGTTCGCAGCCTCTAGCGTGCTGGGTGAAACCACGCCACCGCCAGGAAAGGCACCCGGCCAACTGACCCCGGCCAGGTCGACCCGTGCAGGCCCTAGGGGCCACAGGAAGAGCAATGAGACAGCTGTATGAGAGAAGGAGTACCCGATGGCAGCTCAAGAACGCGTCCCGGTGTTGATTGTCGGTGCCGGCGGTGCCGGCCTGTCCCTTTCCCTCCTGCTGCGCCAGCAGGGGATCGCCTCGGTACTGGTCGAGCGGCGTCCCGATGTTTCGTGGTATCCGCGCGCGCGCAACCTCAATTTCCGTAGCCTGGAGGTGTTCCGCGGGCTGGGACTGGATACAGAGGTCGTTGCGGCTGGAAGTCATATGTCACGGATGTTCCGCAAGGAAACGCTGGCCTCACCGCAACAAGAGGAACTCCCGGACATCGAGCAGGCGCTTCACTTCGTGGACCATCCCGAGCTCCTCACCCCGGAGCCACTCATCTGGTATTGCCCGCAGAGTCGGCTGGAACCGCTGCTCCTGTCCGCGGCGAGAAAGCGCGGCGGCGACGTGCGCTACAACACCGAGCTGGTTTCCTTCACCCAGGATGCGCAGGGCGTCGCCGCCACCGTCCGGGACCGCGCGACCGGAACCTCCTCCGTCGTGCGCGCGGACTACCTGGCCGCCTGCGATGGCGCCCACAGCCACGTTCGAGACGCGCTCGGCGTGAAAGCGGAAGGGCTGGGAGAGCTGGATGAGCACTATATCTTCGTCTACTTCCAAGCCGACTGGAGTGACCTGATCCGCGGCTACGAAGCTGACGCCATCCTGATCGACCGGCCAGGCATCCGGGGGATCTTCCTGATCACCGATGCCGACCGTGGGATGTTCACGATCCAGGACACGCCTTCCAAGGGAGCATCCGCGCCGGATTACACCGCCGAGCGCTGCAGGGAACTGATCCGCAACGGGATCGGCAAGCCGGATCTGGCCGTCGAGATTGTGGACATCGCGCCCTGGCGGCCGGCGCAACTGGTGGCCGAGCGCTTCCAGCAGGAACAGGTGCTGCTGGTGGGTGACGCGGCGCATACCATGCCGCCCAAGCTGGGGCTGGGTGTCAACACGGCGATCCAGAGCGCGCAAAAACCTGGCCTGGAAGTTGGCTGCCGTGCTCAACGGAACGGCTGCTCCGCAGCTGCTGGCAACCTACCAGACCGAGCGCCATCCAGTCGGCCGGCTAGCTGCTGAACAGTCGCTGGTGGGGCCCGCTTCATCCGTGCTGACCCACGGCAGCGATGACAAGCTGCTCGGCGTGGAGACGAGAGTTTCCTTCTTCTCGCTCATGGCAGGTTATCGGTATCGCTCGCAGGCCGTTCTGGACGACGACGCCGGCCCATCCTCGCCGGTGGAGCTCGGCCTGCTGGATAAGCCGGAGGAACTCACTGGACTGCCTGGTACGCGCGTGCCGCACTTGTGGGTCCAGCGGCAAGGTCAGCGCAACTCGACGCTGGATCTACTCGATGGCCGTTTCTTCCTGCTCGTCGGCCCTGCCGGCACGCCCTGGCGCGAGGCAGCAGCTGGGGTCGCCGGTTCGCTTGGGATTGACCTGGTCGCCTACCGCCTCGCAGCGGATGGAGACCTGCTCGATCTGGAGGATGCCTGGTCGGTGAAGCTGGGGATGTCGGCCGAGGGTGCGGTACTGGTCCGTCCCGATGGCTTTGTGGGCTGGCGCACCAACATCCTGCCGACCGGTCCTGAGCGAAGGCTCGAGCAGGTGATCTCGTCCATCTTGTGCCGGTCCACGGTCCGTCTACCGCTGCGACCCGCCACTGCGGAGGCTCGCCCGTTGCGGTGACACGCACAGATGGTGCCTATGCAGCCCAATGAGGGTGTCCGGGGTCAACGGTCAGGGCCTCCGCAAGTGCCTTGAATCCGTTCACGGATCGACCGAAGGAGTCTCACATGAACGCTCATGACCAGCTGCACGTGGTCCTCGGCGCGACCGGCGGCTCGGGGGGCGCCGTCGTCAGGGAGCTGGCCAGCCGCGGCGAGCGGGTCCGGGCGGTCAGCCGCAAGCCGGCCGCAGACCTGCCCGAGGGCGTGGAGCAGCTGGCCGCCGACGCCGCCGACCCGGCCCAGACCCGCACGGCCTGCCAGGGCGCCACGGTCGTCTACCACTGCGCGCAGCCGCCCTATCAGCGGTGGGCGGCGCAGTTCCCCCCGCTGACCCAAAGCATCGCCGACGCGGCCGCCGGCGTCGGGGCCCGGCTGGTCTACGCCGACAACCTCTACGCCTACGGGCCGGTGCACGGGCCCATCACCGAGGACCTGCCCTGGCTGGCGACCACCAGGAAAGGTCGGGTCCGCGCGCTGATGGCCGAGCGGCTGCTGTCCGCCCACCGTTCGGGAACGCTGGAGGTGGCCATCGGACGCTCCTCGGACTACTACGGACCGGGCGGGGCCAACAGCGTCGTCGGCGACATCCTGTTCGGCGCGGCCGCCACGGGCGAACGAGCCCGCTGGCTGGCCGCCTGGACGTGCCGCACAGCCTGAACTACCTCCCCGACGTGGCCAGGGCGCTGATCACCCTGGGAGCGCGACCGGAAGCGTTGGGCGAGGTCTGGCACTTGCCCGCTGCCGAACCCCTGACCGGCCGAGCGTTCGTCGAGCTGATCGCCGCCACGCTCGGCCGACCCGTCAAGGTCACGGCGGCTTCCCGCCTGGCGCTGCGGATCGCTGGCGTCTTCGATGCTCAGGCCCGGGAGACCACCGAGATGCTGTACCAGTGGGAGCGCCCATTCGTGCTTGACGCCTCGAAGTTCCAGCGCGCCTTCGGCCCTTTGGAGCCCACGCCGCACCACCAGGCCATTGCCACCACGGTCGCCTGGTTCCGGGAGTGAGCAGGCCGCACCCGCCGCTGACGCGGTCCGGCATCCGGCATCTGGCGACAGCTGGTCGGCTTCTGGGGCACTCGTGCCGGCGAGCGGCAGGCTGTAGCCCGCGCGACCTCGGGCTGGGGATGCCTGGGGAGTTGGCTGGGGGGAAGATGGTGTCGCGCAGCCCCAGCGGCGGGAAGATGCGCCGGGCAAGCTCCTGGCCGGTGGTCGCCTCCACGATCAGGCCGAGCAAGATGTAGTTGGTGTTGGAGTACGTCCAGGACGTGGCGGGCGGGAACTTCGGCGGCTGGTCGGCCACCAGGCCGACCAGCTCCTGGGGGACCAGGCGCGGAGGCGTGCCGGTCGGGACCCTAAGGGTCTGAGGCGGCTCCCAGGCTAGAAGCGGTACTGCAGGACCGTGGTTCCTCGTCGGGACACGGCGGTGCTGTGTGCCGCCAGGCGGGTGAACAGGCGTAGGGCTGGCGGGAACTCGGCGATCTCGGGCTCACGCGTCAGCAGGATCTCCTTGACCAGCTTCAATCTGGGGTTCCAACGTTCGGGGTCGCGGGGGTCGTCGAACCCGGGAGACTGAATCAGGTCGGCAACCGACTGGGTGCCGTGGTAGTGCTTCGCCGCCCAAATGGCGAACCTGGTGTAGCCGTTGAAGGCCACCTCGCCGCTGGGGAAGTGGCCGATGAGCCGGTTCAGCAGGGCGATCATGACGTCCGGGGTGAGGAACGCCAGCAGGCCATCGGCGACGATCACGGCCGGTCGGCCGGTGGGGATCGCGTCCAGCCAGTTCGGGTCGGTCAGGTCGGCGCCGATGCCGTGAGCGTTCGTGCGCTCTGGAAGCAGTTGCTGTCGAGCGGCGATGACCTCGGGATAGTCGACGTCATACCAGTCGACCGTGGGTGGCGGCGCGATGCGGAACAGCCGGGTGTCCAGTCCGGCCCCGAGGTCGAGCGCGACCGCGTCGGGGTGGCGGGTGGTGAAATTCCGCGCCACCTCGTCGAGTTTCTTGGCGCGAAGGGCGATGTTGAGAATGGGGCTTGCGCTCAGGTGGAACTTGTCGTAGTCGTAATCAAGCTTTCGAACGAGCTCGTCGGCCATGATGTCGGCAAGGATGGGATGGGGCAAGCGGTTGTCGAGCGCCCTGCCGCACAGCGTCAGGAACAGGCTCTCCTGCATCGGCGTAAAGACTGGAAGGGTGATTGCCATTGAAGCCATCCTTTTCTGTGTCGTGGATGCGGATCGTGACCGCGCCGGCTCACCCGACGACAGTTGCCTCGCGGGTTTCTGCGGACATGATCTGTGATCCTGGTGCCGGCTGGTGGCCGATCTTGCGGCGCAAGGCGTCAAGCACAGGGGTGGGCAGGGCGGCGGCAACCACGGCCATCCGCCGGGAGTCCTTGCCGACCAGATAGCGGGCGTGCGGCCGGGAGACGGTCAGCGCCCGTGCGACGGCCCGCCCGACAACCTGTGGCGGGCTGCCTTTGCGCTCGCGGGCCAGGCCGACGCGCAGAAAGCGCCGGAAGGCGTCCGCGTAGAGGCTGCGGGCGTGGGGATCGGCCTCGCCCAGCAGCCATTCGGCGTCCCGCTCGAGCTTGTCGACCGCCTGGGTGTGGATGCTGGCCGGCTCGATCAGGATGACCTGGATGTCCCACGGCGCCAGCTCCTGCCTCAGTGCCTCAGCCATGGTGGCGATGGCGCTCTTGGACGCCGAGACCGGGCCGGTGAACGAGGGCGTGAACCGGGTACCGATCGAGCCGATCAGCACGATCCGGCCGCGCGCCCTGCGCAGCAGCGGCAGCAGCGCCTGGGTGACGGCGAGCTGCCCGGTGACGTTGACCTCCAGCTGGCGGCGGAACTGCTCGATCGGGATGATCTCCAGCGGGCCGAACACGCCGATGCCGGCGTTGTTGACCAGCCCGTTGAGCCCGGCCTCGCCGGTGTGGGTGGCCACGATGTCGGCGGCCGCGGAGACCTGGGCGGGGTCGGTAACGTCCAGCAGCAGCGGCGTGACCTCGCCCGGGCTGGCGGAGGCCGGCGACGGGGCGTCAGTGGGCCGGCGGACCCCGGCGTAGACGTGGTATCCGGCCGCGGCCAGGTCCAGCGCGGTGGCCCGCCCGATGCCTGAGGACGTCCCGGTGACGACGATATGGGAACGCATGCAGGCGCTCATGGCTCCTCCTAGGTGGTGTGGTTGTGGCAGCACGCTGCTCACAGTCAGCCGAGGCGTCACGGCCAACACCGATGACAACGGGCTGACGAAACCACGGTAGGAACGGAGATCCCCGCCGCCATCACCCCAAGGAGGGCACCGCCGGGTGAAAGTTCGCGGGAGCCTCGCCGGCCCAGCGGGTCCCGAAGGGATCCCAGCAGTGGTAGCGCGTTGGCGGCCAGGAGTTAGCCCGCAGCAGGCCAAGCTCGCAGGCTCTAAGGCGTCCTCGAGCGCGCTGGTAGGCCACCCAGGCCATACCCACCAAGGCGATACCCGCAGCGGGCACCGCCGGTCGGCCTGGCGCTGCGCCGTTCTCAAACGCCTGCCGGTACGTCTCCGGCGCCAAGACCGCCCTGGGCGCGCTGGCCCTCTGCCATCTGATGGCGCTCCATGCGGGCTGGGAGAGACTCGCCAGTCGCCCACCACTGGATACCGCTGGTCCAGCGCGGCGACCACGTGCTGTAGGACCGGCGCTGCGACCCTGGTCACCCGCCTTCGGCTGGCGGGCTAGAAGCGATGGCACTTTCGGCTACCGGCCGGCTCGGCGGGCCCGGCAGAACTCTCCCCACGACGGCACCTCTGGGTGACGACCCGGACGCGGCCCTGGCAATAGCGTGCCAGCAGGACGCCTCGGGCTTGCCAAAGCATTCGACCCACCCGAGAGGAGCACCGCCATGCGCATTCTGCTCGCCGGCGCCACCGGCGTCGTCGGCCGCCAGACCGTCCCGGTCCTGGCCGCAGCCGGCCACGATGTGACCGGCCTGGCCCGCAGCGCCGCCCAGCTTCCAGGCGCCGAGGTGGTGGCCGCCGACGCGCTGGACCCCGTCGCCGTCGCCCGTGCCGTGCGGGCTGCCCCCCGACGTGATCATTCACATGCTGACCGCCATCCCTGACCCGATCGACCCCAGGCACCTGGCCCGCGAAATGGCCCTGACCAACCGGCTGCGTATCCGAGGCAGCGCCAACCTGCTCGCAGCCGCCGGTAGCGCCCGGGTTATCGCTCAGGGGGTCGCCTACGCCTACGACCCTGCCGGCTCCCCGGTCAAGGACGAGGACGCGCCGCTGTGGCGGCGCCCGCCAAGCCAGTTCGCCCCGGTGCTGGACGCCCTGCGCTACATGGAGCGCCGGGTCGGCGACGCCGGCGGGCTGGTGCTCCGCTTCGGGCACCTGTACGGCCCTGGCACTAGCTTCGCCCCCGGTGGGGGCTTCACCCACCAGTTGCGCGCCGGCAAAGTCGCGATCGTCGGCGACGGCGGTGCGATGTTCTCGTTCATCCACGCCCACGATGCCGCCACCGCCATCCTGGCCGCCGTCGAACACCCGGCGGCCGGGGGGTGCTCAACGTCGTCGACGACCAGCCCACCCTGGTCCGCGAGTGGCTGCCGGTGATTGCCGCCATGCTCGGCGCCCCCGCTCCCAGGCGCGTCCCTGCGTGGCTGGCCCGGCTGTTCGTCGGTGGCTGGGGCGTCGCCTTCATGACCACCCTGGCCGGCGCATCCAACAGCCGCGCCCGCCAGCAGCTGGACTGGAAGCCCACCTACAGCGGCTGGAGGGACGGCCTGGCCGCCGAGCGCAGCATCGCCACGCGATGAGCAGGCCCATAGCCGGCGACCTGCCGGCCACGCCACCGGCCCGCTACGAGATCCTCGTCGACGCCGTGCTAGATGGCCGCTGGTCCGCCTGGTTCGAGGGTTTCCAGGTAACCAGCGTCGCGGGCGGCCAGACCGCCATCGCCGGGCCGGTCACCGACCAAGCGGCCCTGCACGGCCTGCTCACCAAGGTCCGAGACCCCAACTTGCCGCTGATCTCCGTCCGCCGCATCCGACCTTAGGGAGGGTGGGTGAGATCGTTGAGACCTTCTGCCCAGGGAACACAACCGGCAGATCTGGCCGCATTTGGTCGCAGCCCCTGGAGTGGCTCCTCGCCGCGACCGCGGCCAGCACCGAGGGCCTGTCCGCAGACGAGGCGGCCCGCCGCCTGGCCCGGGACCGGCCCAACAGCATCGAGGTGGCACATCCGCACCGGGGGTTGCGGCTGCTGCTCGCCCAGTTCACCAGCCCGATCGTGTTGATCCTGGTGGCGGCCACGATCCTCGCGATGGCGCTCGGCGACCTGGCCGATGGGCTGATCATCCTGGCGATCATCGCTGCCAGCGGGGCGTTGGGCTACTGGCAGGAGCACACGCCGGGCAGGCCGTGGACGCGCTCATGGCCCAGGTCCGGGTCGAGGTGGAGGACGTGGTCGTCGGCGACCTACTGGTCCCCAACGCCGGCGACGTTGTGTCGGCCGACTGCCTGGTCGTCCGGTCCCAGGGCCTGCTGTCGACGAGGCGGCGCCTGACCGGTGAGTCCTGTCCGGCCGAGAAGCGCCCTGGCGTGGTCGATGCCGCTACGTCCCTGGCCGGCCGCTCCTGCAGCCTGTTCTGCGCACCCACGTGGTCAGTGATGCCGGTGAGGCGGTCGTGGGAGGACCGGGCGGGTGACGCAGTTCGGGGCGGTGTCCGCCCGCTGGGTGTCCGCCGGCCCAGGACCGGGTTCGAGCGCGCATCACCGCGTTCGGCGTGCTGCTAGTGCGGGCGATGGTGGTGCTGGTCACCGTCATCTTCGCGCTCAACCTGGTCCTGCACCGGCAGGTGATCAACTCGGTGCTGTTTTCGCTGGCGCTGGCGGTAGGCTCACCTCCCAGCTGCTGCCGGCCATCGTGACGGTCAGCCTGTTGGCCGGGGCCCGGCGGATGGCCGCCGCCAAGCTGATCGTCAAGCGGCTGGACGCCATCGAGGACTTCGGCGCCATGACTGTGCTGTGCACCGGCAAGACTGGCACGCTCACCGCTGGCGCCGTCCGCCTGGACCGCGCCGTCGACCCCACCGGCCGCCCCAGCACCGAGGTGCTGCGGCTGGCCAGGCTGAACGCCGGGCTCCGGCGCGGCTCCCCAACCCGCTTGACCAGGCGATCCTCGATGGGCGCCGGTCGACCCCAGGGCCCGGCTGGACGAGATCCCCTATGACTTCCACCGCAAGCGGCTCAGCGTGCTGGTCGAGGACGCCGGCTCGCCCCTGCTGGTCACCAAGGGCGCCTTCGACACCGTGCTCGGCGTCGGCGCCACCGCCGAGGTGGGCGACCGGACCATGCCCATCGATCAGGTGCGGGCCGGGCTGGGGCGGTCGTTCGCCGAGCTGGGCACCGACGGGTACCGCGTGCTCCTCCTGGCCAGCCGGTCGCTCGACCGGACCCGTGGGCCGGCACGGCGGACGAGGCGCAGATGACCCTACGGGGGCTGCTCGCCTTCCTCGACCCGCCCAAGCCCGGCGCCGCCGCGGCGATCCGGCGGCTGGCCGGCCAGGACGTCTGGGTCCGGATGGTCACCGGCGACAACAGGCCGGCCGCCGGCAAGCTCGCCGCCGATGTCGGGCTCCAAGGCGGGCAGTGCTCACCGGCGGCGACATCGACCGCTTGGACGACGCCGACCGCGCCGCCGACACCCAGGTCTTCGCCGAGGTCGAACCGCGGCACAAGGAGCGCATCATCCGCGCGCTGCGCCAACACCACCAGGTCGTCGGCTTCCTCGGCGACGGGATCAACGACGCCGCCGCGCTGGCGGCCGCCGACGTCGGCATCTCGGTCGACACCGCCGTCGATGTGGCCAGGCAGGCGGGCCGCCATCGTGCTGCTCGACAAGAGCCTGGCCGTGGTGACCGACGGCGTCCGCCTCGGCCGGCAGACCTTCGCCAACACCCTCAAGTACATCCGGGTCACGACCAGCGCCAACTTCGGCAACGTGCTGAGCATGGCCATCGCCGCCGGCTTCCTGCCGTTCCTCCCCCTGCTCCCCCGGCAGATCCTGCTGCTTCGCACCCTGGTAGGAGCCACAACGTCCTGAACTTCCTGTCCGACATCCCCGCCATGACCATTGCCGGCGACAGCGTCGACCCCGAGCAGGTCCAACAGCCTCGTGCCTAGAACCTGCGGTCAGTCTGCACCTTTATGATCGTCTTCGGCCTGCTCAGCTCGGCGTTACTCAGACAGGGGTACCGAGGTCGCGCCAAAGTGAGTAACGAACTGAGTAACTATTGCGGTGCAAATTGGTACCCGCACCTGGACGATCCTGGAAGCTTCGGCGCCCCGGGCATACGGATCGACGACCATCTGGCGTGCTTCACACCTAAGCAGTCTGAAACGTCGCCTGGATCTTACGGATAGCGTGTCGGACGCTCCACTGAACTGAACCAAGGCAATGCAGATGACTTCCAAGCTGCTCCGCCCATGCCAGTCAGACTGCTAGTCAATCGGTCCGGCGTCCCGCGATCATCTGGGTACACCCACGGACCTCACTCGCGCGTAGCGCCGCATTGTCATGGGCGCCAGAGATCACTGACACGGAAGAGGTCACTGGTTCAAATCCAGTATCGCCCACCAGCATTATCCCTAGCCAAAGACTGATTCTGCCTCAGCGGCAGGAGCCACGTGCGAGCCCACGTGCTATTGGATTTGGACTTTGGCGCTCTCTTCGTGGGAAACAAAAAGTGGCCGGCGCGGTGTATCGGCACCGGCCGGGCTAGGAATCCCACTAGAGGAGAGTGAGCCCCTGTGTCCGGAGGAGCGGAGCATGCCTTCCGCTCGGCCAGCAAAGTTGCGTACGCGTTGCGGAGTGACTGGGTATCCCATTCTGACAGCTGCGGGTCGGCACGCTAGTGCCACGAGGCGCCGCCGACGTTAGCCGCTGACGAGCCTCGATGCCGTCTCTACCATTTGGTCGATGACGCTCGCGACCGAACCGACGGAGCCGATGAGGCCTGCCGCTTCGCCGAACCACACAGCGGTGTCATCTGGATCACCGTCTGCGAAGGCCTGCAGGTAGCGGGGAGCTTCGACAGCAGCTTGCTGTGCAAGTTCTGACTCGTGGCCATGCCAGCGCTCGACAAAGCGGTTCCGCTGGACGCGAGCTGTGAATTCCTTGGGCCATGGCAAGCTGCGAACGATGTCCGGGACGTGGGTGCGTACGGTCGAATCGCCGTCGGCGTCGACGAGCGCTGCCCTGTGCAGCGGCCTCACGAGCGATTCTTCGGCCGCGCAGAGCCGGGTGCCTACGAGGACGCCGTCGGCGCCGAGGGCTAAAGCCGCAGCCAGTCCTCGCCCGTCGGCGACTCCGCCTGCTGCCAAGAGCATCGTGTCAGGTGACTCTCGGACAAGCACATCGGCCACTTCCGGCACCAGTGTGAAGGTGCCGCGCGTCGCGCCATGCCCATCTGCTTCACTGCCTTGTGCGACAACAATGTTTGCCTTCGCCTCGATTGCCTCCCGTACATGGCGGAGGTTTTGGCACTGGCAAATCAGAACCGCGCCGGACGCACGGATCTCTGCGGCGAACTCCCTTTGGTCACCAAAAGACAGCATCACCGCCACCGGCTTGCGCCGTAACGCGTCTTTCAGAAGTTCCGGACTACGCGCCAGTGACCATGTGATGAAGCCGATCCCGACCCGCTCGTCGCTGGCTGCGATGAACTGTTCATCGAGCCACTGCGCGTTGCCGTACCCGCCGCCGATCAGGCCGAGACCGCCCCCGCGCGTGACCGCCGCCGCTAACGCACCCCCGGCGGCAAACGCCATCGGCGCCGAGACGATCGGATGGCGGATGCCAAGGGCCTCAGTCAATCGATTCGACAGCACAGCCACGTCCGGCATCCTCGCATCTCTGCCGCGAGCAGGGATATGGGAAGACGGACGCCGAATGCTGGCGAGCGCTGAGGATAATCCTCAGCCCAGCGCCACGCCTAGCTGCTCGCTGAGCGCTGCCAGATCCCCAAGGTGCTGCCCAGGGCCTGGTGCCCGGCCTCGGGTCCGGCTCCTCTGGATCGGTCTGCCGGGCCCTGGGCGACCAGAGCGCCGAAGCCGACTAGGCCGGAAATGGAGAGGTGACCGTAGGGCAGCTTGCCCATCCCCTGAGGTGCTAGCGAGGCCACTCGCGCTGTGCAGTTCCGGTTCATGCTTGACCATCGGGTTCCGGTAGCTGCTTGACAGTTTGGGGACGCGGTTCCGGTTCCTGCGCGACAGTCGTTCCGGTAGGTGCTTGACACTTCGCGACTGTTGCATTGGTGGTCGGTGGGCATCCTCCGTGGTTTGGGGACTGCGGAAGGGGCCGGTGATGCTGGTGGAGCTGCGGGTGGCAGAGCAGCGGTTGCGGGCGGTGTGGGAGGTGCTGGACGGCGCCTCGGTGACGGCGGTGGCGCGCCGGTTCAAGTTATCGCGGCAGAGTGTGCATGTCTGGTTGCGCCGGTAGGCCGCGGATCAGCGGTTGGGTGATCGGTCGTCGCGGCCGCACGGCTGTCCGCACCAGATGATTGCGGTGGTCGAGGCGCGGATCGTGCCACCGGCTATGCCCGGTGGGCGCTGGCGCTGCTGGCGCCGTCGCGGCGGGCGGAGGATTTGTATGCCGGCTGGATCGCGGCCGGGTCGGCGGCGTCTCACGGAGTTTCGATTGTCAGCTCGAAGTTGTTCCCGTCGATCTTGACCTGACCTGAAGCACACCGGTAATCGTCGGTCCCTCCGATGATCGCAACCGTATTCACCAGACTGGAAAATTTGAGGAGCCCTCGGGTCTGGAGTTGACCGCCATTCGGGAAAGGCGTGCCTGGGATTCCCGGCAAGATGTATCCAGCTTCACACAGCCAGAAATCCGGCCTGCGAACACGGACATAGAAACCTGAGCGTTGGCCTCTGAGGCTTGGATCACCGTTGATTACGGTGATGTCCTCGCTGGAGGCGATCATGTTGCCCAGTTGGTTGTTCTGTGGGGTGACGGCCTTCTCCTCAACTGTCTTAACTTTCAAACTAACGATCGTCGTCGGCATATCTGTTTCCCTGGCTCAGGGTCGTCCACGGAGTACCAAATGACGAACCGAGAGTCATGCTCGCGATGGGCAAACGAAAGTTCGAACGTATGGCCGCCTCGGGTGGGGAGTCAACGGCACGCGCCGGAGCCGAAGCATCGGCTTTGCACAGAGGCTCATAGAAAATCACGCCGCAGATGATCTTGCTGAGCCATGAGCGGCAGTGTTCCTCTCGCACCAACAAACGTCCGGCACGACGCCGACCGCCTGCATCCGCTTCGCCGTACTGAGTCGGATCGAGATCTTGCATATCTTATTAGAACACTCTTACGATTCTCAGCGCAACAAGAACGCGGGCTCAGCTCGCCAACTTCTTCGGCGGCAGCCAGTCGCGAGAAGCCAGGATCTGCTCAGTCCGCTCCGACAGTTCCAGCGGCGGGTTGCCGTCGTCGGATCGGTTGCACACCTCGCCGGGAAGGATACCGGCGGCCTCCTGGCGATGTCTCGCGGCGGCGATCGTGGCAAGTCCACACGCGGGACGGGCAGG
>JBKPTR010000026.1:0-5779 GCA_046735615.1 Actinomycetota bacterium
CTCAAGGACTGTCCAGTGGCTAATCTGGTCGCCGCTGATCGTGGCGGTCCAGATCGCTGGGCCTGCCAGGGCTGGTTCTGAGCACACCGAGTGACCTGTGATGATGACCAGGTCGCCATGAGTGCTGATGGTGTGGAAGAGATTGCGGTAGTCGGGAAAGGCGGCGAAGAAGCTCTGCCAGGCATCTCGGCAGGCTGGCGGGCCAGCGACGGAGTTGCCCTCGGTATCGGTGAAGGTGTGGTCGGGATGTCATCAGGGCGGTCAGGCCATCGATGTCCTGCCGGGTGATGGTGTCGTTGAACTGCACGGCGATCGCCGCCGGATCGGTGCTCTGAGATCGATCCACGGTTGGACACTAACCGCACCTGAACCGATCGTCGCCGGAACAACAGAATCTCAGTCTGGCTTGGACGGCTGCCATTATCAACAGGCCGATCGAGGTCGTCCGTTCTGGGACACGAGCCAAGCCAAAATCCGTGACTGACCGTTCCCCGGGCAGTGGATCAAGACCGGACCGGTCCGAGCTCGGCGTGGCGCCGTCGCGGGCGGTCGCGATAGGCCGGATCTTCCGCGAGGAGTCCGGACGGTCAGTGGCAACCTTGATCCGGGTCTTCGGACAGATCGACGTCGGCGAGGATGCGGTTGAGGACGCATTCGCCCTGGCGCGGGACGGTATGCCCCCAACACGGGTGGATGGATCACTATCTCGGCACGGCGGTGCGTCGTCGCGGCGGCACCATTTATCCGTTGGGTCGAGAAGACCCCTATGCGTCCGCATCATCGCTGATCCTGGCCGATCAGCACCGCCGCGCCGGTCAAGCGCTTACCAGTGAGCCGCTGGAGGACTGGCAGCGCTATAGCCTGCCCTCGTTCACCGAACGGATGAGGACGCGACTGCGGACCCACTGTCAAGAAGATCATCAGTCCTGGCCGGCCAAGGGCCGCTACACCCGCCACATCGCCGAAGCTAGCCGCCGCAGGCGGGTGGACGTCTGTGATGCTGACGTTCGTACTTCGAAGCCAATACATGATCATACTGAGTCGCCACGGCTTGGGCTTGTTGGTCTTGAGATAGGCGAGATCAAGCAGCTCTAGTACGCCGTGGTCGCGGTCGGGCGCTCATGGATGCACGCGTTGCTGTCATGCCGGAACTGTCAACTCCGGTAGTCGGCTTTGATCCAACCCATGCCCGCGCAGTATTACTTGTGATCATAAAGGCCGGAGATCAATCTACTGATCATGCTCACATGCGGCAATCACGCCGATAGGCGATCAGGTCGCCAGGTCGGCGCCAACGCGGATCGCCTCTGGGGGATGATCATTATTGATGGTTGCTGCCCAAGGCTGTGACGAGCACTGGCAGCAACTGCGCCAGAGGAGTGCGCGTACGAACGATCAGAACGATCAGATTTTGATATATAGGAGCCGGTCAGGGAGCTACTGGCCGGGAGACCCCCTGAGGGCAGGCCTTTACAGAGCTGGTGCGCGCTGTGCGCGGCGCGTTGCCTGGAAGGCATGCCTTGCGTTGAGTTGAATGGTGCTCTCTGCGAGTGCTTCAGGCTGAAGTGGTTCCAGATGCCGACTTTGACACGATCCGGTTGCGTGGCCGCCGGACTGTTGCTGTTCGCATCGGCGGCCTGTGCCGTTGCAAAGCCATCATCAACCATGATCATCAGCCCATGGGCGGGGGAGGATCAGAACCGGGACGAGTCAATACGTACGCCAATACGCACGCGGCGCGGACGCGCACGAGGCCATTAGTACGCAGTGCGGGCCAGTCGGTGCCGGGCCGCGTAAGTTGTGCGGGTGCGGTCTTGATCAGAATTGGGTCAGCGGCTCACCTCGCGAGTCCGTGGTACACACCTGCCTAACCCCGCCCTGTCAATAATCAGAATGTGGCACACATCCGGCAGCTCCGAACCATCTGCAACCGCTTGCTCCGCACGATCTTTCTCTTCGGCGATATCACCAAGCACCAAGGCTTGCAAAAAGTGCGGCGCACGCTCTGGCTTTCGACGTGGCTAGCACCCATTGGGCCTGACACGCTCCGGGTTCTATTGTTGCCAGAGCGTTGGATCGAAAGGAGCAGGCAGAGATGGCGCGGCGACTGATCGGCGGCATATTTGGCCTCTACGTCGCGGCTGCGCTGATCGGGCGGTTGCTGGAGGCGACTGGCCGAACCCGCTGCGGATGTGTGGCTGATTGTTGGTGCAAGAAGCCAGTGCTGAGCACCTTCCGCTGGGTGTTTCCGTGGCGCCACCACTCGGCGTGACCGATGGTCGGTTAGATCCTGGGAGCGGTCGACCCTGAGCCACTAATTGAGGTCCTGTTTTTCGAAGGATGTCCTCATTACCAGCCGCTGGTCTCCCGGTTGCGCCAGTTGCTTCAGACCTCCAACATCGATATCGAAATAGTTGAACGCGAGATGATCACCGACGAGATGTCCGTCGAGCAGCGCTTCCGAGGTTCACCCACGGTGCGGATTAATGGCGTCGACGTCGACCCAACCCTGTCGGATCGAGAAGAGCCCCGAGGAATCCTCGGGGCTCGTCCATTCCCTGCGAGCAGGCAACACCAGTGTATCGATTACTAGTTCGATTTACGCCGGATCCTTGGTAACCTCAGCCCGATCAGTTGCGCGTGGCCTAACCAGCCGTTGCAGCGCGGCGAACCCGTCATCAGTACCAGGCCAGGCCGCTCTCAGCTCCTCCATAGAGACCCGGCGGCACACACTGCGCAAAACAAGGACGACGATGATGGCATCGTCTGCATACCCGAGGACGGGAATGAAGTCCGGGATGAGGTCGATCGGAATAGCCAGGTAGGCGAACAGCAATGCGACCCGCACGCGGACGCCGGTGGGTTGTGTGCGGTCGGTGGTTAGTCGCTTCAGCAGCCGGAGAAGATCAGGGAGAAGCCGCAGCGCCTCTTTGAGCAGGCTGCTTTGGGACGACGGATCGCGAGTGCCAAGATCAACGCCAACCATGACAGGAGCAGTGCTGCGGTCACGCTGATGATTACATCGAGCCAGGTGTGGCCGGTCATGGCGCCTCTTCAGGTGGTCGTCAGACAGACTGTGTGACCGTTGATACGGGGCCTCTTCCAGCGCGTTGGATGAGTTTGCAGAGGTCGCACTAGCGATCTTCGTTGCGCTGACCCTTGCTGATCTGGTTCCTCACATATCTCGAACGAACCCTCATCCGGCCCCTGGACCAGAAAAGGGCACCTCGCGCTGTCATCATGGGCCGCGTCGATGTCTCCCGTCACCTCGCGAAACGTCTGCGCGTCGACCTCTGCGCGGAGCTTCATCCGCAGCGCTTCCTTCTTCTGCTCCTGCAAGTGGCGCATCTCGTCCGTGATTTCCCTGATGCGAGCCATCCGGTCGTCGTCTGACTGCGCGATCTTGATCGCCTCGGGGTTTCGCCACTGGTCGATGACGTAGCCCTCCACGTGAGCCTCCAGCGGCTCCGCCGCGATGCGAACCCGCGCATCACAGTAGGGGTTCTCGTCCTTTCGGCAGCTGTATCCGCGTGCCTGCCGAGGGGCGATCGCCGTCGTCATCTTCGCTCTGGCGGCGCGCCACGGTGCAATCCTGGGCCGCTCAGCGTCCCCGCGCAACGGCCCACCCCCGACGCCTCCCTAGGTTGCCACAATCGGCTTTCGCGCGCGTACGCGTGGGGGATGGTTGCTTCGATGCAGCGTTCCGAGCCTTAGCTGCCCCGCGTAGTATCGGGCTGCTTGGGCATATTGTCTGGAGGCCGCTGATGAAGGTACGCGTGGAGGCATGGCACGTGCCGCCCCGATTGCTTACCGGTGCGTACTTCCTCAACACGGGGCTGTCCAAGGCCGGCGCTGATGAGGCCACCGCCGCACAACTCCACGGCTTTGCCTCTGGAACCTATCCGTTCCTGCGCAAGCTCGACGCTCGACGGTTCACTCGCTTGCTATCTGCGGCGGAGACCGCCATCGGTGTTGCCTTAGTGCTGCCAGTAGTCCCACCGGGGCTTGCGGGCGCTGCACTGACCGCCTTCGCGCTGGGCACGCTCGGGCTGTACCTGCGGACACCCGGTCTTCGGCAGGAAGGCTCTCTTCGTCCTACCGAGCAGGGAATCGTCATCGCGAAGGACATCTGGTTGGTTGGTATCGGTCTGGCCCTAGTGATCGACGAGATCGTTGAGCGCAGCAGCAACAGGCGCTCGAGGTCGTCGTGAATCCCCCGCGCCGCCACTAGACACTCGGGAAACCGCTCGCGGGCGGAATCGATACGGCCTGGCACGCACACGTGGCGGCCTGATCACTTGCCCAGCGTGAGCACGCAGATGGGAGATCATCCATGCAGGCTGCGAAAAAATCCGGGTCGTTGCCGGAGATTCCGGCCTTCTGATGCACTGGTCCTGTTTGAATCGCGAGGTGGAACCGTACGAACGCTTGACGGCATTGATCTTCGGCTTCCTGCCCGCTCAGCTTGTCTATCTGATGGCTCGGTTACGGCTTGCTGATCTGGTTGCCGATGGCCCGATCAGGATTGAAGAGCTCAGCTCCGCGACGGAGACCCGGCCGACATGCTACTTCGTGTGATGCGTGGGCTTCAGGGTCTGGGACTTGTCGTCGAATCCGGTGGTCGGATCTCGGTCACGGAGATTGGCGCTTTGCTGGGTTCGGATGCTGCTTGATCGTTGCGCTACGTGGCGCTGCACGGTGGAGCGGAGGCCTACCAGGCGTGGGGCGAGCTCGAACACACGGTACGAACGGGTGAGCCAGCCTTCGAGGTTGCCTTTGGGGAGTCGTTCTTCCCCTACCTCGCAGCCATCCGGAGGCCGGTGCCTCTTTCGATAGGGATGATGTCGCAGCTTTCGCGTAGGGTCGTCGCGGCGGCAGTCGCCGATTACGACTTCAGTGCCGTGTCCAGGGTTTTAGATGTAGGCGGCGGCCTTGGCCACTTCGTGTCCGCTGTGCTTACGGCGTATCCAGAGCTCCAAGGCGCCGTCTTCGACATGCCGGAGGTGGCTGAGGAGGCGGGCAACTATCTGAGGCACACGGATGTGGGCGATCGCTGCATCGCGGTCGGCGGAAGCTTCTTTGAGTCGCTGCCCGCCGGGTTTGAGTGCTCCTCCTGAAGTGGATTCTTCAAGACTGGAATGATGAATCATGCCGCAAGCTCCTCAAGGTGTGCCGGGCAGCGCTACCCGACCACGGTCGACTATTAGTCGTCGAGCGGCTGCTGCCGAAAGAGATCTCGACCTCGATTCCGCTCAATCCGGCGATTGCCATGGATTCGGGAATGCTTGTCAACTTCGGCGACGCACGGGAGCGGTACCTGGAGGAGTACGAGGAGCTTCCCGCTTGTCAACTACCTACCGGTAGCTCCCCGTGCACGAGCCTGGGTGCCAACTCGTCAATCATGTTGCGCTCGTACAGCTCGATAGCGTCGATACTGAGCCCATGGATGCCTGCAATGCGCTCACGGCGCCGAGTGAGGGTGTCCGGCGCTCGGCGCGTGCGAGCGGTCATCTTCTGCGAAGGATTGCGGGTTGCGCGAGCACAACGGTGAGGTGGTCGGCGACGCGGCGTGGCCGGCGATCATCGACCGCGCCCCCATGATCGGTTAGTCGGACTGCTGGATGACCCAAGCAGGCGACGCGAGAACTTTGGCAGACCCCGTGTGCACCCGCTGGTCGGTTTGGTCTACTGCGCGTCGTGCGGCGGGAGGATGACAACGGCGATCGCCCCGAGGCAGGTACGCGGTTACGGCTGCCGCAAGGACGAGAACCCCATCTGC
>JBKPTR010000027.1:0-6200 GCA_046735615.1 Actinomycetota bacterium
GTCCGTCCCGGCGTGTCCACGTCGCCACGTTATGCGAGGGATCAGGCAGCCGACCACCTCATGTTTCTGAAAAGAGCCGCCCAAGATCGACAGTGGCGAGGTCAGTTTTAGGTACGAACGTGGAAGCGCCACACTGACGCAGGATCGCAGTGGGCACGTTGTCGACATCAGAAGAGGTCAGCACGATTTTGGCGGCCGGGCAGACGGCCGCCAGCGAGGCGGCCACCGCGTATCCGTCTGGCCCAGGCAGATTGACGTCTAGCAATACGCCGTCTGGACAGCCACGCATGGCAGCAGCGAGCGCCTCCTGCCCGTTCGCCGCCGAAGCGATGACCTCGAGGCCGCGCAGCGTTAGCAGCTCACCTACCCCCTGACGGAAGCCTTGACTGTCGTCGACAACCAGAATCCGAATGCCCACCCCCACACCCTGATACACGGCAGCTTCGCGCACCATGGAGGAAACCCCACAGTCATCGAGGCGCTGATCTTGGGTACCACAGTTGCTTTCGGAGGCCGAGTTGACCGATTCCGTTACTGATCTTGGTGGCTTAGGCGTCGGTGCCGAAGACTTTCTCGCTGCCGTGCTGCGGACGATCGCGCAGCCGGTCTGGGTGGTCGATCATGAAGGACTGATCCGATTCGCCAACCCTGCAGCGATTGCCACGCTCGGCTACCACGATCCCGAGGATCTGATCGGGCGGCACAGCCACGAGACAATCCACTATCGCCATCCGGATGGCACGCCTTATCCGGCTTCGGAATGTCCGATGCTGCTGCCGCGTACTTCGGGCGCAACGGTGAGGCGTGATCTGGATTGGTTCTTTCGCCGGGATGGGTCGATGTTCCCGGTGTCCTATGCCTCCGTCCCGCTCCAGATGTCTGACGGGCGTGGCGCGGTCGTGGCCTTCAATGACATCGAGTCCAGGCTGCGCGCGGAAGAAGAGCTACGCGAGCTGGATGTACGCCTGGCCGAGGAACAGTCGTCGCTGCGGCGGATCGCGTCGTTGGTGACCGGCGGGGCGGATTCAGTGGCAGTGTTCGGCGCCGTGGCCAAGGAGGTGGCGCAGGTTTTGAACCTGCCGCTCGTCGAGATGTCGCGCTATGAGCCGGACGGGACCATGACGGTGATCGGCGCCTGGAACCGACTGGCAGATTCGTTCCGAGCCGCGGCCCCCTGGCGACTCGCTGCCGGAATGCTCGGGAAGCTGATCGCTAAGACCGGCGAGCCGGCTCGGATCGACGATTTCGCGGACGTGCCCGGCGACTCGGCCGCCGCCGGGCGCGACACTGACATCCGTTGTGCGGCGGGCGCGCCGATCGTCGTCGATGGGAAAGTTTGGGGCGTCATGGCCACCGGCTTAGCCACGCTGCCGCCGGATGTGGAGGACCGCCTGGCCGGGTTCACCGAGTTGGTGGCAACCGCGATTTCCACCACGCAGGCCAGGGAGGATCTTCGCCGCTTGGCTGACGAGCAGGCCGCGCTGCGCCGGGTTGCGACGCTCGTTGCTCACGGAGCGATGCCGGAGCTGGTGTTTGCAGCGGTCGCGCGGGAAGTAGCTCAGGCCTTGGATCTGCCGTTGGTGGAGATGTGCCGCTATGAGCCCGACGGGACGGCGACGGTCATCGGCGCCACCGGGGAGCATCCGTTTCAGCCGGGTACGAACTGGCCGCTGGATGGCCCTAGCCTGACGGCGCTCGTTCAGCGTACGGAGCGTCCGGCTCGGATTGATGACTATGTCGATGTGTCAGGGAAGATCGGCGATGCTGCCCGCGAGGCCGGGGTCCACACCGGCGTCGGAGCACCCGTCGTCGTAGATGGGCGGGTTTGGGGTGTCGTCTCAGCTGGCGGCGGGGCCACGGTCCGGCTGCCTGCTGATGCCGAGACCCGACTCGGTCAGTTCACCGAGCTACTCGCCACTGCGATCGCGAATACCCAAGCCAGGGAAGACTTGCACCGTCTCGCTGAGGAGCAGTCAGCCTTGCGGCGGCTGGCCACGCTGGTGGCGCGGGGTGCGGAACCTGCCCTCGTCTTCGATGCCGTCTGCCAAGAGACCGGCCGGCTGTTTGAGGTCACCACTGTCAACCTCGCGCATTTTGCTAGCGACGGGTTCAACCTGACCATGGCCGGCTGGAGCATGCACGACGTCCACCTACCGACGGGCACGCGTCTCCCGCTGGAGGGCGACAGCATCAATGTGCTCGTCCGCGATACCGCAGCACCTGGCCGTTACGACAGCTATGAGGAAGCGTCCGGGGAGCTGGCGGCCCTGCTACGAGAACGCGGCGTGAAATCCGAGGTTGGCGCACCGGTAGTCGTCGATGGCCGTGTTTGGGGAGCGCTGATCGCGGGGACCGATGATCCCGAGCCGCTGCCCGCCGGACTTGAACATCGGCTGGCAGCCTTTGCCGAGCTGATCGCTACCGCCATCTCAAACGCCACCACGCAGACCGAACTGATTGCCTCGCGTACGCGCATCGTGGAGGCCGCCGACGAGCAGCGCCGGCGGGTGGTACGCGACCTTCACGACGGAGCGCAGCAACGGCTGGTGGAGGCCGTCATGACGTTGCAACTTGCTCAGGCTCGCGGCGAGGACATGCCCCTCGTCGCGGAGGGTGTTGAGCACGTACGTGCCGCAATCGCTGAGCTGCGAGAACTCGCCCGCGGCATCCATCCCGCACTCCTCACCCACCGCGGTCTCGCAGCCGCCATCGAGGCGCTTACCAGCCGCGCGCCGGTGCCAGTCGCGGTGCAGATCCCGGATGATCGCTATCCACCATCGGTCGAGTCCGCGGCATACTTTGTCGTCGCGGAAGCGCTGACCAATGTGGCGAAGTATGCGAACGCTGAGGCAGCACAGGTCACGGCCAAGGTCGTCGCCGATCGGCTCATTTTGACGATCGAGGACGACGGGGTGGGTGGTGCGCGAGCCTACGCCGGCAGCGGTCTCAGCGGCCTTCAAGACCGGATCACGGCCCTCAACGGAACCCTGGCAGTGGATAGTCCCCCAGCCAGAGGCACCCGGATCCGCGCCGAAATCCCGCTCCCTTAACCCTTGGGCTCTAGGCGAGCCGAAACCTTCAATTTCAACCCCGCACCAGATGTGCACGGGAACCGCCGCACTGTGGCCAAATAATGCAACACCGCGCCCAGCCGGCTCGGCATGCCGTTCATCCGACCATCGTCTCGACCGCCCGGGTGGCCGCCGTAGGGCGAAGCAGCCGGGTTATCTCTCGCACCGTAACGCCGCACCACTCGACCGCCTCGCGCAGTGAAAGACCCTCCTCGTCGGTCATTGTTCGGAGCGCCTGCCCGGCGCGCCGCTCAGCGTCCCGGACCAAAGCATCGCGTTCACCAAGTGCCGTCAGCACTTCGACTGCCAGAGCTTCGAGTCGGCGTTCCAGGTCGGCCCGTTCTTTGCGCAATACCGCCTGGGCATCTAACGCTGAGCGCCGGGCCGCTTGTCTCACCGACTGCTGACTCACACATCTCCCTCATCCACACCGGCCTGTCATTCAGTCCTAAGCCGCTGCCGACGAAACGAGCGGTCATCACCGACAATCTCGACCTGCTTCACGTACCCCCAGCCGATTTCAAAATCCGATGTGCCACACACCCGATGCACCGCCGGAAGTAACTCGGGTCGGCCTGACCGCCGCGGCGGCTTGTACCCCCTTCGGGTGGGTGTGACGATGAGCATCCACAAGCTCACAGCTGGGGCGGGGTATGACTACCTGACCCGGCAGGTCGCGGCGTTGGACGCGACCGAGAAAGGTCACACGGGTCTGGCGTCGTACTACGCCGAACGCGGCGAATCACCTGGGGTCTGGATCGGATCCGGCATGGACGGGATCGAGGGACTTGCCGCTGGGGACCCGGTGACGGCGGGGCAGATGCGAGCCTTGTTCGGCTGCGGTTTGCATCCGCTGGCTGAGCTGCGGCAGCAGCAGCTTGAAGGGCCCGACCTCACCACTGAGGATTTTCAGAATGTGGCGCGGCTGGGGGCGCCGTTCAAGATGGTCGACAACGATCTGCGCCCGTTTCGGGTCCAGGTGGCCAACCGCATCGCGGCGCTCAACACGGCAATCGGATGGCCGGCCGACGCCTCGATTGCGGCGGCTGACCGGGCGCGGGTGCGGACTCAGGTGGCCCGGGAGTTCTTCCGTGCCGAGCATGGCCGGGAACCGATGGATGCCCGGGAGCTCGCGGCGCAGATCGCGAAAGACTCCCGGCCGCAAACACAGACGGTGGCGGGTTATGACTTGACGTTCTCCCCGGTGAAGTCGGTGTCGACGTTGTGGGCAGTCGCTGATCCGGAGGTGGCGGCTGTGATTGAACGGGCCCATCAGGCCGCCGTCCAGGACGCGTTGGCGTTCATCGAAAAGCATGCCCTGTTCACCCGGACCGGACCGCAAGGGATCCGGCAGGTCAACGTCCGAGGCGTGGTCGCCGCTGCGTTCACCCACCGGGACAGCCGGGCGGGCGACCCTGATCTGCACACCCATGTCGCAGTGGCGAACAAGGTACAAACCATCGATGGGCGGTGGCTGTCGATCGACGGCCGGGTGCTGTTCAAGGCCAATGTTGCTGCATCGGAGACCTACAACACCGCGCTCGAGCAGCATCTCCGAGAGGCCTTGGGTGTGCGGTTCGCCGAACGGCCCGGCACCGACCCGGCGAAGCGGCCGATCCGGGAGATCGTCGGCGTCGATCCCCGGCTGAACAGACGCTGGTCGACCCGCCGCGCCCACATCGAAGCCCGGCGGGGCGAGCTGGCCATCCAATTCCAAAAAGATCATGGCCGACCACCGACCCCAGTCGAAGCATTGCACCTGGCGCAGCAGGCGACGCTGGAGACTCGCGACGCCAAACACGAACCCCGATCCCTCGCTGAGCAACGCGGGACTTGGCTTGGCGAAGCCGCTACCGTGCTGGGCGGACGTGCCGCTGTCGCGTCGATGGTGCAGACGGCACTGGCACCGCATCCCGAGACCGCTACGATCGCTGACTCACCCTGGGTCGCACAGACAGCTGATCACATCCTGAGCGTTATGGAGGCGAGCCGCTCGACCTGGCAGATGTGGCATGTTCGGGCCGAAGCACAACGACAGGTCCGGACCACTGGCGTGTCGGCGCAATGCGCAGGTGCCTTGGTGGACCTGCTCGGCGATGAGGTGATCCAACGCAGGTCTATTGCCCTGGCCGCGCCGCGCGACGGCATCGAGGAACCGGAGGTGTTGCTGCGCGTCGACGGCTCATCGGTCTACACGATCGCCGGCGCTGCCCTCTATACCTCGCAGCGAATCCTCGACGCCGAACAGCGCCTCCTCACCGCCGCCGGACGACGCCACGGGTCAGCCGTCGATCTGGTTGCAGTGGACCTAGCGTTGCTGGAGATGGCGGCGAACGGCAGCCCCCTGGATGCCGGGCAGACGTCCCTGGTCCGGCAGATGTGCACGTCGGGGGCTCGTTTGCAGCTCGCGATCGCCCCGGCCGGCGCCGGGAAAACGACCGCCATGCGTGCCCTGACCCTGGCCTGGACCCAAGAGGGCGGCCAGGTGCTCGGCCTCGCCCCATCCGCAGCGGCAGCGGCCGTGCTCGGCGAGCAGACCGGCATCCGCACCGACACACTCGCCAAACTGACCTGGTCCCTGCAGCACGGCGAGCTGCCGGACTGGGCAGCAGCGGTCGGCCCGTCGACCTTGTTGATCATCGACGAAGCCGGCATGGCCGACACCCTGTCCCTCGACGCGGCCGTGCAGTTCGCCATCAATCGCGGTGCAAGTGTGCGATTGGTCGGCGATGATCAACAACTCGCCGCGATCGGCGCCGGCGGGGTCCTCCGCGACATCCAACAGAGCCATGGCGACCTCCGCCTGACCGAGCTGCATCGCTTCACCGACACCGCCGAAGCGGCAGCAACGCTCGCCCTCCGAGAAGGCAAACCTGAGGCACTCAACTTCTACCTTGATCACGGCCGTGTCCAGGTCGGCGACGTAGCCACCACGACCGAGGATGCGTTCGCGGCTTGGGTTTCCGACCGAGCGGCAGGACTCGACACGATCATGATCGCCCCCACCCGAAAGCTGGTCGCCCAACTGAACCACCGTGCCAGGGCGCATCGTCTCGATCACTCCGCTGCCACAGCCGAGGTGCCGTTGGCCGACGGGAACTGGGCCAGCGTCGGAGATGTGATCATCAC
>JBKPTR010000028.1:0-18830 GCA_046735615.1 Actinomycetota bacterium
CCGATAGATGGCATCCAGGAACACTTGGCGCACCTCGGCCGGGAGTCGCTCTTGCGCCTTGCGTCGGAAGCGTTCCCTCGCGGCGTCCTTCTGCGCTTCACGGCATCCGTCGCAGTCACACCCTTCCAGCCAGCGGGTCAGTATGCCGTGTGCCGCCTGTGGGCCACGTCGGCGGCGCTGCGGATCAGTCATATCAACGGACTTCATGCAACTGGATCACCAACAACTTTCGCGACACCTGGGGTGGCCAGACCCTCAACCAGGCCGACCACATCGCGACTGGGCGAGCGACCTTGGACGCCGTACGCGACGCAGGGAACCGCTGGGTGTTTCACGAACAGATCGAGGAAGGGCAGGCGCGCTGGGGCGGCGTGCGGCAGGCCTGGGCTGCCTCTTCACCAGATGGAAAACATGCCGTAGAAACCACCGAGACCTTCGAACGTGGAGTCGCCTCGCTGGCCGCTCACAAGGCCTACATCGATGGGCTCGGATGGGAGTTCTTTGACCCCGCCGAATTCTTGGAGAGCGGTGCCCGACAGGCAGGGACCCGTTTCGGGGTCCCGATGGCGGCGACCTTCGAGGTCTTCAACATGGGCTGAGGTGACTAGCGGGCAAACCGCGTGTTGGGTCTGCACAGTTTCCTGGGGTCTGCATGGGCGGCAACCCGTGCAGACCGTCCGAAACGTCCGTGCATGTAGCTTTTGACATCAGCGCGAGGCGAATCGATAACTCATCTGGATGAACCGGTCGAAGCCTCGATCGGGCAGGATCCGCTCGGCTAGCAGCATCCCCCGGGCGCCGCCCCCAGCCGGATATCGGGTACGCGGTTTGGGGTCCTGCACCGCTTTCGCAATGACCTCGGCCACCACCTCGGGGCCGGAGGCGATTGGCAAGCGGTCAACTGCGCGAAGCCCTGCTCCGACAAGCTTGGCCAGCCCGGCGTACGGGGTGTTCGCAGAGGTTGCTTCCAGGTTGTCGGCTGCGATACCGGACCATTCGCTCCTGATCGTGCCCGGCTCGATGATCACCACCTTGATGCCGAACTCCGCCACTTCGACGCGCAGGCTGTCACTCAGACCCTCGACGGCGAACTTGCTCGCGTGATACCAGCTACCGAGCGGCTCCCAGATCTTGCCGCCCATGGAGGAGATGTTGACGATGTAACCGTCGCGCTGGGCCCGCATCTGCGGGAGTACCAGCTGGGTCATCCGTGCCAGACCGAAGACGTTCACCTCGAACTGGCGCCTGGCATCAACTATTGGCACATCCTCCAATGCCCCGTAAAGCCCGTAGCCGGCGTTGTTGACCAAGACATCAATTCGTCCGGTGTCGGCAATGATCGTTTCGATCAAGGCCACCATTGAGTCGTCGTCGGAGACGTCGACCGACCTGGTCCGGATACCGCGATCAGCCAGATCTGACATCCGATCGACACGTCGGGCACTCGCATAGACGGTGAAGCCGAGCTCCGCCAGTTGCAGTGCTGTTGCCTCGCCAATGCCAGACGAGGCTCCAGTGATCAGCGCAGTCTTGTGAGAGTTGTCGGCCATGGCCGGATCATAGGACCCTAGGCATCTACCTCATCGAAAGGCGGCTCTCAATGCACCCATCGACGAGTCGTCGACAGTTTGCCGATTCTGCGGCGTACATTCACTTGACGAACTGTCGGTCGTGAGGTGTAGCTTAGTCATGGTTCGAACAAGCGTTCTAAAATAGGCCTTCGCGGCTAAGCGATTGCGAGCGCCTGGCGACCTTAGTGCGTGTTCGCGGCGCGCACCTGGGCTTGCCTCGATGCGGGTGGACCTCGACCCCACCTGCATCGAGGCCGCCAACCCGTGGATCGCAAGCCGTCGTGCTGAGGCGCGATCCACAGCGAGCGGAAGCGAGCAATCAAAACTCAGTACGAACCTGCTGATCGATCCGACATCAACCAGAGGACGAACCCGATGGCCTGCAATGAGGACCTACGGCGTGCACGGAGCTCCCTCGCCGAAGCTGAGCTGGCGCGACGCCCTAGCGACCGGTATCTGGCCGCCCATCTTGCCGCGCTACGCGTCGTGGCCATCGTGCTGAGCCATCGGGCACCCCCCCGTATTAGCCGCTCGCACGGACGTCCGCGCAACGCCTGGCAGATGTTGGCTGAGGTCGCCCCCGAACTTGCTGAATGGGCTGCGTTTTTCGCGGCCACCGAGCCTAGGCGTGACGCGATCAGTGCCGGCGCGACCTCGATCGTGAGTGCTCGCGAGGCGGACGATCTGGTCAGGGATGCCAGGGCCTTCCTGCGCCTGGTTGAGCGGTCGATCGGATTTAGTGCAGTGCGGGACACTCCAGTCGACGTGGCGTCGAGCTAATCCGGCGGTCGGCGACTACTCTAGTATCGAACACACGTTCGATAGGAGGGGAGATGTCGCACCGCATCGTGATGCATGTCGATATGGACGCCTTCTACGCGTCCGTTGAGCTGCGTCGACGCCCGGATCTGCGGGGAACGGCGGTCATTGTTGGCGGCTCCCCGAGGGGCGTGGTGCTGTCAGCGACTTACGAGGCGAGGGCGCGTGGGGTTCGGTCCGGCATGTCCTCAACCGAGGCGAGGCGGCTGGCACCGCGGGCCACCTTTCTGGCTCCCGACTTCGACAGCTACACCGCGGTGTCGAAGTCGATCGTGGCTGTCTTCCGGTCAGTGACATCTGTTGTGGAATCGGCGTCGATCGACGAGGCTTTCTTGGACCTGACCGGCGCCGTACGGATGTTCGGCAGTCCGTCGCAGATCGGTGAATATGTCCGCGCGGTCGTCGCCGACGAGCAGCAGATCACCTGTTCGGTCGGGATCGGGCCAACTAAGTTCGTCGCCAAGGTCGCCTCCAGAGCTGCGAAGCCTGACGGACTGATCGAGGTTACACCGGATCGTGTCGCGACCTTCCTGCATCCGTTGCCAGTGGAGGCGATGTGGGGAGTGGGTCACGCGACAGCTCAGAAGCTGCACCGACTTGGCATCTACACCGTCGGCGACCTTGCCAACACCCCGAGAGGTACCTTGCGCCCGGCTTTCGGACCACATGCAGGGGGCATGCTCAGCGAGTTGGCGTGGGGGAGAGACCGTCGTCGCGTCACCCCCCAACTCCCGGAGCACAGCGTCGGCTCGCAAGAGACTTTCAGGCGGGACACCGACGATCCCGAGATCGTGCATCGCGAGCTACTCAGGATGGCTGACCGCACGGCTCGCCGGATGCGAAAACAGCAGATGGTGGGCCGCACGATCACCATCTCGGTGCGATTCGCCGACTTCACAGAGCTCACCCGGTCGGCGACACTTCCGACACCTACCGACGTCACTGTCGAGATCTATGCGCAGGCGCTTGAGCTTTACGAGCGGCTGGGCGTGGAGCGTGCCCGGATTCGGCGGGTCGGCGTACGGGTCGAGCAGCTCGTGGACCGGCGTCGTGTCTACCGGCAACCTCAGCTCACCGATCCCGAGCGAGGGTGGCGAGAGGCCGATCTCGCAATCGATGCGGCGGTCGGAAAATTCGGTCCGACGGCGGTTCAGAGAGCCGTGCTGACCCGCCGTCTATAGCCCGCCGCGACCCCGGTCCGGTAATTGACCGATGGGTTTCCCATACTCACCGCCGCAACCTAAACTGGAGCCACATCGCCCAGCCAAATGCGGGGCCACGGTGCACAAATCACGCGTCAGTGGGTAATTCTGTATCCGAGCGGATCGAATCTCCTCCTTCCGTGTGAGAGGCGTATCATGACGGCACGCGTACGACGAGACCCTTGGGAGGTGGCTAGTGGCCCTCTCAGATGAGGAGCAACGGCTTCT
Organism: Actinomycetota bacterium; assembly: GCA_046735615.1. Classification (GTDB taxonomy): domain Bacteria; phylum Actinomycetota; class Actinomycetes; order Propionibacteriales; family Propionibacteriaceae; genus Microlunatus. The sequence continues at coordinate 3,821 of JBKPTR010000028.1, forward strand.
CGAGCAGATGGAAGCCGCACTGGCGGCCGAGGATCCGAAGCTGGTCAACGCTCTACGGGGGACCAGCGTCCGACGGGTCCATCGGCGTCGCGCAGCGCTCGCGGGCGTGGGATTCTTTGCTGGTCTCGGGCTCCTCATTGCAGGTATCTCGATCAATCCTTTCCTTAGCGTGCTTGGCTTCGTGATCATGGTCGCCGCGGCAGTGACGGCCATCTATTCCTGGCAACATGTCGGTGGTAGCGCCGATGCTGGGCAAGGCCGGGATCGTGCGAAGACCTCTCAAGGCTCGCGCGCCCATGACGGGCAGGGCTTTATGGACAAGATGGAGGAGCGCTGGCGTCGTCGTCGCGACGAAGGTTTATGAGTCGTCGCCGCTGCCACGGCGGCTTGTGACCTGTCCCTCCAAGATCAACAACACGTAATTGGCTGACTACCCATCACGGCTCCTTGGGCGTGCGCCGGAATAGCGACCGAGGAAGCAATAGCGCCGTGACCTTGTGTCTCCAATCAGCCGGAGCGGCTACCCCGCGCCGAATCTCGGATGTCATCGTTGGTAGCTCACTCATGGCGCCGCCATGGTCGAAGCTGCGCGCGTAGCGCGACCGCTCGACCAGAGTAGCTACCCGGCTCATCGACTGGGACTCCTCCTCGTCAAGCCGATCCGAGACTTCACGGCCGATGGCACGCGGTGAGCCCTCAGGCCAAGATCCGCCATAGTCCACCACGGTGTCCCTGATTTCGGCCCAGGCAGCCTCCACCTGCTGCTCAGCCGGCCCACTCCCGTTGAGTCGGCCGCTGCGACGTCGCACTCGAATGGTTGCCGGAGCCGCCAAAATCGCAAGTAACACTAAAACGATGGCGGCTGTGACCAAGGTGCGTCCCCAGCTCGCACCGGCGCCCGGTCCAAGATCAGTCCGCTGTTCGCTTGGCCCGATCGATGGTGCTGTGCCGGGCGAGACCTCATCGGTCGTTGACCCCGACGACGGATCTGCGGATGAATCACTTCCGGAGGAGTCCGAGTTCTGCACTGTCCACGCTGGCGCGGATCCGGTCACGCTGGCCGGGGTCGGCTCGAACCGTACCCAGCCATAGTTGGCGAAGTACAGCTCAGGCCAGGCATGCATGTCACGGATCGAGACCTTCCAGCTTCCTTCGTCCTGTTCGCCTGGTAGAAAGCCGATCGACACCCGGGACGGAATGCCGACGACGCGCGCCATCATCGCCATCGCAGACGCGAACTGTTCGCAATAGCCCCGGTGATCTCGTAACAGGAAGTTTTGCAGCGCCTCATAGCCACTGCCGGGCAGTGGCTCGGTGCTATAGGTGAACTGGCTGCTCCGGAGGTAGGCCTGGATTGCGGCCGCCTTTGCGGCCGGAGTGTCGGCCTTGGCGGTGATGCGATTAGCCAGCTGGACCAAGTTGTCTGGCAGATCCGAGGGGATGATTGCGGTCACCGCAGCGTCCGCCGGAGTTCCGGCGACGGCATCGTTGAGATCATTGCTGTCCGGCTCGACGTCGGCGCTCTCGACGGTATAGGTCAGCCGGCGGAGATCCTGCGCCCGATTGCCGGCGTTCACGACGATCAAGGAGTTCGCGTCGAAGCGCCAGTCGCCCGACGCGTCGAAAGTCCGCGGGGCGTACGGAAGCGGTAGGTACTGGGAAGCGAAGTCCAGCACCCTGATCGTTGTCTTCCTCCGCTCGCCAGGCTCACCGCTCTTACCCGGGATCGCCGGGAGGTTTTCTCCGTTGTTCAGCCGTATCTGCACGTTGCTCCAGCCGTTCGCGGTCAACTGAGGCAGCGAGGCCAAGCGCAGGTAGACCCCGCCCGGTGGGCTGGTCTGATACTCGATCACTTCGCGATCCTCTGGCTGGTTGAGATTGCGGCGTAGATCCAAGGTGGGATCGGTCAACTGAAGCGGACCGCTGCCGCCTGGCCCGTTACCGAAACCGAATCCGGGCAAGGACAGCGTGGGCAAGGCGAACCCGAGCACGACGGTCGCAATGATGGCCGGAACTGCTAGATAACCGGCAGCGCGCCAAACCACTGGCATGGCTGTGCCGAAGCCCTCCGCCGAGTCGCGAGAGAGTCCCCGCGTCCACCGCGCCGTGCTGTTCAGCCCCTCGGCAATGAGGATGGCCAGATATCCAACAGCGATGTAGCAGAAGCTGATCACTCCCGTGTCAGTGCCTAACCCGAGTGCCGGCACCAGGAACAGCGTGCCGGGTGGTGCGATGGCCCAAGCCGGTCGTCCCACGCCGGACACCAGCAGATCCGTCATGATCATGATCATCCCGATCACCGTCACGAAGATCAGCGTCACCCCGTTGTCGGGATCCATCGGGGAGGCCTGAGTCCGCATGTGCTCGATGCCCTGCGCCCAGAGTGAGGGATAGTGCTCGAACCACGGCGTGCTCAGGTCAGTCATCTGCGAGGTCAGAGTGAGGCTGAGTACCAACGAATAGAAGAGCAAGATCGCGACCTGGACGCTGAGCACTGCGCCGCTCGCCAACCGGACACGCCGCAGTGCGAGGCTGGCGGCCCCAATGGCGATGATCAAGACCCAACTCAGACCGAGGAAGCTGGAATTCGAAGTCAGCGGGGTGACGGTGAGGCATGCCAGCATCACCGAGACGGTCACGGCGATGGCGCTACGGTCGGAGGCACGCATTGCTAAGCCGCCGTGTTGAGCTGTTCGAGGGCGGACCACGCGTCGGCCACCCCCATGCCGCGTGGTACATCGATAACCCGCCACTGATTGTCACGCAAGATCTGACCGGCCAGCTCGTGCTGTGCCCGCTGCTGCTCACTGGCAGGTTCGTCGGTAAAGGTGTCAACATCCAGCAGCATCGCCAGGCCCTGGGCCCTATTGCGTCGCACCCGAAGCAGCGAGTTCGCATCCTGTGCGCTCATCCGACCCATGATCGCTATCGCCAGCTGTCCGGGGCGGTCAACAGTCGCGGACTCGACGGCGTAGTGAATCATCGTGGTCGAGCGCGGCCTGAGATCAGTCAGCCGGGTGATCACCAGTTCCTGCGATGCCGAACTGTGCTGGCCCATCGTCCCGCTGATGTGCAGCGGCCCATCGGCCTCGTAGATCTCGATGCTGAAGCCGTCGTCCAAGAAGTGGATACCAATAGAGGCTGCTGCCGAGATTGCCCATTCCAGCGAGTTCTGCATGCCCCGGCCCGCGTGAGCGCTTGATCTCGAGTCGAGCACAATGCTGGCGCTGGGGTCCCATGCCTGTTCCTCGCGCCGCACCATGAGATCGCCCCACCGGGCAGTAGAGCGCCAGTGGATCCGCCGTACGTCGTCACCTTGCCGGTACTCGCGTACGAGCGCGTCGTCTTGGCCGACCACGCCAACTCGGTGTGGTCGAGCCTCGCCGGTATTGCCCCCACCACCAATCGTCTTAATCGTCGGCAGTGGCACGATCCGCGGAGTCACCATGACCTCGCTGGTCGCGACGAACTGCCGATCCAGCTGTACCAGACCAAACGGATCAACAGTCCGTACGGTCAGCGGGCCCGTGGAGAAGCGCCCACGTACCCGTCCCAGCAATGGATATTCCACAACCCGGCGCCAGGTCGGATTCGCGCCATCCACCAGGAATCGCGGCCGGGTGCCCAACTCGCGCGGCACCGAGTCTTCGAGCAGCAGGATCCCGGCCGGTAGCCTGCCGTCCTGGCCGAGGATGATGTGGCCTTTCATTGGTGAGCCCAAGGGCACCTGGGCGGGCTCGATGGAACGCTCGCACGACATCCGCAGCCGGGCGCGGGAAACCAAGACGGCGGCAATAACGGGTAGGGCAAACAAGAACAGGCCAAGTCGCATGACGTCACGCTGCCCGGTAGCCATCGCCACCAGCACCACGATGAGCCCGATCAAGACGAAGAATCGCCCCCGGGTCGTGAGCAGCCGCCACGGACGCGACATGGTGCTATCTCCGGTCGGGGATGTGTACGGATTGAATGGCCTGGGCGATGACGTCGGTCACCGTACGGCGGGCGAGCTGGGCGTCGGTAGAAGGCAACACCCGATGCGCCAGGACCGAGACACCGAGAGCCGCGACGTCGTCCGGCGTCACGTAGTCCCGGCCGGACATCGCGGCGAAGGCACGACTCGCGCGAAGCAATTGCAGCGTCGCGCGAGGTGAAGCGCCGAGGCGAAGATCGCGGGAGTTCCGCGTGGCGTTGACCATCTGAACGATGTAGTGCTTGACGGCCGGGCTGACGTAGACCTTCTTGACCGCCTCGATCAGCCCTCGGATGGTGGAGCCGTCGGTCACCGGTTGCAGTGCAGCAAGCGGATCTGAGGAGCCGTGGGATTCCAGCATGTCGAGTTCGGAGTTGGGAGTCGGGTAGCCCATCTGGATCCGCGCCATAAACCGGTCCCGCTGCGCCTCAGGGAGGGGGTAGGTGCCCTCCATCTCGATCGGGTTCTGAGTGGCGACGACCATGAACGGCGGCTCGAGCCGGTAGGTGGTGCCATCGACGCTGACTTGACGCTCCTCCATCGACTCCAAAAGGGCCGACTGCGTCTTAGGTGACGCACGGTTAATCTCGTCGCCGACCACGATGTTCGCGAAGATGCCACCAGGTTTGAATTCGAAATCGCGCGTTTCTTGATTGAACACTGAGACGCCGGTGATGTCTGATGGCAACAAATCCGGGGTGAACTGCACCCGGCGTACTGAGCACGCAATCGAGCGGCCCAATGCCTTGGCAAGCATCGTTTTTCCGACCCCGGGCACATCCTCGACAAGGAGGTGGCCCTCGGCCAACAGCACGACTAACGCCAGGTCGATCGAGCTCCGCTTTCCCTCGATCACGCTCTCCATCGCGTGCCGGACCTGACCCATCACCTGGACCACGTCGGCGAGAGAGTAGACCCGGTCCGGACTCCGTCCTATCTCGGCTGCCTTCTCATAGCCCAGGGACATGTCCAAACCCTACGTGTTATGTGCCGCTCTGAGGAAAAGGGCAACACGCCGAAGCTGGACGACAAAGCCGACTTGGGGTGCTATGTGGAGAGAAGTGGGGTATTGTGGGGCAAAGTGGAGTACAGCGGGCGATGAGTGGGGTTAGGGAGGGTGGCCCATGTTTCTTGGCACCCACACTCCCAAGCTCGACGACAAAGGCCGTCTGATCCTTCCGGCGAGGTATCGCAACGAGCTTGCTGACGGCCTGGTGATCACGCGATTCCAGGAGCACTGCCTGGCCATCTGGCCGACAGACAAGTTCGTTGATGAGGTCACCAAAACCGCGAGGGGCGCCTCCACTAGCCAGCAACGGGTCCGGGACTACCAGCGGATGCTCGCCTCTGGGGCTTCGGACGAGAAACCAGACAAGCAGGGCCGCATCACGATCCCGCCGCATCTGCGGTCGTATGCGGGCCTCGACAAGGACTGCGTCGTGGTCGGGGCGATCGACCGTGTGGAGGTATGGGACGCCGCCGCATGGGAGGAGTACTCCGCCGCGAAGGAGGCAGCGTTTGCCGAACTGAATGAAGCCGTGTTCCCCGGCGGCTGAGGAGCGTGGCACAAAAAGAACAGAAAGAGAAAGACGAAAGACGGCTCGTGTAGAGAGGCTTCAACCCGCAGGTTCGACTCCCTGACACAACTTCCCCGGTGCCAGGTAGGTCTCCCCGCGGATCTCGGGTTGAAACCCCTCTGCACGAGACAACGAGCTGCGAGCGTCGAGAATCGCGCGCCGCCGCACGGAGGAGGAGCGAGCAGAGGCGCTTTCCTCTGCGCGACGACGACGGCGGCGGATCCATCGCGCGATGCGCGAGCAGCTCAAAGATCAGAAGGGTCGAGATGTCGGATGAGTGGCCTCGCCGAGCTGCACGTACCCGTCATGCTGGCAGAAGTCGTTGCATTGCTGGCTCCGGCCCTGGAGGCATCGGCCGCAGATCTTGAAGGTGACTGCGTTCTCGTCGATTGCACACTTGGCCTCGGCGGCCACGCACATGCATTGCTCGCTGCCTGTCCCCAAGCTCAGCTGATCGGACTGGACCGTGATCCGCAGGCGCTGGCTCACGCGCAGGAGCGGCTGGCCGAGTTTGCTGATCGGATCACACTCGTCGAGGCCGTCTACGACGAGTTGCCAGCGGTGCTCGCTCGGCTCGGCCGCCCCAAGGTTCAAGGGATTCTGCTTGACCTCGGCGTTTCCTCGCTCCAGATTGATGATCTTGAACGGGGTTTCGCCTACTCGCAGGATGCGCCGCTCGACATGCGGATGGGACGCCAGAAGCTGACCGCCGCTCAAGTGCTCAACACTTATTCGCGAGCCGAGCTGTCCCGAATACTGCGAACCTACGGCGAAGAGCGGTACGCGGACCGGATTGCTCGGCGGATCGTCGCCGAGCGGGAACGCGAGCCCTTCGTCACCTCCGGCCGACTCGTCCAGCTGCTCTATGACACGGTTCCGATAGCGTCCCGCAAAACCAGTGGCCATCCGGCGAAGCGGACGTTTCAGGCTCTCCGGATTGAGGTGAACGCAGAGCTCGAATCCCTCGAATCCGTGCTGCCAAATGCCATCGCGGCGCTCGCGCTTCATGGACGGATTGCCGTGTTGGCCTACCACTCACTCGAGGACAGGCTGGTGAAGCAAATCCTGGGCCTTGCCGCTCGGGATCGCGCGCCGCGCGACTTGCCGGTGGTCCCGGCAAACCTGCGGCCGGAGCTTCGGCTGTTGACTCGCGGAGCGTTGCGGCCGAGCCCTGACGAGATCGCCCGCAACCCGCGCGCTGCATCGGCACGCCTTCGTGCGGCGGTCCGCATCTCTGAGATGGCGGTGGCTGGATGAGCGCACTCTGGGCTCCCCTTGCCGCCAGGGGTGATGAGGTCCGACCCACAGGCCGGCCGCTGCGGGTAGTGGCGCAACCAGCCACCCACTTGGCTCGATTTCCTTTTCTCCTGGTACTGCTCTTGATCTTCGGTATCGGCATGGCGGGCCTGCTCATGCTCAATACGACGTTGCAGAGCCAGGCGTTCCAGTCGCGTACGCTCAACCGGCAGGCCACCGAGCTCGCGTACGCCCAGGCTGATCTGGAGAACCAGCTCGACGCTCTCGCCGCTCCCCAAGAGCTCGCCCGTCGGGCCTCCGCGCTGGGAATGCGCCCCAACCCTTTCCCGGCATTTCTCGTCTTGCCCAGCGGCAAGGTGGTGGGCGAGCCCACTTCGGTGAGCGGTAGCGAGATACCCGCCCTGATCGTGAAGACCCCAGCACAGCTGGCAGCGGAGGAGGCGGCCAAGCGCGCCCGTGCTGAGGCGAAGGCTGCCGCAAGGGCCGCGAAGAAGGAAGCCGCCGCTGCAGAGGTTCAGCGGAAGGCGACCGAGCGGGCAGCAGCGAAGAAGAAGGCCACTCAGGCCGACGGCTCGACAACCAAGAAGGGCACAGACGAGAGGGGACGGCGTAATGGATGAGGAGCATCGTCCTCATCCGCAGGTACTGCGGGCCCCGTCGCGTCCGCTCCGAACACCAACGCCAGCCGAACATTCGCGCTCGACTGCTACCAACGGACCGTCCACCCTGCATGCCCGTGGTCTACGCATTCTCCGTGACGGCACGGTGCACAGGCCCCCGCCGCGGATAGCTCAACCACCGCGGATCCGGCTCGTTCGCCGCAGACCTCCGATGCGGCTGCCGCTGGCCTCGGCCCCACGACGGTTGCATGTGGTGCTCATCACCGTCGCCATGGCACTCTCACTCTGCGCGGGACGGCTGCTGCAACTCCAGGGCTTCGACTCGTCTTCCTACACCGCCGACGCTTTGACCCGGACATTGCCGCTGCTTCCGGCGCGGGGGGAGATCACTGATCGCAACGGTCTGGTCCTTGCCTCGACCCAGCCGGCTGTTGCCGTGACAGCCGACCCGACGTTGACAGCTCCCCGTGCAGCGGAGTTCGCGAGCGTACTTGCCGGCCACCTCGCCATGTCGCCACTGGAACTGATGCCCCTGCTGACAAAGAGCGGCACGCGCTTTGTCTATCTCAAGAAGAAAGTGCCTGCTCTCACCTACAGCGCGCTCGCGACCGACCTATCGAGCCGCGACCTGCATGGCGTTTTTCGGGAAAGCGATCCCATCCGCACATATCCCAATGGCTCGGTAGGTGCCTCAGTAGTCGGCTTCGTCGGGGCGGACGGCAAGGGCCTGGCTGGGCTGGAGCGAACCCTCAATGCGCAGCTCGCTGGCGTCGAAGGCAAGGAAACATACGAGAGCGCCCCCAATGGCAGCAAAATTCCGCTTGGCCAAAGCTCGATCACGCCGGCGCGCAACGGCCTCAGCTTCCAGCTCACCCTCGATTCGGAGGTGCAGTGGGTCGCCGAGCGACGGCTTGCCGAGCAGGTTGCCAAGAACCGCGCCGACTGGGGCATCGCCATCGTCATGGACGTCAAGACGGGCCAGGTGATCGCGCTGGCCAATGCCCCCAGCTTCGACTCGTCCAGGCCGCAGGCTGCAAAGTCAGAAGACCGGGGCAATCGAGCGGTCTCAGCACCCTACGAGCCCGGAAGCGTCCAAAAGGTCTTGACTTCGGCGGCGCTGATCGACTCCGGCACGGTGACGCCGTCCACGCGAGTGGTCATTCCCAGCCGTCTTGCCTCGGGTGGCCGCTCGATCAAGGATCACTTCTCACACGGGGTGCTGCACTACACCATGCGTGGGGTGATTGCAGATTCATCCAACATCGGCACGGCATTGCTCACCCGGCAGCTCGACAAGGTGAAGCTGCACGACTATCTGGTGAGCTTTGGCCTCGGGTCGAAAACCAACATCGAACTCCCCGGAGAATCGCGAGGGATTCTGCCCAAGCCCGACATGACCAATGGCCAACGCGATCAGATCGCGTTCGGACAGGCGATAGCGGTGACAGGAATCCAGGAAGCCGCCGCCATCGCAGGCATCGTGAACGGCGGGATCTACAACCCCCCAACAGTGATCAAGAGGGCTACCTATGGGGAAGGCAATGAGGTGGCGTTGCCGCGAGCCCCGCAGCGGCGGGTTATCTCGGAGCAGAGTTCGGCCCAGGTCCGCGAACTGATGCAGGCGGTCATCGACAGCGTCAACGGTCAGCAGAACCTGAAGCTCGACAGATACACCACCGGCGGCAAGACCGGCACCGCGCAGCGCGCGGACACCAAATGCGGCTGCTATCGGGGCTACGTGACCTCATTTGTGGGCTTCGCGCCGCTCGACGATCCGCAGATCTTGACCTATGTCGTGATCAGCAACCCGAGAGCAGGCGATACCGGATCGGTGACCGCAGCCCCGGCGTACCGCGACATCATGAATATCGCGTTGCCCCGCTACTCGGTCGCTCCGGATGCCAGGCCCCACAAGCCGCTGCCCACTACGTGGTGAGCGCAGCGAGCGGTAGCGAGGAATCAAAAAGCGGATCCGCAGCGACCAGCAGCGAGCAGTCAAACATCGAGGGTATTGGTCCGCGCGGGCCGAAGAGTCGATAACGTCACCAGCGTGTCTTTTGCTCCACGGGGGGCCGTGCTCCGGCCGCGCACCAGACACGAGATCGGTTTGGCCGAGCTGTTCGGGAACCGCGCCGCGGTGAGCGACCCGGTTGTCAGTGGCATCAGCATCGACTCCCGGCTGGTCCGTCCCGGCGATCTGTACGTCGCGCTTTCTGGTGCGCATCATCACGGCGCAGAATTCATCCAACAAGCCGCTCAGGCAGGGGCTGTTGCCATTCTCACCGACGCGGCTGGAGACCGGATTGCCAACGGTGTTCAGCTACCGGTGATCGTGGTGGACCAACCCAGGCAGGCAATGGCGGGTATCGCGGCCACCATCTATGGGCGGCCCGCCGACGCGCTTACCATGTGTGCCGTCACCGGAACCAACGGCAAGACCACCACCACGTTCCTTTTGGAGGCCGCCCTTCGGGCGGGAGAGGTGCGCACTGGGCTGGTCGGTACCGTCGGTTTCCGGCTGAACGGCATGGCCCTCGACTGCGTCCCCACGACTGTGACGACGCCGGAGTCGACTGATCTTCAGGGCCTACTGGCTTTCCTGCTCGAAGAGGGAGCGGAGACAGTGGTGATGGAAGTCTCCTCTCACGCTCTGGTGCTCGGCCGCGCCGATGCCATCACCTTTGACGTCGCAGCCTTCACCAACCTCGGCAGAGATCATCTGGATTTCCACGGCGACATGAAGTCCTACTTCGAGGCGAAGGCATCGCTGTTCACCCCAGAGCGGACCCGGCATGCGGTGATCAACGTCGACGATCCGCGAGGCCGTGAGCTGGTGCAGCGCGTTGGCCGCCAGCCTGGCATCGGCCTCACCACGGTGAGTATCGACGGCGATGCGGCCTGCCGGGCGTTGGAGTACCGAGCACAACCCGATGGAGGAACGGCTGTTCGCGCCGACCTGCGCGGTCGGACCGTCGACTTCAGCCTGAAGCTCCCCGGTGATTTCAACATCCGCAACGGGTTGACTGCGCTGGCAATGGTTGACGCGATCGGTGGCGACCTGGAACGTGCCGCGGCAGGTTTGGCGCAGGCGAATGTGTCTGGCCGGATGCAGCGGGTCGAGCTGGGTCCCAATGCGCCGCTGGTCTATGTCGACTTTGCCCACACGCCCCAGGCGATCGCTGCCGCGCTGGAGGCAGTCGGAAGCCGACGCCGGATTGTGGTCGTTGGCTGCGGTGGCGACCGGGACCCGCAAAAACGGGAGCCGATGGGCGAGGCGGCGGCACGGCACGCGGATGTGGTGATTGCCACAGACGACAATCCGCGTTCCGAAGAGCCTGCCGCTATCCGGGCACAACTGATCGGCGGAGCCCGCGCAGCAGTGGTCCGGGACGGTCTGGCCACAGAGGTCATCGATGGCGGCGATCGGCGCTCGGCCATCAATCTCGCGCTCCAGCTCGCGACTCCTCATGATGTGATCGCGATCCTCGGCAAGGGCCACGAACTCGGTCAGGAGATCGCTGGGAAGGTCCTGCCCTTCAGCGATCCGGTGGTGGCAGCCGAGGAGTGGGCAGCGCTGCACCCGGATCTGGTCGGGCCAGCCGACCAGCAGGATTCGATGCCGTGATTGCAGTGACGGTCGATGAGATCGCCACGGTGCTGGGTGCTCAGATATCTGGTCCCGGCGACACGACTGCAGTCGTGACTGGCCTGACGGCCGACTCCCGGACAGTATCCACTGGCGCCCTGTTCGTGGCGCTGCGCGGAGAGCATTCCGACGGGCATGTCTTCGTCGCGGCGGCCACGGCAGCCGGGGCAGCAGCCTCACTTACCAGGCATCGGGTGGCGGGGGGCCTGTGCCTGGTGGTGGTTGATCCTCTTGTCGCGCTGGGCCGGCTCTCCCGATACCTCATCGACCGGGCGAGTGCTGGAGGTCTGCACGTCATCGGCATTACCGGCTCGGTCGGCAAGACCTCGACCAAGGACTTGCTTGCGCAGGTTCTGGAGCGAGCCGGTCCGACGGTGGCGGCAGTCGGCAATCTCAATAATGAGCTCGGTGTGCCGCTGACCGTCGGACGCGTCGACGAGCAGACCAGATTTCTCGTCGCGGAGATGGGTGCGCGTGGCATAGGACATATCGCCTACCTCTGTGACATCGCACCGCCCCGAGTTGGAGTGGTGCTGAACATCGGCCAGGCCCACGTAGGGGAGTTCGGCGGGCAGGCTGCAATCGCTCGCGCCAAGGGTGAATTGGTGGAGGCACTTCCACCCGATGGCTGGGCCGTGTTGAACATTGACGATCCGCTGGCCTGGTCGATGCGCCGGCGTACCCGGGCCCAAGTGCTGCCCTGGTCAACGATCCAGCCACTTGACGACGGTGTTTGGGCCTCCGGATTGGCTGGCGACGCTTATGGTCGTTACTCCTTCGCGCTCCATGACGGCCGAAACGATCACTCTGAATCAGTGCAGCTTCAGCTCACTGGGCGTCATCAAGTCGCAAACGCGGTTGCAGCGGCAGCTGCGGCAGTTGCGGTAGGTCTTGAGCTCGACGACATCGCCGCGGCACTTGCTGCGGCCGGTCCGCGATCGCGCTGGCGCATGGAACTGCATGACCGATCAGATGGCGTTACGGTGATCAACGATTCCTACAACGCCAACCCCGATTCGATGCGTGCTGCGCTGACGACCTTGGCTGAGCTGGGCCGAGCGGGCCGGCACACCTGGGCTGTGTTGGGCGACATGCTCGAGTTGGGCGAGACCGCAGCCGAGGAGCACGCTGCGATCGGCCGGTTTGCGGCACAGAGCGGGGTCGAGCACCTCGTGGCAATTGGTGAATACGCAGCGCGTATCACCAGCGCCGCCGTCGCTGCCGGTTTACCGTCCAGCCGAGCGGTGCGAGTGACAACCAAGGCTGATGCGGTTTCAGTGGTCACGAGTGATCTTGGGCCTGGTGACGTGGTCTTGGTCAAGGCGTCCCGTGGCTTAGCCTTGGACACCGTGGCCGACGAAATCCTCACCGCGGTCGGACCACCACCAGATCGGGATGCCGTGTGAAGACCATTGTCTTCGCCGGCGGCCTCGCCCTGCTCGGCACGCTGCTCGGCACCCGTCTCGCAATCCTTGTGCTGGTCAAGAAGGGCTACGGGCAGCTGATCCGCGACGACGGCCCCACCTCCCACCACGTCAAGCGCGGAACCCCCACCATGGGCGGGCTGGTCATCATTGCCGCTGTCCTCTTCGCCTACTTCGGCAGCCACTTGATCACCTTTACAGCCCCTTCTGCCTCGGCATTGCTGGTGCTGTTCCTCTTTACCGGCTTAGGTGTGGTCGGGTTTCTCGATGACTACGTCAAGATCAGCAAACAACGCTCGCTTGGCTTGCGAAGTAAGGCAAAGATCGCCGGCCAATCGATCGTCGCGATCGTGTTCGCGGTCGCGTCGCTGCAGTTCCCGGACGAGCGGGGAATTACCCCTGCCTCACCCGCCATTTCCTTCCTGCGCGACATCGAATGGCTCCAACTGCCGCTGATTCTCGTGATCATCTGGGTGATGCTGCTGATCGCGGCCGCCAGCAATGGCGTCAACCTCACAGACGGGCTCGACGGCCTTGCCTCCGGTGCCTGCGTCATGATCTTCGGCGCCTACACGCTGGTCAACATCTGGCAGTACAACCAGTCCTGCGCCTACACCGCGTCCGCCGGACCGAAATGCTACGAGGTACGTGACCCATACGATTTGGCGGTGGTGGCGGTCGCTCTCGCTGGCGCCTGCTTCGGCTTTCTGTGGTGGAACGCCGAGCCCGCCAAGATCTTCATGGGTGACACCGGCTCGCTATCTCTTGGCGGCGCGCTCGCCGGAATGGCGATCTTCACCAGGACCGAGCTCTTGTTGGTGATCTTGGGAGGACTGCTGGTCATCGAGGTGATGTCGGTGATTCTCCAAGTCGGGTTCTTTAGGTTGACTCGGGGCCGGCGGCTGTTCAAGATGTCGCCGATCCATCATCACTTCGAGCTGCTGAACTGGGCGCAAGTGACGATCGTGATGCGCTTTTGGATCATCGCCGGACTGTGCGTCGCCGCCGGCCTGGGGATCTTCTACGCGGAATGGGTGGCAGGCACATGAGTGTTTCATGGTTGGCGTGCGCCGATAGTCGATCACCATGGCCGCAGGCGAACGTTGTCGTGGCCGGCATCGGGGTCTCTGGATTCGCGGCTGCCGATGGGCTGCTCCAATTCGGCGCCCGCGTCACGACTTTGGACGACCTGCTGGACGATGTCAGCTCCGACAAGGGCAAGCTCCTGGAAGTGCTCGGTGGCTCCGTCCGGCTCGGGCCGGGCTCCAGCGCGACGCTGCCCGATGATGCCGACCTGGTGATCGCGACCGGCTGGCCGGCCAGCGCACCACTGCTGGTGCAGGCCACTGATCGTGGCGTACCGATCTGGAGCGAGGTGGAGCTGGCCTGGCGGCTCAGCCGGCCCGAGAAGATCGTGCCCTGGCTTGGCATCACGGGCACGAACGGCAAGACCACCACTACCCAGATGCTTGAGTCGATCCTGGCCGCAGCAGGACTGAGGACGGCAGCGGTGGGCAACATCGGCCGCCCGATTATGGAGATTGTGCTGGACCCGCAGCTGTACGACGTGCTCGCCGTCGAGCTGTCCAGTCACCAGTTGCACTGGTCCAATTCGCTGGCTATGCACTCAGCTGCCGTCCTCAACGTGCAGCCTGATCACCTGGAATGGCACGGCTCGTACGCCGCGTACCGCGATGCCAAGGCCAAGATCTACGCCGGCGTCCAGGCCAGCTGCGTCTACAACGTCGCTGACCCGGTCACCGAGCAGATGGTGGAGCGGGCCGAGGTGGTGGAAGGTGCCCGAGCGATCGGCTTCACGCTGGGAACGCCTGGGCTGTCGATGCTCGGCGTCGTCGACGATCTGCTGGTGGATCGAGCCTTCATCGAGCAGCGTCGCGACTCGGCGCTCGAGCTGGCCAAGATCAGCGACGTCAGTCCCGCCGCGCCGCACAACGTGGCGAACGCACTGGCAGCTGCCGCGCTGGCGCGCTCGTACGGCGTGCCCGCGACGGCGGTCCGCCAAGGGTTGCAAACAGTCAGAGTAGGCGCGCACAAGATCCAGACCGTGCTGGAACGCAATGGGATCTCCTGGGTGGATGACTCCAAGGCCACCAACCCGCACGCCGCCGATGCCGCGTTGCGCGCTTTTGACTCCGTGGTGTGGATAGCCGGAGGTCAGGCCAAAGGCACCACTTTCGACGAGTTGATCACTGCTCATCGGGAAAGGCTGCGTGGCGCCGTACTGCTCGGGATAGACCGGGGGATCATTGCGCAAGCCCTGGCTCGACACGCGCCCGAAGTCCCCACACAAATCATTGAAGAAGTCGACACTAGAGCAATGGCACAAGCCGTTGCGGCGGCCGCTTCCCTGGCCAGACCTGGTGATGCTGTCCTGCTCGCGCCGGGGTGCGCCAGCAAGGACATGTTCACCGACTACGCCGCTCGCGGAGATGCCTTCGCTGCCGCGGTGCGCGCGTTTGCAGAGGAGTAGACGTCAGTGGCGACCCTGACCC
>JBKPTR010000029.1:0-9060 GCA_046735615.1 Actinomycetota bacterium
GAAGATCTCGAGCGGATCGCCACTCTCTTCACCGAACGTCGCTATGACACCGGCGAGCTCATCTTCGCCTGGGGCGCAGAGGGCGACGAGATGTTGATCATTGTCGAGGGCGAGGTGACGGTGAGCCGCCCGCAAGAGGGCTCCGGAGGACCTATCCGAACCGTCCGGTCGGGCGATTACGTCGGGGAGCTCTCGCTGCTACGCGGCCAACCGCGCGTCGCCAATGTCACCGCCGGCCCCGAGGGCGTCCGCGGGCTGATTCTGAGGCGAGCCGAGCTACACGCCATACTGGAGGAGCGGCCAGAAGCGGCCATGGCCATGCTCGCGACCCTGGCGGAACGGCTCGGCACCGATTGGGACCGGTGATCCCGTGCGGGCACGTGCGTTGACGCCGGTGGCGACCGAGGTATTGACGTTCACCCCAAGGACTCGGTGACGGTGTGCCTACGCACGCCCGGCCCGCGCGGTGGGCGGCGCAGCGAGACGCGCACATTCAAGACGGTGTTCGGCTGGCAGCGGGTATGCGGGATTGGCTGATCGAGGCCGGGGTTGGCGAAGGGCCGGATGCGGCCCAAGATGCCGGACCTTGCGCAGGCGCTGACCGGAACCTTCGACGCCCATCATGCCCAGCTGGCCAGCTCGATGCTGCGGCGGTTGGAGCTGGTCGAGCAGGCTTTAGCCGAGCTGGATGTAGTCATCGCTGAGGCGTGCCGGCCGTGGCAGCACCAACTCGAGTTGTTGCAGACGATTCCGGGGGTTGGGGAGACGGTTGCGCAGGTCATCGTGGCCGAGACCGGCGCGGACATGTCACGGTTCCCGACCGCCGCCCATCTGGCTGCCTGGGCCGGGTTGGCGCCGGCGATGCACGGAGTCCGCGGGCCTTGGGATGGCTGATAGGTCAGCAGTCGGGCAGCCGGCACGTCGGGCGGGTGTGGGATGCGCGGGGGCCCGCGGCGTCGGGAACGCGTCGAGCGCGAGCGCAGGCTGCCGGCCTTGGCGGCAGAGCTTCATCTAGGGGGCGGATACGAACAGATCTAGGCCCAGTTGGCGCGAAAGAAAGGCTGCGGCGAGCTGGCCCTTCACGCTGTTGCCGGCCGCATCGAGTCGTGGTGCGAACGTACCCAGCCCGCCTTTGCCAGGTGACACCATGACGATCCCGCCACCGATGCCGCTCTTCCCCGGCAACCCGATGGTGTAGAGCCACTCGCCGGACGTCTCGTAGAGTCCGGCTGTCGCCATCACCACCATGGCGCAACGGCAGCTCACCTGATCGACGACTTGTTCACCCGTGGACGGATTCACCCCGCCGGACGCAAGGGTTGCCGCCATCACGGCCAGGTCCCGAGCGGTGACCCTCAGGCAACTTTGCCTGGTGTACAGGTCGACCGTCTCCTCCGAATCGGCCGAGAGCCTGCCGTAGCTGCGCAGAAGGTCACCGATGGCGCGATTAATTGCATTCGTCGCCGAGGCTGATGCGAACGTCTCCTCATCGATCGACAGTTCACGACCCGCAAAGCCTGACAACCCCTCCTGGAGGAAGCGCCATTTCTCTTCGGTGTTGCCGCCGGGAGCCATGCTCGTCGTGGCCATCGCCCCCGGATTGACCATCGGGTTGGTCTTACCGTCTGGACGGTCCTCGATCGCCGACACCGAGTTAAATCTCCTGCCGGTCGCGTTCAGCCCGACAAACTGAGCAACAGTGGTGGGAGTGTGGACGCCACACATCAGCGCGAAAACAAACGGCTTCGCCACACTCATGATCGTGAACTCGACGTCTGCATCACCCGCGTCGGCAGTAAGACCTCGAGTATTCGCCACACAAATGCCAAACCTGTCAGGGTCGACAGCAGCCAACGACGGATACACGTGTGACACCTCGCCCTCGGCGTTGGCCCGGAAGCGCTCATAGGCCTCATTCACCAAGAGACGCACCTGCTCGGCCGGCGGAAGGTTCCCCGTGGAGACGTACGGTGCATTCACCGCTGGGTCGGTGGTCATGTGACTGAACCCTCCCTTCGCTGGCTAGGTCGCCGCCCACCTCCTTGCGGCATTATTCGAAAGTCCGCAACTACGCTTCTCGCCCGGCATGGGTGGATGAGCTGGCGCTAACCTAC
The DNA here is from genome assembly GCA_046735615.1 of Actinomycetota bacterium. Lineage (GTDB taxonomy): Bacteria > Actinomycetota > Actinomycetes > Propionibacteriales > Propionibacteriaceae > Microlunatus. The sequence continues at coordinate 2,115 of JBKPTR010000029.1, forward strand.
CGTCGTTGGGATCGCAGGGCGTGCCGAGGTGACGGTTCGCCAGGTGCTCCCGACGGCCGACGGGTCAAGATCCTGATCGCGCCGACAACGAGCTGCTGTTGAACTCCAGCCGGGACCGAGCTCCGCACTTCGGCGCAACCCGCTGACCACGCATCAGGGCGCCCGGCCGCATGGATTCCACGTCGGTCCTGAGTGATTTGCCCAGCTGCCTATCGCGGATGCAGCTTGCGCTCAAGCCGGATTCCTGCATAGCCAAGCAGTGAGAGCACCAGCAACGACGGCGCCGCAGCGCTCGGCAGACGGTTCCGGATCTACTCGCTGGTCAGCCTTGCCACGGTCGTGACGTTCAATGCGCTTGCCCTTGCGTACGCGCCTTATGAGCGCATCGCGTTCAGCGCGTACTTCCTGTGGCTATCGGTGCTTGCCGTAGCCCTGTGGCGGAGGCGGGCGATCAAAGGCCTTGACGGAGGCCTCGACCGTATGCAGGCGGACACTATCGGAGCGAGCGCACCGGCCGCGCCTCGACGTTGGAGGGCCTAGTCCAGGACCATCCGGTCTGATCCAGCCACCCTCGCCGACGGCTGGCCGGCCACCCTGATCGATCGGAATCGGTTCGAGTTAGTCACCTTCCGCGGCCAGCCGGGCGTCTCGCCGTGGTCCGCGACTCCAATGCGATGCGCCGCCGTAGGCGTCCACGACACCCGCGACGTCACTTTCGCCTCTGGCGTCGCCCGCGCGGGGAGCCGTAGCCTGGCAGAAGGAGGTGGGGGGCGCGCCATGGATACATTGCGGCGACGAGTCGTGTGGAGCTGCGATGTCACGCTGGTGGCGCGGACCAGTGACGAATAAGGTCCTGCTCCTGGCGGGCATCGCCGCCGTTGTCGTGTACGTGATTGGGGACCTTCTCTCAAGTTTCCTCTACGACGGGTACAGCTACCTAGATCAGGCCATTAGTGAGCTGAGTGCTTTCGGATCACCAGTTCGGCCTTTGATGATGATGGTCATCTTGATTCACGGTGTGCTGGTGCTTGTCTTTGGAATCGGGGTTCTCCGCGCCTCTGGGCGGAGAAGCCTCTCATGGGTCGGCGGCCTTTGATCGCGATCGGTGTCGTCGGGTTCCCTACGCACACGGTCTGGGCGATGAGTTCGCGCGGCATGGAGGGCGGGTTCAACGACACGATGCACATCGTCTTGTCGGCGGTGTTCAGTGTGCTGGTGATCGCGGCGATGGCGCTGTCTGCCGTCGCATACCGCGGGTGGTTCCGGCCCTACGCGCTCGCCACGATTGCCGTTGTGGTTGGGTTCGGAATGGCATCCGCATTCGCGATCCAGGGCATCGAGCAGAACGACACGCCGTGGGCGGGCGGCTTCGAGCGGATCAACGCCTACGCCTACTTCGCGTGGCTTGTCGTCCTTGCTATCACCGTGATGCGCCGTGAGGTGCCAGCAACGCGATCCCCCGGCGCGCGGCGCGTCACCGGAGTGAAGCTTCAGACTTCTTGATGGGCAACGGTGTCGGGCCGACAGTTTGTGGTCATGCGGCGTGCTCCTTGGATCCAGGTTTAACAAGGAACATCTACCGGCGGACGGTCCATAGCGGGAGGCCCTTCCCGACGACCCGGCCAGGGTTTGCGCTGGATATCGTGTCCCGGACGGTAAGGTCGGCGGCCGTGGTCTGCTGGGACTTTGCGCACGGGGGCATGCGAGCAACGGCGGGACCCCAGATGAGTTGAGTCCGCACCGACCGGGAGCGGCTCCGCTCCGCCTCGCGACGGCCTTCACCGCGCTGGCGTTCTCCGCCTTGTGGATCCGGCCGCAGATGCTGACCTGGGCCCGCGACTCCAGATGAGACCACCCGTACCTACCCCGGCGACGAGCTGGTCCCCGATCCTGACGGCGGGGCGACGATGGCCACGGTCCTTTCGGCGCCGCCGGAGAGGGTCTGGCCCTGGCTGGTGCGAATGGGAGGGGACCGCGCAGGTTGGTATAGCTGGGACTGGCTGGATAACAACAGAAAACCGAGTGCGGATCGCGTCGTCCACGACTGGCAGGACCTCGAAATGGGATGGGATTTGAAGGGCCCACCGAATTAGTGGATCGTAGTGGCGCTAGAGCCGAACCGCACTCTGGTGATGCAGTCGAGCTACGCGTTGCTGACGCCGAGCTGCCGAGGTCGTAGCCCTTCCGCCTCGCCGGCCTCTCGCAGAAGGTTCCTTGTGGTCGACCGCTAGCGGATCAGGTCGGATTCGATTATGTGGACAGTGAGTATGTCAACCCGAGTTGACCACCGTAGCGGCCGCGGCGAACAGCACCTCGCTGGTCCAGGCCAGCGCCAGCTCATGCGATGACCGCCACTCGAAGATCTCCGGACCGGTCGACGGTGGGTCGGCGACGACCAGATCCAAGATCGATTTGATCAGGTAAAGCGTTCCGCTCAGTATGAACGAGGTTCCGCCGAGCCGGCGGGCCGGTGAGATTCTTCCCTCATCCATCACGCCCTCATTCCCGAATAGTCCACGCGCTCGCCCGGCGGCACTGTCCGCGCTGATCCCATCGTCCGTGTGATCCGACGCACGTTGGGGGGGACAGACCTCCCGAGCCGCAGAGCCACTCGCCTTGGCAAGTTGCTCTCAATGCCTCCATTCCCGAATCGTTCGGTCACTGAGACCCATGACAAACGCGTCCCGACGAGCGTCTCGCTCCACGCCTAGTCACGCTCGGCTGGTACCTGCCAAGCGCCGAACGTCCTCAGCAACGAGGGCCGCAGGGCTCTATCGCGGGTTCTCCTGCGTGGCGCAGTGTTCGGGGTGGGAAGGGGGTGGAGACCGCATGAAGCATCTGGGAAGGACGCGACCATTCCGCGGCCCAGACCGCAAGGTGGTTCGCGGCAGCATCGCGGAGGTCAACTATCTCCGCCTCGGCGGAGTCGACCAGTGGGTAATGATCCGGGGCGAAAGCCTCACCAACCCGCCGTTGATCTTGCTACACGGAGGGCCGGGCTTCTCCGAGACGCATTTCTTCCGCCGCTTCAATGCGCCGCTGGAGAAGATCTTCACAGTCGTCTACTGGGACCAGCGCGGCAGCGGTAAGTCCTTCGACAGGAAGATCAACCGGTCCTCCATGACGGTGGAACAGTTCATCGCTGACCTCGACGAGCTGGTCCAGGCGGTGTGCGAACACGTGGGTGGGAAACAGGTTGTGATCTTCGGGCACTCGTGGGGCTCTGCTCTCGGAGTGCTCTATGCCGCACGCTTCGCCGAGAAGGTCGCGGCCTATGTCGGCAGCGGACAGGTCGGTGACAGCGCAGCGGCCGAGTCGGCGTCGTACGCGTTCGCGCTCGCCGAAGCGGAACGTCTCAACAACCGCAAGGCACTGGACAAGCTGCGCGCGATTGGGCCGCCGCCCTATCCGGTCAGTGGCTTGTTTCGGGAGCGCTTCTGGGTGAATCGCCTCCAGGGCCAAACCGCTGCGAGGGCTTCGTGGGACCTCGGACGGCTGTTTCTGCGTGGACCGGAGTTGTCGCTGTTGGATCTACCCAATCTGGCACGGGGTTTCCGATTCACCCTCAACGCCATGTTGACCGAGACGTCGAAGGTGAATCTGATGAAGCTCGTGCCCGCCTTGCAGATGCCGGTGTTCTTCTTCCTCGGACGCCGTGATCGCTGGGTTCCGCCGGAGACCAGCGTGGCCTATTTCAATATGTTGACTGCGCCGTCGAAGATGCTCATCTGGTTCGATGAGTCGGGCCACGAGCCGTTCGTCGATGAAGCGGACAAGTTCAACGCATCGATGGCGGACCTGGTACGGTCCGTCGCTGGCTAGCCGTGGGAAAGATGGTCAGTGCCTTTCGGCCCTGTCAGCCGAACGTCCGATGCTGTTCGGAGCTGATGGTGTCGGTGATCGGCTGCACGAAATTGGGGGTTGCATCGAAGGGGGCGGCGTGGCCGGCACCGTCAATTTGATGCGTTCTGGCAGTGGGGATGGCTGCTGCGAGCGAGCGGGTCAGGCGGATGATGCTGTTGGGGCTGCGGGCGTCGTAAGCGCACACGACGGGGACGGCAACATTCGCAAGATCGGCCGGTGATGGATAGTTGCCGATGGAGTTTCGGAAGTCCAGCAAGGCTGGCCGGGCGTTTTCCCTGGCGATCCGCCGCCACTGTTCGGGGAAGGCGTCCCACGCGGTTCTACCGTCGCGGTAGGTGTAGGCGGCGAGCAAGAGCGTCTCGGCGGCATCGCCATATCGGCCGCACAGGGCTAGCCATCCGATCGCCCCTGCAGGAATGAGTACGAACTCACTCCTCCGGCGTGCTTGCTGAACAGATCCCTGAGCGGTTGGGAGATCTCGCCGTAGACGCTCATCCGGTGGTCGTACGCGTACCTGTCGAACAGGATCGCCCTCGCGTCCATGACGTGCGCGTTGTGCTCGATCAGCCCCTCTTCACTCACGTACGCCTCGTGGACCTCGCACTCGGTTCCGTCCTCGTTGATGAACCAGTCGTACCGAAGTGTCTGCGTGTCATGCTCGCGGCTCAACCGCATGATCTTTGCATGTCTTCGAACGCGGGCCAAGTACCGACCGCTGGTGGTTAAACCGTCGCCGACTCTTCGAGCCCCTGCAGGAACGAGAAGGTGGTCAGTGCCGCTCCCATGCGCGTTTTGATGAGGTTGATGAAATCCTGCGAGACCTCGCCGTAAACGGTCGACCGGTGGTCGTAGGCGTAGTCGCGGAATAGGACCGTCCGCGCCTCCATGATGTGCATCTGGTGCTCCATCAGCCCCTGCTCATCCGGGAACATCTCATGCACCTCGCATTCGGTTCCGTCTTCGCTGATGAACCAGTCGCAACGAAGGGTGTGGGTGTCCCGCTCGCGGGTCAGCCGAACGATCTCGGCCGCTTGGGCCTTGACGCCCTCAAGTTGACCTGGGCGGACCTTGGCACGAGCGATGACTTCCAGGAAGCCCATGACTCCTCCTCTCCTTGAGTGAAGCCTCCCGCCACAGCAGGTTTCCGGCACAAAGCCGAAGAGGCCTCGTACGGGGGTCAACAGTCCTGCTTTTCCACAAGAGAGCCAACCCTCTGTACTGCTACCTACCGAGGTCGCTTCGAGGTGGGCACGGACTTGGCCGACAGTCGTGTGGCCCCAACCATGCACGGCATGCGGATGGGCGTTGCCGCACGACTGGTCAAGGTTCGAGCCATCTATTCCTTACCTCGTTTGCCGTACCTGATCTTGTGGCCGATGTTGGCGTCCTGACCCGTAGCGCACTTAATACGGGGCGGCCTCATAGGTGCTAGTTGATCTTGGTTCGCTTGTCGGATGACCTTCGCCTGTTCCACCGTTCAGCCGACAGTCTTACTGGGATCCCCAGACGTCTCAAAAATGTCTTCTTCGGTTCCCGTCGAGCCACCCCGGAGAAGCACAATGTCGCGAGTCTGCAACATGTGATTCAGGGTTGCCACGGCGGATTGGGAACCTGCGGCGAGAATGGGCGCCGTGGCAGCACCCGCAGCCGGTCAGGGTCCCGGGCGGCTATCCGCCGTGGCGTTCGGTTCGATGCTTGGCGGATGGCTGCTCGGTGCCGTGACCCGTCGGGTCAGTACGCGGACAGGGGTCTCGGATGCCGAGGCGCACGGGTCGCTGCCAGGCGATGACCTCATCGCGCACCCGATGGTGGAGTGGACCCGCGGCATCACCGTACGCGCCACCGCGGAGCAGGTGTGGCCATGGCTGGCCCAGATGGGTTACGGCCGGGGCGGCTGGTACACCCCGCAATGGGTCGACCTATTCGCCAACCGGTGGGTGTTCGGCCACAAGACTCCGTTCCCCCCGAGCGCCGACCGGCTGCTTGCTGAATACCAGCACGTGGCCGCCGGAGACATAATCTGCGATGGGCCGAACTATGCCTCCTACTTTCGCGTCCAACATGTGGATCCGCCGCATGCCCTGGTGTACCGGTCGATCCGACATCCACGACGTGGCAGTCCCATCGACATCAACGACCCGGAGGCGCCATCGAAGATCGAGAAGCAGCTGCGGGATTCCGGGACCTACGTCGACTTCACTTGGGCGCTCGTCCTTCGCGAACTGGCACAGCACAAATCACGACTTCTGGTGCGGACCCGGGCCAACTACTCGCCGCCGGCCATCAGACTGCTGACGCTGCCATTGGGACTGGTCGACGCCACCTATGGAGTGGCAATGCTACGCGCCATCGCCAGACGCGCGGAGACCGTTGATCCTCTGCCGCACTAGCCCCGCGGATGCGCTGCCAGACATGGCTGGCAGCTTCCTACCACTGTGGCGAATGAGGCGTTAGGGCGTAACCGGTGTTCGATGCTTTCCCGCCACAGCGGAGAAGGCTGTCATCACGTCCCACCGCTCAACCGGCCAGTGCCGCTGGTTACACATCGGGCAGCACCGGATGCAGGTGTCGGGTGAGCTCTCCGCGGCAGACCAGGGTGACCACCGCGACGACCAGCCACAACAGGCCAGTGAAAGCGAGGAACATGATCAAGAACGGAATCCCGGATATGGAGGGAGGGACCAGCCCGAAACCGGAGATGGAGCTGGCGATGAGGCTTGCGTGCATGCCAACTGGTCCCGGCGAAAAACCCCCGACCGCCAATCAGAAAGAAACCGCCCCAGGAGACCGCGAACGTCAAAATGAAGTAAGAACCGGCAGGATGTCGGCTCACAAAGTCCCGAAGGGCCGCCGCTACGGTCATCGCACACCTCACGCTGATCTTCGTGACGCTGTCCAGTGGTCGGCCACAAAACTCGCACGAACCCGAAACCTCGTCCACCTGTCCGTGGCCATGAGAAAGTCCCCACTGGTGGCCAGGTGGCGGTCCCCGCTGGTGGCCAGTGAAAGTCCCCGCTCTTCGTTCGTCGTGTCGTAGTCGTTGAGGCCCTTCCGCGGCTGACGGTGACGGTGTCAAGCCAGT